>NZ_BCNY01000013.1:0-300000 GCF_001602375.1 Methanoculleus horonobensis | reverse complement strand
AATATCCCTTTTTGAAAGAATCGCAGGAGCTGGCCCGCCGGCACGTGGAGTCGCTCGAGGAATTTCTCACAAGCAGCCCCGGCGCAGGGGCGCTCGAGCGGGCAAAGGAACGGGTCGTTGCCGCGCTCACGTTCAAAAAGGAGTTCGGGGACGAAGATACCCGGAACCTCAAGCCCGAGCTCGAGATCGCGAGTTACGCCCTTGCCCGGATGCTCGTCTCCTGCGTCGGCGACCGGTCGCTCATCGATCGCCTTGCCCGCTACGAGGCCGAACGCGCATCCTTCTTCCTCGCGACCGAAGAGCCGGAGATACGGCGGTTCGTTGCCTGGAGCGTCGGCATCGATACCGGGGCGGCCGTGATGCCGGTCACCCGGTACGTCGAACTGGTTCCGCACCTGCGCGACAAGCGCTGGCGGCTCGTCAACAGGAACGTCCGGCAGGGAGGCGTGAACCTTGAGGCGGGCGAGATCGACGAACTCGTCCGGGAACGGATCCGGGCAATCATCGTCGACCAGCTGCCGCTCCGGGTTCCGACGGGGATCTGCGAGCGCCTCAGTCCGGTGACGGGCGAGATTGCCGCGCTGCAACAGCAGCAGGCCCTCGAGCAGTTCGGCGAGGTCAGGGAGGAGGCGTTCCCCCCCTGCATCAATGCGCTCATCCAGGCGATCACCGCGGGGACGAACCTGACGCACATGGGCCGGTTCGCCATCACGTCGTTCCTCCATACCATCGGGATGAACGTCGCGCAGATAGCGGACGTGTTCGCGCGGGCTCCCGACTTCGACCCGGATATGACGATGTATCAGGTGGAGCACATCTCCGGCCGGGGCGGCACCGAGTATACCCCGCCGTCGTGCGCCACCATGCGCACGTTCGGGATCTGTGCCAACCGGGACAAGGACTGCGACCGGGTCAACCATCCGCTGAGTTACTACCGGCTCAAGAAAAATATAAAGAAAAAGCGGAGTTAAGCGACCTTTTTATCGATCAGGTAGCCGGCGATACTGAGCACGGCAATGAAGGCGACCAGTGCGACGACGTATGCGAGCCCCTCCATCCCGACCATAAGATTGGGCAGCGTCACCAGCAGCACGACAAACAGTGCAAGACACCCGAATGCGGCCAGCACCTCAAGAACCCGTAGATTCATGTAAACAGGTGGGGGATGTGCAGGTATATCTCTATCCATAGGGCGGGGGCGACCCACACGCTTATCCGGGCCGACCGACAATCCCGCACGCATGGAGAGAGACGAGGCACTGGCCCTGCTCCGGCGTTACGTGACATCGCCGTCCCACATCATTCAAGTCGCACCTGCGGTGCTGCTGCTACGGCCCTTCGCACCTAACGGTGCTCACGTTCCCCCCTTCGGCCGGTCGCGTTCGGCCCGATGCACAGCCATGCCACGGCCGCCGTCATGAGGAAGGCCGCGGAGCATCTCGGCGAGGATGCCGCGACGTGGGAGGTGATCGGCCTTCTGCACGACATCGACTACGACATCGTCGGCGGAGATAAGGAGCGGCACGGTGTCGAGGGTTACCGGATTCTGATCGAGAACGGTGTATCCGAAGAGATCGCGGATATCGTCAGGCGCCACAACCACATGCTCTTTGGGGATTACGTCCGGCCGGTCGAGGTTGTGCTCCAGGCGGCGGACAGCGCGTCAGGCCTGATCATCGCCTGCGCCCTGGTGAAGGGCGGTGCGATCGACGAGGTCACCCCCCGGACGGTGAAGAAGAAGTTCAAGGAGAAGTCGTTTGCCGCCGGCTGCGAGCGCAAGAGGATCCGGATGATCGAACCGCTCATGGATCTCGAGACGTTCTACCGCATCGCGATCGAGGGGCTCACGGAAGGCCGCGGCGATCTCGATCTCGGCTGAGCGCAACCCATATATGGCTCCCTGACCGAGGATAGAAGGCATGATGCAAGAGCGCGGCAAGGTTATCGATCGCGTGGAAGAGGCCGTAGCGCTGCTCGTCGAGCGGATGGACGCCCGGCTCATCCCGGAGGTCGGGATGAACATCGTCTACGCCCTGCCCGATGCGCGGAGCAAAGAGGACGTGGCGGGAGTCCTCGGCCGGATCGTCAGGCTCGGCGAGGCGGTGCACCCCGTCGGGGAGATCGCGTTCGGGGCAAGCGACCACGTGGCCCGGATCGTCATCACGGCCATGCGTTTCGACCCGCGCATCCGGAGCGCCGCAAACATCCGCTTCTCGGAAGCAATCCTCCCTGAGCTCGATAACCTCCTCTTCGAAGTCTGCTCGTTCGACCGGGAGAAAGAACCGCCGGGCGTACAGACAATGGACTGGGGCGTCGCCTCCTGCTGCAGGGAGAGCGTTCCCGACGTCATCTACGATCGGGGGGCCGTGGGGAAAGAGCCGATGATCCGGGTTCTCGGGGAAGATCCGGTCGCGGTCGCACAAAATATTCTTAAACTGTCGAATCGCATAATCTATGCACAATTGTAAGGGTAGGTCCACATGGGAATAAAACCGTCATATATCAAGAACCTCGGCGAAGAACTGATCGTCAAGCACCGCGACAGATTCAGTGGAGACTTTGAAGAGAATAAGCACGCGGTCGCCGAGGTTGCCGTGATCGACAGCAAAACCGTCCGGAACCGGGTAGCCGGGTACATCTCAAGAAAGATAAATACAAAGAGACGTTAAACCAAACTGTATGTTTGAGGGAATCCTTCCGGCAATCATTACCCCTTTTTACCGGGACTCGCGAACGAGTCCCGATATTGAAGGATTACAGTCCAACATAGAATCACTCCTGCAGCGCGGGGTTCACGGCATCGTGCCCTGCGGGTCGACCGGCGAGTCCGCGACGCTCACGTTCGAAGAGCACGAGCAGGTGATCGGCAAGGCCGTCGAGGTCGTCAACGGACGGGTGCCGGTGCTTGCCGGGACGGGATCGAACAACACGGAAGAGGCCGTCCGCCTGACCCGATCGGCGAAGGACGCGGGTGCGGACGGCGCGCTCGTCATCAGCCCGTACTACAACAAGCCAAACCGCTCCGGGCTCATCAAGCACTTCACGAAACTTGCCGACCTCGATATCCCGATCGTCCTCTACAACGTCCCCGGCCGGACGGGGCAGAACCTCCAGCCCGACCTGGTGGCCGAGCTCGCGAGGCACCCGAACATCGTCGGGATCAAGGAGGCAAGCGGCGACATCACCCAGATCTCACGGATCATTGAGGAGACGCGGGACGAGGAGTTCAGCGTGATCTCCGGGGACGACGCAATGACTCTTCCCGTCCTCGCCATCGGGGGTGCGGGCGTGATATCGGTGGCGGCAAACGTCGACCCCGGCCGGATGGTCGGGATGTACGAGGCCTTCCGGGCCGGCGACCTTGCCCGCGCACGGGTTCTGCACTACGAACTTGCAGCGCTCATGCGGGCGATGTTCATCGACACGAACCCCATCCCCGTGAAGAAGGCGGTGGAACTCCTCGGGATGGCCGCGGGACCGGTCAGGCTGCCGCTCGACGAACTCGACGAAGCAAAGACGGAACAACTGAGAAAGGTGCTGGTAAACCATGGTTAAGGTAGTCGTGTCCGGTGCCCTGGGGCGTATGGGCACCAACATCGGCCGGATCGTCGACGAAGCCCCCGATATGGAACTCGTGGGAGGCATCGACGTGCGGGAAGGGATGCTTTTTAAGACCGAGGTCGTCCCGGCGGCGAAGATCGATGCGTTCCTGAAGGAGAAGAAGCCCGACGTCCTGATCGACTTCACCGTCGCGGCCGCTGCGGTCGAGAACATCAAAGCAGCCTCCCGGAACGGCGTGGCGCTCATCGTCGGGACGACGGGGTTCTCCCCCGAGCAGCGGGCGACGATCGCGAGTGCCGTCGAAGGAACCGTCCCGGCGGTGATATCGAGCAACTTCTCCGTCGGCGTCAACATCTTCTGGAAACTCGTGCGGGAAGCGGCACGCGAGCTCGGCGACTACGACATCGAGGTCACCGAAGCCCATCACCGCTACAAGAAGGACGCCCCGAGCGGAACGGCAAAGACCATCCTCGAGATCCTCGACCAGGAACTCGGTGGCCGCGAGAAGGTCTACGGCCGCGTCGGCGAGACCGAGCGGAAAGGAGAGATCGGCGTTCATGTCGTCCGCGGCGGCGATATCGTCGGGGATCACTCCGTCCTCTTTGCCGGGAACTTCGAGTGCATCGAGGTCTCCCACCGGGCATACGACCGGGCGGTCTTCGCCCAGGGCGCCGTCCGGGCCGCACGCTGGGTCGTCGGCAGGGAGCCGCGCATCTACGGGATGCAGGATGTCCTCGGGCTGTGATGCGGAACGCGAACTTTATTTTTGGTGTAGTCGTAACCTATGTACGTTCGGAGGAACCAAATTGGCAGCAGTTGTTGATATTGAGAAGTGTACCGGCTGTGAAACCTGTGTGGACGTCTGCCCGGCTTCAGCCATCACCATGGAAGACGGCAAGGCAAAAGTAGACGTCGATCTCTGTGTTGATTGCGAAACCTGCGTCGACGAGTGCCCGTCGGAAGCAATCTCCATGGAATAAAGAAACCAACTCTTTTAATACCACCTACACTACAGATATTTTTGTCTATGATAAATGTAGGAGTGCTTGGTGCCACAGGAGCGGTGGGACAGCGCTTTGTTCAGTTGCTGGCGGATCATCCCTGGTTTCATCTCCAGACGCTGACCGCATCTGAGCGGAGTGCGGGAAAACCGTACGGCAAGGTGGTCAACTGGCGCCTCGATGCGCCGTACCCGGACAACGTCAGTGATATCGTCGTCACTCCCACAACCGTCGAGAGTCTGAAGGACTGCGACCTCGTCTTCTCGGCGCTGCCTCCCGAGGTGGCGGCGTCCCTTGAGACGGAGATCGCCGATGCAGGCATCGGCGTCTGCAGCAACGCCCGCTCGCACCGTATGGATGCGGACGTTCCGCTGGTGATCCCGGAGGTCAACCCGGATCACCTCGGCCTGATCGACGTCCAGCGGGATCGCGGACGTGAGGGGTTCATCGTGACGAACCCGAACTGCTCGACGATCGTCCTTACACTGGCCCTTGCACCCCTCCGGTCGTTCGAGTTCCATGACGTGCGTGCGGCGACCATGCAGGCTATCTCGGGAGGCGGGTTTGCCGGCGTCTCCGCCATGGATATTTACGACAATGTCGTCCCCTATATCGGCTCCGAAGAGGAGAAGATGGAGAGCGAGACACTGAAGATCATGGGGTCGTTCGACGGTTCCGAGGTAACCCCGGCTCCGTTCAGCGTGAGCGCAAGCTGCCACCGGGTTCCCGTCATCGACGGACACACCATTGCGGTCTGGATCGACGTGAAGGAGCCGGTTGCCGAGGTGAAAAAAGCTTACGCAAACTTTAAGTCCCCTTTCAGCAATCTACCCTTACAGCCGGAGAAGGCCGTTGAGATCCTCGACCAGTCCGACCGTCCGCAGCCGCGGCTCGACCGTAACCGCGGACGGGGCATGACGGTCTCCGTCGGGAGAATCCGTGAAGGGTTACGGTTCGTTGCCCTCGGCCACAACACCATTCGTGGGGCCGCAGGCGCATCCGTTCTCAACGCAGAACTGATATGTTCGAGGAAGTACCTTTAGACGAGGTGGGCTAATGATAAAGGACAACACAGTATTCGTGGGAAACAAACCGGTCATGAACTATGTTCTTGCGGTGGTCACCCAGTTCAATAACGGAGCGGAGGAAGTCGCGATTAAGGCCCGGGGGAAGGCAATTTCACGTGCGGTCGATACGGCGGAGATCGCGCTCAACCGGTTCCTTGCAAACGTGGACAAGAAAGAGATCTTCACGTCGACCGAGATGATCGACACCGATACCGGCAAAACGAACGTATCAAGCATCGAGATCGTTCTCACTCATGCGAAGTGAGATCCCGAAGCACTTTTTTGATACCCGCCCTGAGAGCGTAGCGGCCGGGTGTCGATGGAATCTCTCCGTTCGAGAGGTGTTTCCAGCGGCGGCCCTGCACGGTGAGCCGGAGTCTTCGGCGCTCCGGTAAAATCCATCCTGCGCGCCCTATATGTCTGACAGCCTCATATACGGCTGATTTTGTGCGGATCGACCATAAAGGCTTTAAGAGCCGCTCCATATATGCTATACTATGAAACGGTTGGCGGTCGGCATGGTGCTGATGCTGGTGGCCCTCCTCGTTGCTCCCGCGGCGGCGGCGGGCGAGGAGCGGTACAGTTACATCACCGTCAAAGACGTCACCGTCCGGCTGGATAAGGCGGATGCCGTCGTCACCATGAACTATACGATAGACGACGGCATCGGGTTCCTCGTTCTCCTCCTTGGAAAGTCCGACTTGAGGCAGAAGGCACTCGAGATACTGAACTTCAACAACGCCACCGTTCAGTATCTCGACCTCGAACGTATCGAGGTGCGCGTGAAGGACGCGTCGAACGACTACGGGCAGGGATCCTACTGGTTCCCCGCGCACGGTTTCGGCGTGGTCGTGCCCTCGCTCACCATCATCACCCCCCAGGACGTCAAACACTACGAGGACGTCAGCGAGTTCCCCGACGGACTCGGCTATTTTGCGTAACCGTCGGTAAGCCGGATGCGATGGCGATCTTCTGGTGCCTACCCGGGGGTCTATCGGGTGCGGCGTTCCGGCAGCAGCCCGATCCCGGCAAGCGCCCGGCGGGTATGGCGCGCACGATGCGAGCCTTTCGGTGGCGTCGCCATCTCGCGGCAGAGGCGATCCAGGTCGGCCGCCGTGTCGACGTCGTACCAGGGCTTGAGCAGGGAGACAGAGAGATCCTGGCGTTCGGCGGCTTCGACCGTCCGCTGCGTCACATGAGCCGTGCTCCAGGGGATGCCGTCAAAGAGGCAGGGGAGGTGCCTCCGCATCCCTATCAGGTAGTAGCCTCCGTCGTCGCACGGTCCGATGACGAGATCGGTCTCATTGAGCCTGAGAAATGCCTCCTCGATGTACCGGCCGGGAAGGGTGGGGCTGTCGCTGTCGCAGAGCACGACCGCCGTTGCCCCCCGTGAGAAGAGCGTGGCTGTAACGTTTCTAAGGCGTTCTCCCAGGTCTTCGCCGGCCTGGGGGAGGGTGGAGAACCCGCGGGGGGCAGCCCCGGAGAAGAAGCCGTCTGCAGCAGGAGGCGTGTAGGCCACGAATGGATGGACCCCCTCGAGGCCGGCGAGCCGCTCAATGGTGTCCTGCAGGAACCCTGCATACAACCGGGCTGCCTCGCTGGGCGTGAGCGGCGGGACGAGCCTTCTTTTCACCTCTCCCGGAACCGGCATCCGGGCCATGACGGCAGCCGCCCGCATCATACCTTTCTGCCCACGAACCGGCCCCTTCCTACCTTCCCCTCGTCGGCGGCATCCACCCAGAGGCCGATGCCGCGTTCCATATCCCGAAACGTCTCTGCCCCGAAGTATTCGACGATCCGGCCTTTCAGGCCGCCGGCGAGGGCGTCCCGGTAACGGTGCATCTGCGACGCAAAATCCTCGCTGAGATCGTCGTATTCTTTCAGGGCAAACCCGTGCCGCCGGAGCAGTCTCTGGTAACCGTCCCGGGTCTCCATGTACGGGAAGAGCATGAAAGCGTTGAGGCTGTGCCGTTCTTCCGCACTCATGGTCCCGGCTTCTATCCAGTCGGTGAAGGCGATCGTGCCGCCGGGCACCGCCACGCGGCGGCATTCGCGTATCAGCCGGTCCTTATCGGTGACGTAACACCAGGAATCCTGCCCCCAGACGACGTCGAAGAGCCCCGACTTGAAAGGCATATCGAGAGCGTTACCGAGCCGGAAGGTGACGCGATCGTGAAGGCCAACGTTTGCCGTGCGTAAGACCGCCTCGTTCACCATCCGCCCGGTCGCATCGAGCCCCGTCACCGTCGCGCCGTAGGTGTGTGCCAGGTGGCGTGCCGGCCCTCCGAGACCGGAGAGGACGTCCAGTACCCGGGTACCTGCGCTCACGCCTGCTAACTCCGCGAGGACATCCGTCTCCCGTTCGCCGCCGACGTGGATCTCCTCCCCCATCAGCATCTCCCAGATGACGCCGACCGCTCCTTCGTAGGCAGCCGTGACGTCGTCGATAGTGATATCAGGCATATTCCCTTCACCTTCCCTGTGCCGCCCGCCAGCAGTTCGGGTCGGGGCCCAGGAGGTCTCCGGTCTCGTAGTATGCCGTTGCCCGGCATCCCCAGCAGACGGTGTTCTGCTCGCACCGGGTGCAGGAGGATGCGTTCGGCCCCGGCTGCCGCATACCCGAAAAGAGCAGCTCGCTCCGATGCTCTTCGACGATCCGGGAGAGCGGCTGATCCCTGATCTTCCCGAACCCCTTCCTGATGACCGAACAGGGCGTGACGTCGCCGTCCACCGTCAGGCAGACCATGCTGCCGCAGTAGAACTTGTTGACGTCCATCGTCTCGAACGAGCAGGGAGAACCTGGGTAGCAGATGGCATCCCGTGCCCGGCAGGCGTCCCGGATCTGCCCGGGTTCCGGCACCCACTCCGGATGGCGGCATGCCCTGCCGACCGTGCAGATCTGCGTCAGGCAGATCGCCGTCCCGACCTCCTCGCAGAAGTAGCGCATCGTCTTCGCAAGGTCGTCCCCCGCGAGCGGCCGCGTGAACGTGATGCAGTTGACCAGTTCGCCCGCGGGTTTGCCGAAGGCGACAAGGTTCTCGACGCCGCGGCGGATGGCCCGGATCTTCTCCCCGGCATCCCCATCGTGGAGCCGGGCATAGATACCCGGATCGAGGGTGTCCAGGTGCACGGAGATGAAACCCCCTTCGGCCACGGCGACAGCCTGCTCCGCGACCTTCGGGTCGGCGAGCGGGATGCCGCTCGACCAGATATTGTTGACAAAACCAAGATCGCGGGCATGCTGTGCGAGGTAGTACCAGTCCCTACGGACCAGCGGGTCGCCCCCCAGCCAGTCGATGGCTTTCACGTCCATCTCTGCCGCCGAAGAGAGAGCAGTGGCGATATCCCCGGCGGGGAGATCCCTGACCCGGGCGGCATCGGCCGGAGCGTAGCAGTAGCGGCATTCCTGCGGGCAGGCGAGGGTCGACTCGATCTGCAGCGAGTAGACCCGCTCCTCTTCGAAGTATCGCACCGCCTCATCCGTTGCAGGATGGAGGCAGCCCCGGGTGGCGATCCTATCGAGATCTCGTCCTCCCGCATCCATGGCAGCAGCCCTGAAGAACACGCCCTACCATAAGCATCATCATATAAGTGGGTGACGGAGATGCGCCCTTTGCGGGAGGGGGTCTTCACGCATGCTCTCGATCATCACGCCGGTGCTCAACGAAGAAGAGAACATCCCTGAATTTCTGGCGCATATCGACGACCTCGAGGGTTCGTTCGAGTTGATCGTCGTCGACGGCGGGAGCACGGACGGTACGTGCAGTGCACTCGAAGCGGGAGCGGGTTCGTTCGCCCACAGGATCGTCGTGCTCTCCTCGCCGGCAGGAAGGGGCGTCCAGATGAACGTCGGAGCCCGGCACGCCACGGGAACCGCTCTCCTCTTCCTTCATGTCGACTGCAGGATCCCCCGGAGTGCTCCGGACGCGATCGGCCGGGCACTGGAGCGTGAGGGGGTCATCGGCGGGGGCTTTTTGCACGCGTTCGCGAGCCGCGACCCCCTGCTCCGCCTGACAAGCCGGTTCGGGAACCTGCTGGCAGCGGAGACGCAGACGTTCTTCGGGGATTTTGGTATATTCGTAAGACGAGAGGCGTTCTTTAAGATCGGGGGGTACGAGCCGCTGCCCTATCTGGAGGACGTGGAATTCTCGCGGGCGGCACGCCGGCACGGGAGGCTTGTCCGGCTCGACCTCCCCATCGTCGTATCGCCGCGGCGATACCTCCTGATGGGGAAGTATCGCCTGAGTGCCGTCTATATCCTGGTTATGCTCCTTAATACGGTCGGTATCAGGCCGAAGCGGTTCATCCGCTACGTCGTCGAGAAGTGAGGGGACGAGACGGTCCCGGGTCCGAAGGCCCCTCTCTACGCCTTCAGTGCGACCGGTTCGGGACGGGTTCGCGTTCATCGACCCACCGGCCCAGGAACGACTGGAGGTAAACGCCGAAGAAGGCACAGAAGAGGCCTCCGATTATCGCGAAGAGGATATACAGCGCACCGCTCGTGCTCGTTATGGGGAACCCGGAGATCTCGCTGCTGATCGAGAGGATGTAGATGCTTGCCCCGTAGGCGATGCCTCCGATCGCCAGAACGAAGAACGGCAGGGCAATCACCCGCTGGATCGCCTCGCGCTCGTTTAAGAAGACGTCGATGATCTTTCCCACCGATGCCACGAGGCCGGCGGCGATGAACCAGGCAACGGAACCGTAGATGAACGCCAGGAGCTGGATGATGATCCCGAACGGGGAGTAGTATTCGAGGAGGCTTATGAGCCCGAGGATGACCCCGACGATACCGAGGAGTATCGCGGCGATGTAGGAGACGAACGTGAACCTCCCGCCGTGGAGCGACGCCTTTAGCGAGGTGATCAGGTAACCGAAGACCTCGTCTATCCCGACGCCCTTGAAGAGCAGGTAGGTGCCGATGACACCGACGACGACGATGGTCGCACCCTCCGGGTACCCGAGCAGATATCCCACGGCATAGAGGAGCATGGCAAGGCCGAGCGGGACGAGCACGATCTTCGAGACCTTCGGGTCGTCGAGAAGCCTGCGTAAGATGTAGTACGTCCCCTCGAGGTTCGGCATCTGGTTGACCACGACCCTCCGCACGCTGCTGACCGGCACCCGGGACTGGATGATGGGGAGAACGTACTCGTCCTCGGCACCGTCCGTCACGATGATGCAGGATGTAGAATCCGTTGCGGAGAGAATTGCATCGAGACCGGACGCGACCCGCCGGTCACCCTCGAGCAGGTTCATGTGGTTGCCGCAGATGACGGCGACGGCGACCTCTTCCCCTTTTTTTGCAAGTTCGTCGTAGAGCCGGATCGTCTCGAAGATGGCGTTGACGTCGGAGTCCTCGGGATCGACCAGGGCAAGCGAGGTCGCCGCATGGAGGCATGCCTCTCTGCCCACGGTGGGGCCATCGATCCCGGCTTTGAACCCGAGATCGTCATCGCGATCGACACAGAGGACAAGCGTCCGCTCTTTCGGCATTCAATAGAACATCGCCTCGGATCTATTAAATGATTTGCAGCGCGATAAAAAAGTATTAGATGAGTTTTGCACGCTGAAGCAGGAGCAGGTCGTCGGTGGTGATCTTCTCACCGTCACGGAACTGCTGGAAGACACGTTCCGCTTCTTTCCGGACGGCTTTCTGCTCTTTGGTGACCTTGGTCTTCTTGGTCTTCTTCCGGAGACCCGAGATGACCTTGTCGTAGTCGCGGAGTTCCTTCTGGCAGGCGATGAACTGCTTGTGCTCCTCGTCCGCAGCCTCCTGGGCCTCGACGAACTGCTGGTGGGCCTGATCGGCCTCTTCGCGGGACTTGTCGGCCTTCCTGTAAGACTCCACCATCAGGTCGTGGTGCTGCTGTGCGGCCTCGGCCTTCTCGGTGACATCCTTGTGGATCTCGGAAGCCAGCCTGCGAAACTCACGGGCATCGGTGAGTTTCGTCCGCATCTCCTTGTTCTGTTCGAGCTCGGCCTCCTGGTCCTTCGCCGCCGCCTTGAGCTGCTTGATCTTCTCGATAAGTTCGCGCTCTTTATCGGTGCTGTAGACCTCGGTCTGCTGCTTGAACTCCAGGTGCTCGATCTGCTTCTGCAGCTCTTTGATGCCCCGGTTCTGGAGGTTGCCATGCTCTCTTTTGAAGGACTCGATCTCCTCGAAGAGCGCGTTTGCCTTGTCGTTGTACTCGTTTCTCTGGTCTTTCAGCGCCTGGACTTCTTCGTTGATCTTATCCCGCTGCTCCTTGTGCTGCTGCGCCTCCTCGACGAACTCGCGGGTCTGGGCGTTTAAGGTGTTGCGTTCACGGGCGTTTTTGCTGGCAAGCGCGTTCAACTCATTGCGCCGGTCTTTGTGCTGCTCAGACTCCGCAAGGACTTTTTTTCTCTTTTCAATCAGATCGTTCAGCATTCTTTACCAATCCTCGACATTCGGTACCTGTCTCATATCCCCGCCAGCAAAAGGCCGCTCCCGTATGCTGCAAGATGCCGGAGGCTCGTGTAGCGGCCACACCACAAGAAAAGACGTTTCCCGGACTCGGAAATCGAGGCCGTCGTTCATCTGTCTGCTCATGTGTTCAACCCCGGTACTTTGGCAATCGCAGACCCGGTGGGTCTGTGCCCTGCACAATACACCCCGTGCTGGAGGGATTATACAAGAACGTCTATATTTCAAACGTCATCTGTACTCTTAAGTATTTCGTAGGGGCGTAGAAGACGCCTCCGTGGAACGATTCCGATTTAAGAAAGGTATGAAAGAGGGTAGAGAATTTTAGAGGAAGTCAATGAGGTGCCCGCTCGGGGCGTCCCCTGCTATGCGCCTGCCGGTGGGTGCGCTGCTGGACCGTTGCGACACCGGTTCGTAGGCACGGTGGCTTCCGAGGATCTGTGCACTTTTTACGCCGGTCATGACCGCCATGACGCGAACTCTCCCTTCGTAATCGCTGTTCACCCTCGCTCCCCAGATGACGTCCGCGTGGGGGTCGAGTTCATAGGTCAGGGAGCTTGCAATCTCCTCGGCGTCCTGGAGGGTCAGGTCGTTCCCGCCCGTGATGTGGATGAGGCTCCCCGTGGCTCCGCGGTAGTCGATGTCGAGCAGGGGGTGGTTCAAGCACTCGTGGACGACGCTCTCGGCCTTGTTCTGCTGCTTGCTCTCGCCGACGAGCATCACGGCGACGCCTCCCTTGCTCATGATGGCACGTACATCGGCGTAGTCGATGTTGATGAGCGAAGGCTCCGTGATCGTCTCGCTGATGCCCTTGACGGTCTCCGCGATGAGCTGGTCCATGACCGAGAACGCCTGGCCGAGCGGGAGGTTCGGCACGTACTTGATGAGGCGGTTGTTGTCGAGCACGATCACCGAGTCGGCGGAGGCTGAGAGTTGTTCAAGCCCCTCTTCCGCACGGAGAAGCCGGGCCTTCTCGACCTGGAAGGGGTAACTGACCATGCCGACGACGATGGCGCCCTGCTCCTTTGCGATCTGCGCAACGACCGGGGCGGTACCCGTACCGGTGCCTCCACCCATGCCTGCGGTGATGAAGACAAGGTCGGCGTCACAGAGGAGGCTCTCCAGGGTCGGCCGGGCCATCTCGGCTGCACGTCTGCCGACATCGGGGAACCCGCCGGCTCCAAGGCCTTTGGTGAGTGATTTGCCGACGAGAACTCTCTTATCGGCCTGGATCATGTCCAGGTGCTGCTTGTCCGTGTTGATCGCGATCGTTTCCGCACCGTTGACCTGCATGTGGTACAGCCGGTTGACGGTGTTGTTGCCCGCACCGCCGCAACCTACGATGACAATACGCGGCTGGCCGATGATGTCCTCTTCTCCCTCTGCTATGTCCGTCTTCAGGTACTTCTCACGTTCTGCGTGTTTTAACGCTTCGTTGATGATCGTCTGCATCAATAATACCTCCTAAACTTTGAATGAAATCTGGTCGGCCTCACGTAGAACACGGTTTCCATGCCTTTCAAGAAGCGCCCTGACCGAATACCGCACAGCCTCCGATACCGTGGGGAATTCGCCGGCTTCCACCAGCCTCTCGAGCATCTCGACCTGTTGCCGTGGCAATCTGATTGTAATCCGATCCATCATTTCAATCACTCATATCTGACATGTGACTGCCCCTTGTCGGTCATTTGTCAGACAATCGTAACCTTTTCGTCTGACTGCATCAGATAAGCCATAATAATATTCGGATGGTATATATACCTATCGATATGCAATTCTACCCGACATAACGGTTTTATGGATAGCAGCCGACAACGTATCCTCAAAGAGTTGCCACGAATATGAGAGATAATCTCCCTAAAAGGGCGGAACATGGCGGTCGGGTGCGCTGGCACCGCACCCGGAAGAGGGGCGAGGTGCTTGATTTCAGTGCCAACGTGAATCCGTATCCTCCGGCGTTCCCCTGGATTCCGGACGCTTCGGCGCTGAAAGATTACCCGGACGACCGTTATGAGACGCTCAAAGAGGAAATCGGCAGAACATTCGGGCGCGATGCCGCAGAGGTCGCCGTCGGGAACGGATCCGTCGAGTTGATCCGCGCGTTCTGTTCTGCCGTGCTCGGACCCGGCGATACCGCCCGTATCGAGTCGCCGACGTTCGCCGAGTACGGGATGGCGGTGAGGCTCGCCGGTGCCCGGTGCACGGCGGAGGAGAGCGGGGCTACCGTCCGGTTCCTCTGCAACCCGAACAACCCCACCGGGGAACTTCTGGCCCGGGCGGAAGTCCTCCGGGTGCTTGATGGAGTCGCCGGGCAGGGTGCCTGCCTCTTCCTCGACGAAGCCTTCATCGAACTCTCCGACCCGCGCGAGAGCGTCGTCGACGTCTCGGACGAGAACCTCTTTCTGCTGCGCTCCCTCACAAAGAGCTTCGCCGTGCCGGGCATCCGGTTCGGCTACGCCTTCGGCACGCCCGAGCTCATCGAGAATGTGGAGACCATGCGCCTTCCCTGGACGGTGAACGCGTTCGCCGAGTCCTTCGCGATCGAGGCCTTCCGGCACTACGACCTCCTTGAGGCGTCGCGGGAGCGGATTGCCCGGGAGCGGGCCTGGCTCTGCAGCCGTCTGGACGCTCTCGGTCTCGTCTATGCGCCGCCGTCCGCGAATTATATCCTTATCGAAGTCCCGATGGAGGCGGAGGTGCTCGTTGGGCGGCTCCTCTCCCGCGGTATCCTGGTGCGGGACTGCCGGTCGTTCGGGCTTCCCCGCCACATCCGCGTGGCCGTCCGGACGCATGATGAGAACCGGCAACTCATCGAGGCGCTCGAAACATGCTTGCCCTGATCATGGCCGGGGGAGAGGGCACCCGTCTCCGGATGGGCGAGAAGCCCCT
This sequence comes from Methanoculleus horonobensis, assembly GCF_001602375.1. Classification (NCBI taxonomy): domain Archaea; kingdom Methanobacteriati; phylum Methanobacteriota; class Methanomicrobia; order Methanomicrobiales; family Methanomicrobiaceae; genus Methanoculleus; species Methanoculleus horonobensis. The sequence continues at coordinate 285,034 of NZ_BCNY01000013.1, read as the reverse complement.
GGTCACCATCTGCGGGCGGCCGATGCTCTCCTACGTCACCGACGCCTTCACGGCCGCAGGCCACGAGGTGGTCGTGGTCGCCTCGTACCGGACGCCGTTCACCAAGAACTGGTGCCGGGCGCAGGGGGTCGGCCTGTACGAGGCGGAAGGGCTCGGCTACATTGAGGATATCAACGCCGCTGCGGCAGACCTGGAGGGGGAAGGAACGCCGTTCTTCACCTGCGTCTCCGACCTCCCCTGCCTTGCGCCCGATATCGTCGCCGGTGTCGAGGAGGCCTGGCGCCGGGCGGGAGTGCCGGCATGCTCGACGTGGGTGCCCCGCGACCTCTGCGAGGAGCACGGCTGCCGCACGCGGTACACGGAAACGGTCGACGGCGTCCCGGCCTGTCCCGCCGGGATCAACATCCTGACGGCGGGCGGTTCCGGTGCGGCCCAGGATGAACTGCAGCTTCTCCTGCACGACAGACGGCTTGCCTTCAACGTCAACACCCGCGAGGAACTGGCGCTGGTGCAGGAGTACCTCTGCCGGAAGCGGGGCGAGTAAGGCTCCGGGGGGCGGGCCGGTCTGTGGTTTGAGGAGACATCAGGAGCTTTATTCTCTTCTTGAAAACCGCCGCTCTGGCGCGTATCCCAAAAGTCCCGGCGGCGTGCCGCCACGCGGGGAGGGCGGCCGGCCGGAGGGCGGGAGCACCGTGTTGCACGGCGGCATCCTCCGGGGAAACTGTATTATCGGACAATCACCAACTCTTACATATGGAATCCTGCCGGGAAATCGAACTAGAGGGCCATATCATCGATTCGGGCGTCATGACCCTGGTGTTTGACAGGATCATGGATATGGGGGGAGAATTCGAGATCCTCACGTTCAACGTCGGAAGACTGAAGACGGACACGAGTTACGCACGGCTTCGCGTGACGGCGCCCAACGATCATCAACTCGACGCCATCCTCTCCGAGCTGCACCGGCTCGGCGCACGCGCCCCCGAGATCGGCGACGTCACCCTCGTACCGGCAGAGGGCGACCGGATCCTGCCGAAGGGGTTCTACTCGACCACCAACCACCCGACCTTCGTAAAATACCGGGACGAATGGTTGCCCGTCGAGCGTATCGAGATGGACTGCCACATCGTCGTCGACGAGACGGAGAAACGGGCGTTCTGCACCCCGATATCGAAGATAAAGGTGGGGGATGCCGTCGTCGTCAGCGAGACCGGGGTCCGCGTGGTCTACCCCGAGCGGCCGAGGAAGGTCAGCACGTTCGAGTTCATGCACGGAACCGTCTCGTCCGAGCGGCCGAGCGAGGCGATCATCGCAAAGATCGCTCGCGAGATCCTCATATCGAAGAAGAAAGGCGAGAAGATCGCGCTCGTCGGCGGCCCCGCCATCGTCCATACCGGAGCGGCCGACGCCCTCGCGAAGATGATCCGCGAAGGCTACATCGACGTGCTCTTTGCGGGGAACGCGCTCGCCACCCACGATATCGAGTCCAACCTCTTCGGCACGTCGCTCGGGATGGACGTCAAGACGGGCACGCTCGTCACCGGCGGACACAAGCACCACATCCGCGCCATCAGCGAGATCATGCGGGCGGGCTCCATCAAGAACGCGGTCGACCAGGGGGTCGTCACCGGCGGGATCATGTACGAGTGCGTGAAGAAGGGCATCCCGTTCGTGCTCGCCGGCTCCATCCGGGACGACGGCCCGCTCCCCGACACGATCACGGACGTCGTCGAGGCGCAGGAGGTCATGCGCCGGCATATCCACGATCTCGGGATGGTGGTGATGGTTGGGACGCTTCTGCACTCGATCGCCGTCGGGAACTGCCTCCCCTCGTACGTCAAGACCGTCTGCGTCGACATCAACCCCGCATCGGTGACGAAACTGATGGACCGGGGCACGACGCAGGCGATCGGTGTCGTGAGCGATGCGGGGACGTTCCTCCCGCTGCTCTGCGAGCAGCTTGAAAAACAGGAGAAGTGCTAGCGGGTGAGCGGCATACAGTACGGCTCTTCCTGGTTCAGCACGAACTCCCACTCTTCTTTGCACCTGCACTCCGTCTCCGCAAGGGCACGCAGGAGCCCGACGTCGCCGGAGAGCGAGTAGTCGGCGATCCCCTTCACGATCGTGCTGTCGCAGGCACCGCAGTTGTGCGGCCCCCGCATCTGCCCGCCGCCGACGGGGTCGCAGAGGATATGCACCGGGGAACTTATCAGCACGTCAAGGACGCTCCAGAGGTACGGCGGCCGGTATGCGTGCTGCTTCCAGAGATGCTCGACCTCGGTTCTGCTCTGGACGGTGCAGAGGTTCATGGAGATGCTGTCCGCAACGGGAGCGACGTCCCTGATCGAGCGTATCATATCGTCGCGTGCCTCGCGTTCGGTCAGGAACGGCGGCTTCATCAGCAGGTAGGCCTTCATGCCCGCACCGGCGGCGTGGGCGACCTCTGCGGCGCGGAGGAAGTCGGCGTACGAGAACCCCTTGTCGATGCTCCTCTCCCGGATGAGATCGTTCGTGGTCTCGAGGCCCACGGCGACGTGGAGCGGTTTGTCCCAGTCACCGGTATCGATCCCTTCGCGGAACTCGCGAACCGCGTCGGCCTCGACATACTCGGGGCGCGTCTCGGCGATCACGGCCTTGCCCCGGAACGCCTCCGCGACTGCGCGCCGGACGTCGGGGGGAACCTCGCCGGGGTCGAAGAAACTCCCCGACGTGAAGATCTTGAGCACCTGGTAGTCCTCGTCGCGGAAGTTCTCTTTCACCCAGCGGACCTGGCGGATCATCCGTTCGGCGAGTTCGTCCCGGGGAAGGTCGGGATACCGCTCGTGCCGGTAGCCGCACATCCTGCACCGGTTCCAGGAGCACCCGCCGCTTCGAAAGATAACCGTCAGCGTATCGAGGATCCGCCCTTCGAAGCGGTCTTTCCCCCGCCAGGACGCCAGCGGCTTCTCGGTTAATTTGGATACCATTATACCTCATATTCGAGGATGTTATGATATGAAAAGGATCGCATGGCTGACGATCATCGCCGCGATGATGCTCGTCGGTACGGCATCGGCCGCATATATCTCATTCAGTGCCCCGCAGACGGTGAATGTCGGCGATACACTCGAGATCACCGGCACCACGACCGTGGAGGGACTTCCCAAACCGACGGTCAATCCCGGGTTCAGCACGGAGGTTATACTATACCGTGCCCAGTACATGAAGCACGAGATTGCCCGCAAGACGATCGTCGTTCAGGATGACGGGTCGTTCTCCACGTCGTTCGAGACGGACGGCCTCGAACCGGGGCAGTACTCGATCGAGATCGTCGATCCCACGCTCTCCACCTTCGGGAGCAGTTCGAAGAAACAGCAGATCGTCAACCTGGTCGACCGGTCAGGGACGCTCAAGATCGACTCTCCAAGCAACCAGGACTTCGACGGCACGCTCGACCTCCGGGGTTCGATCGCGGATCTCGGTGACGCAGGAGTACAGGTCCGGGTCGAACGAGTCGGCTTTACCGTCTACGGGCCGAAGTTTGTCGCGACCGACAAGAACGGAGCATTCTCCGTTGAGGTGCCCGTCTCCGAAGGAGGTTCGTACGAGGTCACTTTCTCCGATACCAAAGGCTACATCGGCGACGCCGTATTCGTCGTAGCCGGGACACCCGGGCCGATGCCGACTGAGGCGATGATATCCGCGAGTTCCCCCGCTACCCAGGCCGCCCCGGCCTACTTCGAGGTCGACACCAGAAGCGGCACCGTGAAGATCGTGACCTCGGCCGGTATCAACTGGGTGATCGAGTACATCGATGAGGACAATAATCTCCATAAAGTGGACGAGACGGGCATGCTCGATCCCGAATCCGTGGAGGTAGCCGCACGGGGTGGCCCGGTCTACGTCAAGGTCTACCCTAAGAGTTACACCGACAGCGGCACGGTGCAGGTCTCGGCCTCGAACGCCGACTCGGTTCGGGTGAGCCAGACCGCGCCCGGTCTCTTCGGAGACGCGACCCCCACCCCTGCACAGGCCGCACCGCTCCCGGCTGCTCTCGCACTCCTCGCGCTTCTTGCCGTTGTCTTCGCGCGCAGGGGATGAACAACCTTTTTTTGTCCGGTGACCTATAGGTTAAGGCGAGCCGGGATAGTCTAGTCCGGGAAGGCGGTGGCCTTGAAAGCCACTGGTGCCTGGCACCTCGGGAGTTCAAATCTCCCTCCCGGCGTATTCAGTTAAGAACGGATCTGCTCTTTTACGGCGAAGCCTCGCCGGTTACATTATTCCTCCCCGATCCAGCCCTCCCGTACCCATCGCTCGTACTCGTCCGGCCGCCAGTCCCGGTTCGCCCGGACTATCCCGGCGAAGTACGCCCGATTTTCCGCCATCCCGACCTCCTGCTCGGGATAGCGCGGCCGGTCCCTGACGGCGAGGACGAGTTGCCGCCCGAGATCGCGTGCCGCCGGTTCAGCCCGGTCGAGCGCCTCCGGGTCGTCATCGAGTGCGACACTCATCCCCCCGACCGTCGTCACCCCGAGGTAGTTGAGCGCGTGGTTCAGGTAGCCGACGACCGCGTCGCCTCCCGAGATCCCGGTGGTCGCGACGCTGCAGCCGTACTTGCCGGCGAACTTCTGGTAGCGCATCGCGTCCGCCAGCCGGTCGATGAAGACCTTCATCTGCCCGCTGACGTTGTCGACATAGACCGGCGAGGCGAAGACCAGCCCGTCGGCATCCCGCATCCGGTCGTACGCGGCGGGGAAGTCGTCGCCAAAGACGCACGTCCCATCCAGGTTGCAACTCTCGCAGCCGGTGCAGGCGACGATCTGCAGATCGGCGCGGTCGATAATATCGATCTCGGCACCGGCTTCTTTAGCCCCGGCGAGCACGAAGTTCACAAGTTTTCTCGTTCTGCTCTGCACTCCCCGCGGGCTTCCCACAACTGCGGCAATCTTCATTTTTTCATCAAATCCTGAGGAAGCGTTGGCGGCGGTGTGGGAAAATAGTTTAGAACCGGGAAGGCAGTCCCCTCTGTGAGGCGGTGCGCGAACGTATGGGAGATGGTTGGTGATCCTAGCCTATGTGGGCGATCGACAGAACCGTTTGGGTTCGTGAAAAGTCCCGTGCAGTGGACCGTGGGGACTGCGCACCTCCGGCGCTCGAGCTCCGTTCCTCGAAGCCTGATGGCTTCTCAAACTCCTGTCCTGCGGCAGTCGTTCCTGCCGGAACGTCGCTTATCGCCATGCACTGCCCCCGCCCCCCTCCGGGGGCGGAACGACTTCCCCTTTGGGGAAGGAGTTTGAGCACCGAAGGTGCGAGTGAGGAGCGCGAAGCGCGGGCGGTGGGGGTTACAGATATAGTCTTATGAGGGAGAGACAGGGGAGGGGGAATGCTCCCCCCCTCGCACCTCCGGTGCTCAAGCTCGCTTCGCTCGCACCTCAAAGGCCTTCGGCCTTCTCGTGCTCCGTTCCTGTCGGAACATCGCACCTCGCACCTCCGGTGCTCAAGCTCGCTTCGCTCGCACCTCAAAGGCCTTCGGCCTTCTCGTGCTCCGTTCCTGTCGGAACATCGCACCTCGCACCTCCGGTGCTCAAGCTCGCTTCGCTCGCACCTCAAAGGCCTTCGGCCTTCTCGTGCTCCGTTCCTGTCGGAACATCGCACCTCGCACCTCCGGTGCTCAAGCTCGCTTCGCTCGCACCTCAAAGGCCTTCGGCCTTCTCGTGCTCCGTTCCTGTCGGAACATCGCACCTCGCACCTCCGGTGCTCAAGCTCGCTTCGCTCGCACCTCAAAGGCCTTCGGCCTTCTCGTGCTCCGTTCCTGTCGGAACATCGCACCTCGCACCTCCGGTGCTCGAGCTCCGGTTCTACGAACCGTCGCACTCCCCGCGAGCCGCCTCCCCCAGTGGCGATAGCCAACGGAAAGCTGTGTATGGATTGCCACCTGCGGCGCAAGAGAACCTGGGAGAAGGCCGTGGATATTGCCCGTAGCAGATCCCGGCAGGATTCCAAAAAAAAGTTAAAGGATCTTCTCCCCGGCCTTCGGCCCGGGGGAGCACTCGTAGATCTCGCGGATCTTCACGATGAAGAGGGTCTTTGCCGGGGCCTTCGCCATCTTCGAGTGGACGGTGAACTGCATCTTCTCGAACTCCGGGCCGCTCGACCGAATCTCGACGTCGCCCTTGACCTGGAAGCAGCCCTTCGTCTCGGGGCCCCAGACGTAGATGGAGATCTTTGGGTTCTCCAGGACGTTGGCGAGCGTCTTCTTCATGAAGTTGTCCGCGATCCAGATCGTCTCGTCGTCGGCGAGTTCGACGAACCCGATCGGCACCACGTTCGGCCAGCCGTCCTTCGAGGCCGTGGCGACCGGGAAGGCCTTCATCGTGCGAAACGCCGTCTTCATCTCTTCAGTAAGTGCAACCATCGATTTTCACCGGTATAATCTCTCGACTGCAGGTTTAAAAAAGGCCCTATCGAAAACGGGGGTTGCAGTGAAGCTGGAAGGGCTTACGGTGAGGTGCGATGCGGGCCGGGGCTGTGCCGTAGACGGCCGCCCCCGCTCACGGTTCGAAGTCCATCACGACGGCGGAGTGGTCGCTCAACCCCTGCCCCCGGAGGTCGTGGAGATACCAGCACGCCGTCGGGTTGAGGCGCACGGACGCGAAGATGTGGTCGTAGCGTTTGCACTTCGGGACGTCCTCGGGCCCGCGGTCGGGGCACCAGCTGTACTCCCTCGCCTGGTAGCCGTGCAGCCTCCGGAAGACGTCGGGGAGGTCGTACTCCGCGAGACCGGGGAGGACGTTCATCTCGGCGTTGTACCACCACTTCCTCGGGCGGCCGAGGTACTCGTCACTCTCGGAGATCGTGGTGTTGTAATTTCTGTCCGGTATGATGTCGCGGTAGAAGGGAACGATCGTTCCGTCGGGGAGCTCCGCCTCCGGGATATGGAGATCGCCGCAGAGGATCCGCGGTCGCTCCGACTGAACGGCGAGGTGCCGGTAGATCCCGACCAGCGTCTCGGCCTTGACGATCTCGTTCCTCCGGGTGCCGATCGCCGTCGGCACATGGGCGTTGTGAACCTCGAACTCGCCCGCCGGTGCGCTGACGACGGCAGAGACCACCCGCTGTTTCCACGGGATATCGAAGTCGAGCGGGTTTAACGGCGTGAGGGGGTACCTGCTCGCGATCAGGCATCCGCAGCTCTTTGCTTCGCCGGGAGGATAGTACTGTTCCGAGAGCCGGGAGACGTTATACGCGAACTGGAAGGGATCGTTCGCGCCCCGTGCGCGAAGGTCGTTCAGTCGTTCGGCCATATAGGCCACCCGCGCGATCTCCACCAGCGCAAGGCTGTCGATGGAGTGGAGCAGTCCAAACTTCTCCAGTTCTTCCCGGAAGAGCGGCAGCGCCCGATCCGTCACCTCCTGGAAAGCGACGATATCAGGCGAGTGCCGACAGACCGCTTCGACTTTCTTCTCCACGCTCTTAAGGCCGGAGCGGAAGAGATCTATGTTCCATGAAATGAGCCGCATATGCCTTGTACCTGGCATATTGGCGCTCCTCGTTCATTAATACATCGAGTTGAGGATGGATTTGGGGTGTTTGGGGAGGGGGGGTCACCCTCTCCGCTGCTCCGGCCCGATCCCGTGTTCGGCGCAGTGCTTATCGATGGCGTCGAGGAACTTCCTGCCGTAACGCTTCAGTTTCGCCTCGCTGACGCCGTAGATCTCGAGGAGGGCAACGCCGGTGGTCGGGTAGTACGTTGCCATCTCCTTGAGGCTCCGGTCGTGGAAGACGACGAACGGCGGCACGTGATCGAGGTCGGCAACGACTTTCCGGAGCCGGCGGAGCCGGAGGAAGAGGGGTTCGTCGTAGTCCTTCTCCCCGGTTTCCGGCGCGACGACGCCCTCCGGACGCGGCTCTGCGAGCGGCACCGGGTTCTTCCCCGCGAGCACCGCCCGGCTCCGGTCGTTTGAAACGAGGACGGGGTACCGGCCGCCGGTCGACGCGACGAACCCCTTCCCGACCATCTCCTGGATGAAGAGGAGCCACTGGTCGCGGGTGTAGCCCCTGCCGGAGCCGTAGGCAGAAAGCCGGTCGTGCCCGTTCTCGCGAACCCTCGCGCTCTTCGAGCCGGCGAGGACGTCGGCGATGTAGGAAGCGCCGAACCGTTCCCCTGTCTCGCGGATGCACGCGATGACCGCCGCCGCCACCTCCGTCCCGTCGAATACCTTCACCGGCGTCTCGCAGCGGTCGCATGCGCCGCACCGCTCCTCCGGGTAGGACTCGCCGAAGTAGGCGAGCAGGAACTTCCTCCGGCATCCGGGAGTCTCGCAGTAGTCGAGCATCGCCCCCACTTTACGGTAGGCGACGTCCTTCTGTGTCGCATCGGCGCCCTCCTTCTCGATGATGTAGCGGATCGTGCCGTAGTCGCCACGGGAGTAGTAGAGGATGCAGTCGCCCGGCTCCCCGTCCCTCCCTGCTCTGCCGGTCTCCTGGTAGTAGGACTCGATATCCTTCGGGAGGTCGGTGTGGATGACGAACCGGACGTCCGGTTTGTCGATGCCCATGCCGAAGGCGACGGTGGCGCAGATGATCGCAACGTCGCCGCGGGAGAAGGCCTCCTGGTGCTCCGCGCGGACGGCGTCGGGGAGGCCGGCGTGGTAGGGGAGCGCCGAGAACCCTTTATCCTGCAGTTTCTTCGCGAGTTCCACCGTTGCTTTCTGGGAGAAGCAGTAGATGATGCCGGCGTCGTTTTTGTGTTCATTCAGGTAGGCGACCAGCCTCGGGAAGTAGCGTGCCTTCGGCACCACCCGGTAGGTGAGGTTTTTGCGGTTGAAACTCCCGACGAACCGGGCAGGGTTCGAGAGAGCGAGCTCGACCGCGATGTCGTTCTGGACGGCGGGGATGGCGGTCGCGGTCAGGGCGATGACGGGGACGGTGGGGAACCGCTCTTTGAGCACCCGAAGCCGGCGGTATTCGGGGCGGAAGTTGTGGCCCCACATGGAGATGCAGTGCGCCTCATCGATGGCGATGAGCCGGACGTCCGCTTTTGCGATGAGCGAGAGGAAGAACGGCTGCACTGCCCGTTCCGGCGAGACGTAGAGGATCCGGATGCGGCCTTCGAGGATCACCCGCTCGACGATCTTCTGCTCCCCATACCCGAGCGAGCTGTTGATCGTCGCCGCCGGGATGCCGTTTGCCCGGAGACCGTCGACCTGATCCTTCATCAGGGCGATGAGCGGCGAGACGACGACCGTAAGCCCGCCGAAGACGAGGGCGGGGAGCTGGTAGCAGAGGGATTTGCCGCCTCCGGTCGCCATGACGGCGAGGACGTCGCGCCCGGCGAGGACGGCGTCGACGATCTCTTCCTGGTGGGGGAGGAACGACGTGTAACCGAAATATTTCTCCAGAACACTGTATTTCGCATCCATTGCGCCACGATACCCGATGTGCTGGTACGGTTGGGCGGGGGGTGGGATAGTGTTTGTTGTTTCTCCGCACCGATGTGCATATTCCCCGGAGACGCACACTGATACGCATGAAGAACGTCGATATGACGGTCGAGGGCAGCGTCCTCACCATACGGGTGGATCTCGCAAAGGAGTTCGGGGTGTCCAAAAGCGGAAAGTCGATCACGATCGCCTCGACCGAGGGCAACGTCTCGGTGCCGGGGCACGAGGATATCAAGATCGGGCTGAACATCTACCGGAAGAAGTGAGCGGGCATTGATCTTCTCCCGGCGCTGGTGGCCCGGGAGAGCCCCCGCTCATTTTGCGTGAACCGTATCACCATCCACGCTCTGCAAGTTCGTGTGAAGCCGCGAGATCTGTGCGACATGGCTTTACTGAATCCCTACCTGTTTACCCCGGATGATTGCAATCCAAGAGCACGGCTTTCCACCGGGTATCGCACCTAACGGTGCTCCAGCTCCGTTCCTTCGCACCTTCGGTGCTCACGCTCCGGTTCTTACGAACCGTCGCGCTTCGGAACGTCGCTTATCGCCATGACTGCCCCCGCCCTTGGGGCGGGGAACGACGCTCCGTTAGGAGCGGAGTTGAGGCACCACAGGTGCGGGTGAGGAGGCCGAAGGCCGGGCGGGGTGGGATTTTCAGATATTGCTACATAAGGTGGAGACAGGGGAGGGGGCACGCCCCCTTCGCACCTATCGGTGCTCAAGCTCGCTTCGCTCGCACTCCGCACCCTCCGGGTGCTCGAGCTCCGGGCGTTCCGCCCATCGCACTCCCCGTCAGCCCCACCTCGCACCGAAGGTGCGAAGGTGCGCAGGCAACCACGGTCCACTGCATGGGGATGTTCGAGGAAAAAGGCTGATCCTAGGGACTGCCGGGCCCAGCATCAACCCCGTCGGGGTAGGGGAAGAGCGAAAAAGGGTTTCAGCAGAGTCTGTGATACGCGTCTCCCTTCCCTTCGCGCCACAGAAGGCCTAACACCCTTCACCCCCGCCCCACGGCGCACCGGAGCGTCCCGTGAACCTCCCGGATGGGACAGCGGTCGCAGAGCGGCGATCTTTTGCAGATAGTATTCCCCAGGCGCACGATCTGGGCGTGGTAGTCGTTGAAGAGTTCCGCGTCCGGCTCGAGGTTCTCGGCAAAGAGCCGTTGCGTCAGGTCGTAGGACGCCCCTTCGGGGAGGAAGCCGTAGCGCGAGAATATCCGCCGGGTATAGGCATCGACGACGAAGACCGGCTTTTCGCAGACATACAGCAGGATGGTGTCCGTTGTCTCCTTCCCGAAACCGCGGAGGGCGAGCAGCCGCTCGCGGAGTTCGCCGGTCTCCATGGCCGCCATCGCCGCCGGGTCGGCGCGAAACTCCCTGACATAGACTCGGGAAAACTCCCGGATCCGCTCCGCCTTCTGGTTGTAGTACCGGGAAGGGACGATCAGGGGAGCAATATCGGCGGCATCGGCCGCGGCGAGGAGATGGGGGTCGAGCATCCCGGCGTCTTCGAGGTTTGCGATGGCCTGCGCCGCGTTCGTCCAGGAGACGTTCTGGGTGAGGATCGCGCCGACCATCGTCTCGAACGGCGTCTTTGCGGGCCACCAGTGCTGGTGGCCGAACGCCGCGAAGAGGGCGTCGTAGATCTGAATGAGATCCTCGGTGAGGGTCGCCGCCATCACCGCCACCAGGGTTTCGCGGCGATCGGCATGTGCCAGTCGGTGGAAAACGCCCTGTCGGTCACTTTTATCCCGGGCGGGGCCTGCCTGCGCTTGAACTCAGCCCGCTCGACCATTCCGGCGACCTCCCGGACGGTCTCTTCGGGATACCCGGCGGCGATGATCTCGTCGGGCGACTCGAGACAGTCGATAAGACGGTGAAGGATCGCGTCGAGGAGGTCGTAGGGAGGAAGGATCTCCTGGTCGGTCTGGCCGGGCCGGAGCTCCGCTGAGGGGGGTTTTTTGAGCACCCTCTCGGGGATGACGGGGCGTTCGGCGTTCAGCCACCGGGCAATCCGGTAGACCATCCCCTTCGGGACGTCCGCGATCACGGAGAGCCCCCCCGCCGCATCCCCATAGAGGGTGCAGTAGCCGACCGCGACCTCCGACTTGTTCCCGGTCGAGAGGAGCATGGAGCCGAACTTGTTCGCGAGTGCCATCAGAACCGTCGCCCGGATCCTGGCCTGCAGGTTCTCCTCGGTGATGTCGGGGGCAAGCCCCGCGAAGACGTCCGCGAGGCCGCTGTCGAACGCCTCCATCATAGGAGCAATCGGGATGCACTGCACCCGGATACCAAGGTTCGCCGCAAGTTCCCGGGCATCCTCGATGCTCTCCGCGGAGGTGTGGGGAGAGGGGAGGAGCACCCCGAGGACGTTCTCCTGCCCGAGCGCCCGGGCGGCGACGGCGGCCACGAGCGAGGAGTCAATCCCGCCGGAGAGACCGAGATGGACGGATCTAAATCCGCACTTATGGACGTAGTCGCGGGTGCCGAGCACCAGCGCCCGCCAGATCTCGGACTCGGGCCCCTGGTCGTCGGGAGCGACCGCCTGCGGGGCGGGGCGGGCGAGATCGATGGTTACGATCTCCTCGGCAAAAGCCGCACCGCGGGCGATGAGGGTTCCGTCTGCGGAAAAAGCAACGCTCCGGCCGTCGAAGACCAGGTCGTCGTTCCCGCCGACGAGGTTTGCCGAGACGATCGCGACCCGGTTCTCCTTCGCGGCCCGGGAGAACATCTCCTCGCGCAGGCACTGTCTTCCGATGACGAACGGCGACGCAGAGAGGTTCACGATCACGTCCGGCACCTCTCCGCCGCACCGGATCTCCTCGCCGATGGCGACCCCGACCGTTCTCTCGCCGAGGTGGAATGTCCCGGGGCTCCCGGCCGCCGGCTCGAAGTAGCGGCCTTCATCGAAGCTGCCGGAGATTGCGGTTTTCCGGAACGTCCCCCGCACCTCCCCGTCCCGGAGGAGGGCGGCGGCGTTGAAGAGCGGTCGGCCGGTTCCGGCGGGGTTCGGCTCGGCGAAACCGACGAGCACCGGTGGGGCATCCGCGAGCCCGGCGGCCAGGTCATCCAGGACGGCGAGGCTCCGGGTTATGAACCCCGCCTGCAGGAGCAGATCCCGGGGCGGGCAGCCGGTCAGGGAGAGTTCCGGGGCGACGATCAGGTCCGGTCGGTGGCGGGCCGCCTCGCGTGTGCCCGCCGCAATCCGGCCGGCGTTGCCGGCGAGGTCGCCGACGACTGTGTTCACCTGGAGGAGTGAGATCTTCATGGTACTTCCCCGATTATGATCAGTAATGGCGAAACGGATGGCATATGTCTTTGCATGGCCGTATTCTCGCGGGACGGAAGTCTCCCGGCACCTGACTGCCCGCGCCCGCCGACCATACCCCTTTTAATGGCCGGAAGTCAATGCGCCTTATAGAGGACTATGCAGAGAGCATGCCGTGGAGCGATCTCACCCGGCCGGAGATCCGGCGCATCGGTTGCGTGGCGCACCTGTATCCGGGGGGGGTCAGCCTGACCTCGTACAGCCGCCGATCCGCAATCCGGGATACCCGGCTCCTCCTGGTTGCCGCATCGGTTCTCGTTGCCTTCATCGCAAACGCCGCCGGCCTCCTTGCCGGCGTCACCATCGTCCTCCCGCACCTGCTGTACCTGCCGATCGTCCTTGCCGCCTACTGGTTCCCCCGCCGCGGAATCCTCTTCTCGCTTGCCCTGGCTCTCGGGTACCTGGCGCTGGCCCTGCCCTTCACCGGGGGAGAGGCCGGAGCGGTCGTCTCGGCGCTCTCGCGGGCGGTAGTCTTCGCCGCCGTCGGCACCGTCGTGTCGTTCCTCTCTCTCCGGCTGCGGGAGCAGGAAGAACGGTACCGGGGGATCTTCGATAACTCGGAGGCGGGAACGTTCATCATTGCCCCCGGCGAGTCCGGGCCGCAGATCGAGGAGACGAACTACGTGGGCGCCGCGCTCCTCGGCTTCACGACGAAGGATCTGGTCGGGAAGCACGTCGCCGGGTTCTTCGAAGATCCAGAAGCCTGGGAAACGCTAGCGGCGGATATCGACCGCAGTGGAACCCTCTATGACTACGAGACAGTGCTTCTCCGAATCGACGGAACAGCCGTCCAGGTGCTCGTATCAGCCGGCCGGCTCCCGGGCGAGCGGATCGTCCTCACGCTCGTCGATATCACCGCCCGGAAGAACGCCGAAGACGCACTCCGCCGGACGAACGCCAAACTGAATATGCTGGGCCATCTCACCCGGAGCGATCTCGCCGCGGCAGTATCGGGACTCCTCGAGCGGATCGCCGGAGGGATGCGGGAGTTCGACGACCCTGGTATCCACCGGTATCTCCGGAGCCTGGAAGAGGACGCTCGGGTGGTGCAGCGGCGTGCAGAGATCACCCGGGACTACCAGGATCTCGGCCTCCGGCCGTCGGGCTGGCAGCCAGTTCAGAAGGTGATCTGGGAGGTGACGTCGCGTCTGGTGCTTCCCGGAATATCGGTTCGTTCCTGGGTAGAGCGGCTCGAGGTCTTCGCCGATCCGATGCTCGACCGGGTCTTTTCGAACCTGCTGGAGAACGCCGCCCGGCACGGGAAGACTGTATCGTCGGTCGTCATCACCTACCGGATCCTGGACGACGGGCTCGTGATCTCTATCGAGGATGACGGCGTGGGAATTCCCGAAGCGGAGAAGGAGCAGATCTTTGACTACGGTGTCGGCATCGAGGGCGGGCTCGGGCTCTTCCTCGTCCGGGAGATCCTTGCCATCACGAACATGACAATCCGGGAGACCGGAACGCCCGGCAGGGGGGCGAGGTTCGAGATACACGTGCCCCCGGCTGGATACCGGATAATCTGAGGCAGAAGAATGTTTGCAAAGGTGCTTATTCCGACAGACTTCTCCGCGGCCTCCGTCACCATGGCGGAGCGGGTCGGCGAGGTTCCGGGCGTCCGCGAGGTCGTCCTCGTCCACGCCCAAAGATCGGCAGCCCTCTCGTCTGCCGATGAGGATGCGCTCCGCCGGATGCGGGAACTGGTGCAGCGGCAGGGCTTCCCCGTCGAGGTGGTGGTTGCGGAGGATGACGGGACTGATCTCCCGGCGAGGATCCTCCGGACCGCCCTGGCGACGGGGGCGAACCTGGTAGCAATGGGAGTCAGAGACCAGGGGCTTCTCCGGAACCTCTTCTCCGGCAACGTTGCGGCCACCGTGCTCCGGGACGCCCGGGTGCACGTCCTGATCGTACCGCAATCGACGGCAGGTGACAGGCAGGCGCTCTTCTCGCGGCTGCTGGTGCCGACCGATCTCGCGGATCCGGCACCTGAAGTCCGTTCGCTCCTCAAGGGCGCTGCCGGGGACGGAACGGCGGTGCTCCTGCACGTCGTCGAACCCGGGCGTTCGGAGGCCGAACGGGAGGCCGGCGGCCGGATCGCCGCCCTGAAAAACAATCTTTCTGCCCCCGGGCGGGAACTCGAGCCGCTGGTACGAGCCGGGGATCCGGCGCACACCATCTGCGCCGTGGCGGACGAGCTTGGCACATCCCTGGTTGCCATCCCGCGCATAGGGAGGCGTGACGCTGCAGGAGCCGCACCGCTCGGGAGCGTCACGAGTGCCGTTATAGGGTGTGTAAAACAGCCGGTGCTGGTGCTGGCGGTCTCTATCCGCCTGGTGATCGAGACCCGGGAACTCAGGAGCGAAGAGTTCGGGCTCGCAGAAGAGATCTGGCTCGATTACCACGAGCTGAAGGCGAACCCGAAGACGGATCGAATCTTCGGGGTCTTTGTCGACGGCATGCTGGTCTCCGTCGCCCGGTGCCGCCGGCACCCGGACGGCTATGAGGTGGACGGCGTCTTCACCCCCGCCAGGTTCCGGGGGCGGGGATATGCCCGGCGGGCGATGGACGCACTCGTCGAGGCGTGCCAGCACGACACCCTGTACATGCACTCGGTCAGAAACCTCGTCGACTTCTACGGGGAGTATGGATTCATATCGATACCCGAGAGCGACCTTCCGCCGACGATCCGGGCAAGGTTCGCATTTGCCCTGGGGGAGATGGAGGGGGCGAACGTCCAGCCGATGCGCCGGGCCGCAGGCTGGTTCCGGCGATAACGGTTCTCCCCGTCAGTTTCAGTCGTCGTAGAGATCCGGAAAATCCATGTCCTCTTCGATCTCGTCGGGGTACGGGACGTCGATGACGACCGACCCGTCCTCGAGGATGTCGCCGATCTCGATGTATACCCCTGCAGGAAACTCCCGCTCCTCTGTTCTGCCGTCAGAGCACTTGATGTACGCCCACATGCTGTCCCTCTGCAGATCCATTCGTTCTGTGCTCCCGGCATAATTCCGGGAGCATGCTCCCATTCCAGTATCGGATGGCATCGTTATAAAGATTTTGCGCTTTAAATAGCAGGATTAGGTATTAATATTCCTGATTTCCGGGGAGATGTGTATAGAAGCGCATCCTTGAGGGTCGTAATAGAGGGATACATTCTCCTGCCCCTGCGGCGATGGGCAGCCATATATATCGTGACGGTGCCCAAGGATGCATACATGCGCATCGGGATCCTCTCCGACACACATGACTGCCTCGAGATGGTGGACGCAGCCGTACGACAGCTGAACGGGGAACGGGTAGATCTGGTGCTTCACGCCGGGGACTACGTCTCGCCGTTTGCCATCCCGCGTCTTGCGAACCTGCAGTCGCCCATGATCGGCGTCCTCGGGAACAACGACGGTGATCACCGTCTCCTCTCGGCACGGTTCGCCGAGCACGACCGGCTCAGCCTGCGGGGCACGTTTGCCGCCGTCACCGCAGGCGGCATGACGATAGGGCTGCTCCACGGCGATGACCGGGAACTCCTGCAGGCGCTCATCGTGCGGAAGGCCTTCGACGTCATGGTTCACGGCCATACCCACCAGGCGCAGGTCAGAACGCTCTGCGGGACGCTGGTTGTCAATCCCGGAGAGGCCTGCGGGTACCTGACCGGGCGGCCGACCGTTGCCGTGCTGGATACGGGAACCCGGAACGTGGAACTGCTCTCCCTCTGAGGGGGGTAAAAAGAGAGGTGGTGCGGGTTATACCGCTTCCGCGTCGCTGGATCTCTCTTCGAGTCTCCAGGCCGGGGTGCCGGCATACCCGAGATCCGCCCTGAGCGTCGCTTCCGAGACCTCGAACGTATCCGGGACATCGAAGTAGAGGTAGCCTTTCAGCGATTCGTACCGCTCAAGCGGCTTTTTGTCGAACGACTCCCCGAGCGTGGTGAAGGGCGGAACATCCAGGGGGGCAACCGTGGTTCCCCCGTATTCGAGGACGAACGCGTCCCTTGCGGGCGCCTCGATGGTGTAGAGGTCGGAGTCGCCCTTGTGCCCGAGGTTGGTCGACTTGACGGCTACGAGGAGGAACCTATGCCCTTCGCCCGCTTCGACGGTCGGCGTCGACTCATTGCCGGGAACCTCCCGGTATGCCGTTGCGGTTCGGGTGGACTCGGCGAGCAGCGAAACCATGTTCTCGGCGCCCGGATCGTCGTAGGTGTGGCGGTCCATGAGCGGGAGAATCTTCTCGGGCGGTGCGACCACGACCGGTCCTGTGCCGGCCGGGAGCCCGGATGCCCGGGCTGCGAGGGGGGCGGCGTTCATCGTGGAGATACCTGCATCTGCCGGCTGTATCTCCGCGGCCTGCCGGGTAACCTTCTCAAGCCCCTCCGATGCCGTGGCGAGATCCTTGAACGCCATCGGGACGGCATCATCGCCGGCATCTACCGGGGCGAGGAGCGTCTTGCTTGCTGCGGAGTAGGCCTCAAGCGATCTGACGAACTCGTCCTTGAAGGGCTGACGTTCCGGTGAAACCTGGAGCGGCTGCACCTCGCGTAGCAACCTGACGGAGAATGCGTGCAGCTCGTCGGCCGTGGCGGCGGCGGCATCTGCGTCCTGCAGGTAGAGGGCGTGGGCATGCGCCATCGAGAGTCTCATCAGGCGGATGCTGGCGGTGTCGACCAGTCCGGCCAGCCGTTCGTCGTCATAACCGCCGGTTCCCTCGTGAAGTGCCCCGACCACAGGAGCAGGACTGCCGGTACTGACAGGCGTCACCGGCTCCGGTTCGCTCTCGAAGCGGGGTTCTTCAGAGACTGAGGAGACGTTCTCCCCGTTCCGGAACTCTGTGAACGGATCGGGGTTGTCCCTCTCATCCATGAGCACCGGGAAGGTCCCGGTTGTGTCGTTCTCCTCCGGGAGTACAGTGGCTGCATCTGTTGCGTTCCCCTCTTCGGGGAGTTTCGGAAGGTCGGATGGCTCCAGCTCGTCCCCTATCGCCGACAGATTGCCGGGCGAGAACGGTAGCAACTCTCCCGACTCAAGTGCCGTGAGCCCCTGGCCTGAGCCGGCAACGGCGGGTATGGCAAGGAGGAACCCCGCGCAAACGGCAATTCCCAGGAAAATGAGGACGTTCTCATGGTGCTTGCTCATGAGCATTTTTCTTTCAACAAATATATATAAATATTATTATATTGCGTGTTTTGAAAAAACACCGCTCCGGCAAAACCGTTTCCGTTACCGCCGGAGATCCGCCATCGCCTGACTACGCACCCGGCAGCACCGAAGCCGTCACAGAAGACCCGGGCCGGAACCGGCCGACAGGCGAACCTCTCCCGGCCTCTCCTGAGCCGCGAAAGCCCTGCGATGGAGAGGAGCAGATGGCTCTGCTCCAGTTTGGGTCACGAGCCTCGATCTCGGCTCTTGAGTCTGATCTCATAGTGATTGCGCCTGCTGCCGGTCAGTCACGGTGAACCCGGGGGACGCCGCCTTCTCTCCCTTGGAAACCTATATGTACTCTCGCGGGTTACCGGGTTAAGAGGATACCTGATGGAGATCGTGAAGATACCGAATATGGATAAAGCGGAGTACGATAAACTCATCGAGGAGGGTTTTCTCAGCCGTATCGCATTCCAGGGCGGTAAATACCCGTATATCGCCCCGTTCCTGTATGTCTTCGACGGGAAGTTCCTCTACTTCCTGGCGACCAAGTACGGCAGGAAGAACGACCTCTTCCGGCAGCACCCGTATGTCTCCGTTGAGGTCGAGCGGTATTCCGGCGACCTCTCCTGCTACACCTTCGTGACGATGCAGGGCTACCTGGTGCAACTCGAGGACGCGATCGAGAAGAAGCTCATCAGAGAGAAGTTCGTGAATATGATCAAGGAGCACAACCTCTCGAAGAACATCCTCGCAGCGCTCGGCCACAAGCCGGAGGAGCCGATAGAGGCGATCGCCTCCGAAGAGCGTTCGAACATCTGGAAACTTACCGGCGTGACCGATATCGTTGCCTTAAAGAACCTCTAACTTTTTTTGACGGAACCCTTATGAGCCGGGAAGACACGGGACGGCTATGGCCCCGGGATGCCGTCCGGCGCTCTCCGTTCTTCTTATCGCGCTACTGATCGCAACCCCTGCCCTTGCTCACGTTCCGCTCTTCGCCCGGGACGGGTCGTCGCCTGATGCGGCGTTCGTCGTCGAAGATCCGACGAAGTCGTGGGTGATCTACGGCACCCTGCCGGAAGGCCCCGCCGCCCGGTACTACCGGTTCCGAATGGAGGAAGGGGAGCGGATATATGCGACGCTTCAGGTCCCTTATGCAGGCGGGTTTGTGCCGGGCATGGTGCTCGCGGGGCCGGGGATCGAGGGCTCGGGCACCGTTCCGCCATACGTGGCTCTCCCGGAGGGTGCCGGCGCGACGGCGGTGCCGGGGCGTCTTCCGGAACAGCCGGAGTATGAACCGTTCACGCCGTCGAAACTCTACGAACTCGGCCGGATCGACACGCCGGCGCCGGCGGCCGGCGACTATATCCTCGCGGTCTACACCCCCGGGGAGGGAGGAAACTACGCTCTCGCGCTCGGCTACGTCGAGTCCTATACCCCCGGAGAATGGGTGCGGGTGCCTATCGACGTCGTCGCCATCCACCGCCACGAGGGGCAGCCTCTCCTCCTCATCTTCGCACCGATGATCGCCGTCCTTGCCGCAGGAGCCGCCCTGCTCCTCCGGCGCCGCCGATCCCTCTCTCCCTTCGCGCTCTCTGGAGCGATCGCCGGTCTCCTCTCCATCGGGAGCGGCGCCATGACCCTGATGCAGATGGCCATCGCGGCCGTGGGAACGGACGCCGGGGCCGCTCTCCTCCTGACCCGTGCCTTCGCGGTCATCCCCGTTCTCCTCGGGATCTGGGCGCTCCTGGTGGCCTTCCGCAGGCAGATCGGAACCGGGGAGCGGCTTGCCATGGCGGCGCTCGGGGCTATCGGCCTCGTCACCTGGGCGGGGCTCGTGCTTGGCCCCGTGCTTGCCTTCGTTGCCGCTGTCCTGCCGGCCCGCCGTCGCCCGCCGTGAATTACGTGAAGAGCGGCTCGATCATTGTTCCGGCGGTATTGAGCAGGCCGGCGAGCCCTTCCGGCGTTGCGGTTCCTTTCTCCATCCAGCGGATGATCCCGCGCCCGTCCAGGAGGTAGATGTAGGCGAGCGAGGGGTCGCCGATTGCGTAGGCCCGCCTGCACCGCTCGATATCCTCCGGGAAGATCAGCACCCGGTCATGCTCTGCAGGCGGGGTGCCGCCCGCGAGCCCCTGCCGGATTCTGTCGGCGAGGGAACTCCCGATGAGGCTGTCCCCGATGACCACAACGAGATAGGGCTTCACCCGGGGATTCTCGGTGAACGCTCCGACAAAGGGGCCGCTCCAGGACTCCGCCATCGGCCCGGCGGACTCGAGGAAGACGAGGACGACGAGCGAGACGTCGCCTCCCGCGTCGTCGGGGAGGGTGACGACCCTGCCGGAGAGGGACGCTGCCATGAGGGTGGGAAACGTCCTGCCGAGGGCTGCGGGCACCGGTTCGGTGGTTGTTGGCGTTCTGTCCATGGCCTGCGGGTAGGGACCCCCTTAAGATAAACCCTCTCCCGGGTGGGATGCGGCCTTCGTGCGGGAGGCGTTGCGCCAAGCACTATAACTCTCGAGCGCAACAGTTCCTCCAGGGAGGCGTACCGGTTTGATCAGCATCGGGGAAGGGTGGAAAGACCTCGCCTCGGCGCTCCGGGGGTCGGACGCCGGGGAACGCGTCTACGTCGTCGGGGCGACGGACAGCGGGAAGACGACGCTCTGCCGGTATCTCGTCGATACGGCGGCGGTGCAGGCGAGGACGGCATACGTCGACTGCGACACCGGGCAGTCCCGGATCGGGCCGCCGACGACCGAGGGGATGGCCGTCTATCCCGACCCGTCGGAACCCTACCTCCGGTTCGTCGGCTCGACGTCCCCGGGCGGCCACTTCGTCCAGACCATCACGGGAGCAAAACGTCTCGTCGAGAAGGCCGACGAACTCTCCGCTCGCGTCACCGTCATCGACTCGCCCGGGCTCGTCTCCGGCGGGGTAGGGGTCGAGTTCCAGTTCCAGATGATCGACCTCCTCCGCCCCACCCGCATCGTCGCCCTCCAGCGCGGGCGGGAGCTCGAACGGCTGCTCGCGAACTTCACCCGCAATCCGGGGGTTGCGGTCCACCGGATCGCGGTCTCCCCTGCGGTCGTCGTCCGGCCTGCCGCTGCCCGGCGGCGTTACCGCGAGGAACGCTTCAGGGTCTATTTTGCCGGTGCAGAGTCGCAGGAGATCTCGCTCCGGGGGCTCGGTCTCCAGGGCAGGGTGCCCGACCTCGGAAACCCCCGCGGGATCGGCGGAAGGCTGGTCTCCCTCAACGACCCCGAGAACTTCGTCGTCGCCCTCGGCATCGTCGAAGACCTGCATCCCGGAGGACGACGGCTCGAGATCTTCGCCCCGCCCTTCGACCCGGACGCCGTCGCGTCGGTCCGGTTCGGTTCGGTCTCCCTGGCTCTCGGGGCGGCTCCGGGGTCGATCGAGTCGTTCCGGCGGTGAGTCCCTCACGCCGGGATGAGCGAGAGCCAGAGTATGTAGACCGCCGCCTGGGCGAGGGTGAGCGGGACGCCGACCCGCGCAAACTCGGCAAACGTCAGCGTCTCGCCTTCCTTCTCCGCACCCTGGATGACGATGACGTTGCTGGCCGCGCCGAGGATCAGCATGTTCCCGGCGATGGTGCTGCCGGCCGCAAGCGCCATCAGCCCGACCGTGGACGTCCCGAGGTGGGAGAGGGCCGGGAGGAAGAGGGCGACGAAGGGGACGTTCGAGATGAACTGGGAGACGACGACGCCGGTTGCGACGATGACCGGGACGGCGCCGAGATCGAGCGAACTCCCTTCTACGAGCGGCTGGAAGAGCCCCGATTCCCAGACGCTTGCCATGAGGACGAAGAGGCCGGCGAAGAAGACCAGTGTCGGCCAGTCGATCCGGCGGAGGATCTCGAACCGCTGCCCGCTCCCGGCGAGGATGGGGATGGCCGCAACGGCCGCGATCCAGGTCAGCGGGATATCGAGGCCCGGGACGAGCATCACCGCCGCTATTCTGACTGCGATCATGAGGACGAGCAGGATGAGCGAGAGACGGGCGAGGGCCGCGAGAGCGGGATCGCAGATCGTCTCCTCGCGGTGAACCAGCGGGACGGTGGAGTTGAGTTCGTCCGGGAACGCCCGGCAGAGGAAGGCATAGGCGAGCAGGAGGGAGATCGCCGTCGGGGCGGCGAGGTAGAGGGGGAACGTGATGAACGGGTTTGCGACATCACCCGAGAGCGCGATGAGGAGGTTCTGCGGGTTCCCGATGGGGCTTGGGACGCTTCCTGTCGTGACGGCGAACGCAAGGGTGAGCAGCAGGAGTTTTGAAGGGATGCCGTGCCGCCGTGCGAAGTAGAGCATCAGCGGGGTGCCGACGACCGCGAGCGTGTCGTTCATCAGGAGCGCCGAGAGGGCTCCTGCGCCGATGAGGATGAGCAAGACCAGGTGCCGGACCGACCCCGCCCGTGAGAAGAGGCGAAAGGAGAGATGGTGGAGATAGCCGCTCGACGCGAGCGCCTCCCCGATCACGAACATGAAGAAGAGGAAGAGCATCACGTCGAGGTTGATCGACGCGAGCGCGTCGAGCGGCGCGATCGATCCCGTCGCGAGGACGGCCGCCGCACCGAGGAGCATCACCTGCCAGATGCGGAAGTCGACGTTCCCGATCTTTCTGACCGCGATCAGGAGGAAGACGATGACGAGAACGACGAGCGGGATGAGTGTGCCCATGATATCGCCGGCGAAGAACTGTGTGCAACCGATTGGTTTGCTCTCTACCGGAAAAAAGGATCTCCCTGAGCCGAAGAGCCCTCAGGCCGTCTGCCCGACGGTATAGTTGATGACGCTCTCACAGATGTCGCCGGAATATTCCCCGATCCGCCGGATACTGTCTGCAACCTGCCCTGTCGGGATCGCCTTCACCGCCTCGAACCGGAGCACCCGGGTATCGATCTCGCGGGTCATCTCCTCGAGGTCGCGCACCCGCTCAAGCGTCGTGTTCGCCTTCTCGATCTCTCCCGTGTGAAACGCCTCCATGCTCCACGAGAAGATCTGCAGGGCAAGCGCGCTTGCCTCGTCCATGCGGTCGAGCGTCGCCGCCTCGATATCCCGGTCGATCAGGAGGAGGGCGTTGTGCGCGGTCCGGGTGGCGTGGTCGGCGATCCGCTCGATGATCCTGCTCACCTGGAAGCAGTACGCCGCCCGGGCCACCGGGATCTCCATCCGGCGCGCGAGCGTGGCGTCGCTCATGATGAGATTGTCCTGCCGCGCAACGAGCCAGTGCAGCCGGTCGACTTCCGTGTCCCGCGCGACGACATCGTCCGCAAGAGCCGCATCGTGCCCCCGTATCGCGACCATTGCGTCCTGCTGCATGCCCCGCGCGAGAAGGTGCATCCGTCTGATGGTGTTCTCGAACGGCATCTCCGCGGGGTTGAGGAGATCCTTGATCGTAATCGAGGTGTCGGTCTCGCCGATCACCTCCTGCCCGATCGCCATCTGCGTGAACTCCCGGACGAGCTGCAGGATGAACGGCGGCATCCTTCCTTTCGAATCAAGACGGATGATCGCAAAGCCGGCAATGTACGCACCTATAAGGAGGCGGAGCAGGTAGGTGCGGTCGGTCGCGGCCCCGACCTCGAAGACCCTGGTTCGCTGGGCCGACTCGCCGCCGATCTTCGGGGTGATCAGGAGCGATCCGTCGGGCTGCACGACCAGTCCCACCGGATCGTTCTTCTGGATCTTCGCGTCCCTGATCCACTGTTTCGGCAGGGATACGATGTAGGATAAACCGCCGGTGATCTGGACTTTTCTGATCTCCATGGGTTGGTGGGCGTTGGCGCCGGGAGGACATATGTGTTCTCTGGACTATATTCGCCCCCGATATGTTCGGGGGGTAACTATAGTGATATAGCCGTTCTCGGGAATATCCGCCCGTACGGTTATCGGCGGGCAGATGCCGCCGCTACATCCACATGAGCGCCGTGATCCAGAGAAGCAGGGTGAAGAGGATGACGGTGGTTACGATCGACCCGATCCGGTATCGCCGTGCGACGGCCTTGTCCTGGGGAGTCCGGGGCTCTATCTTCATCATGACCACGGCGACGAGTGCGCCTGCAATCAGCCCGACGATCTGTCCGGCAACCAGCACCCCGGACGTGATCAGGCTCATCGGCTGGATCACCAGGACGAGGCCGGCCACCACCGTCGGCGGGATGATGGCGGCGGCGATGGCGACCCCGGCGATGATCTCCGCTGTACCCTTGCTGAATGCCACCGCCGCCGCGAAGCCGAGGAGGACCGCCATCAGGCTGTAGATTGGATTCAAGACGAGGCGCGTGGCAACCTCTTCGGTGATCGTGAGCGGTATGACGAGGTTGATCAGGAAGCTGGCGATTGCGGAGAGGATGAAGACACCCAGGAGCAGCGCCGCGAGCACGCCAAGGCAGCGCAGGGCGTTCTCGATCTTGCCGAGGCCGGCATAGACGGAGAACCCGTAGATCGGGCCCATGATCGGGGAGAGGAGCATTGCCCCGATGATGATCGTCTGGTTGTCGAGCAGCAGTCCGGAGAGGGCTACCAGTCCGGCGATGGAGGTCAGCGCGAGTTTTTCGAGATCGAGTTCGGCGTAACCCTGGATGGTGTCGAGCAGTTTCTCGACCGGCGTCTTCTCTTCCTTCTCCTCGACCTTTTTTTCGGCACGTTTCAGGAGCGACGAGATGACGAACTCCGGCGCCGATACCTCGATCATGTTCTCGTTGTACCGGAGATCGAGTGCATCCTGGAGTTTCTCGATCAGTTCGTCGAGGTTCTCGTTCGGCGTGTATATGGTGATCTGGTAGACGTCCTGGACGAGCGATACCGTATAGTGAAGCCCCTCGAGAACTTCTTCTATCTTCTCGTGCCCGTCTTCGCGCACGTGAACGACGATCTTCTTCATCTCTCCGTCCGGCCGTCGGCGGCTCCGCCGATGCGCGCAAGTTCCCGTGCCCGATCTGTTTCATGCCGTGTGCCCGGCCAGAGGCTCTCCCCGGGAGCCGATCCTAGAAAGGCGGGTGCTGCACCATGGCAGCCGGCAGGCGCATGGAGACAATGCTCCGCTATGTGACAATACGAGTCTTTAGGGGTGAGAAATGTCGACAAGGCGTTCCCCGTCGTGTGATCGGCGGGATCTTCGTCGTCCACGGGAGCGATCCCGGCGACAGTGCTATCCACGAAGAGAGTAGTGGCGGCGGATGAGATTAAGTTTTCCCGGAAGTACAGTGGAGAAGAGGCGAACCGGCACCGCTTGTCCCAATGACGGTTTTCCCGGCAGAGCGCGGTGATGGGTCGTGGAGACCTGCCTTGCGGTGGAGCGCGATTTTTGAAGAAATGCGGTTTTGTGCCTGTGATGATCCGACCCGTCGCAAGTCGCACCGAACGGTGCTCCTGCTCGGTTCCTGCGGAACCTCGCAACTCGAAAACACTTCGTGTTTTCTTGAGCTCCGGACTCGAAGGCCTTCGGCCTTCTCATGCTCTGCTCCTAAGGAGCGTCGCACCCTTCGGCCCGTCGCATTTAGAGAGAAGAGGATACACGAAAAGACGACGTCAAGGGGGGAAGTGTCTTGTGTGGATCCAAATCTCTCTAGGTCTATCTAGTGCATTCTATCATTTAATGGTTTCTGTTTTGGAAATGTAGAAAATAAAGGTTTTGGCCGGTTGCCCGGGCATTTAAGGGTTATCGTGCAGGAGCCGCCTCAACGCTCGCCCCTCGGGGCTCCGGCCCCTCTACGACCGGGTTATTCGGATAGGTGACCCACTCGGTGAACGATCCTTCGTAGATCCGAACGTTCGGGTAGAGGTAGAGCCATTTTAAGAGGACAAACTCGTTCGTGGCTTCCCGGCCGGTTCCGCACGAGCAGATGACCGTCTTGCTCCGGTCGACGCCGTGCTCTTCCAGGATCATGTCGAGTTCGTCGTTGGATCTGAGCCGTGCCGGATTCGCCTCGTGCATCAGGCTCTTCCAGGGCAGGTTGACGGCACCGGGGATATGCCCGGCCTTCCGCCAGGGCCCCTTCCCCTCATAGACCTTTGCCGGGCGTGCATCGAGCACGACCACATCGTCGTTGTCCTTGATCCGCACGAACTCCTCGTATCCGATGGGGTAGTCGTTACGAACCTCGGCGATGAAGGTGGACGGCTCGACCGCGGGGTAGTCCTGCGAGAGTTCCCTTCCTTCGCTCTTCCATGCATCAATTCCGCCGTCGAGGATATACACGGTGTTGTGGCCGTATTTTGCCAGGGAGTAGGCCATCATCGTCTGTCCGAGCCCGTCGCCCGCGCCGGAAAACGCGCCTTTCCCTGTGTAGACGACGACCGGGGAGTCGGCGTCGATACCCGCACGCCGAAACGACTCCTGGATGCAGGCGTTCGGACTGTAGGATCCCGGGAAACCGCGGTTGGATACCCGGAGCACGCCTTCGGTCAGGTGGACGGCACCGGGGATGTGCTCCTGGATATAGTCGTGTATGTTCGGCTGGACGTCGACGACCGTCAGGTTGGCATCGTTTAAGTGGCGGTCCAGCCACTCCGAGTTCACCAGTTTGACCTTCCCGTCCCCACGGGGATACGGGATATTCTCCCGGTCGCTCGTGGCCTGCAGGCGATCCATGCCGCCGGGAGTAAACATCTTCTCTTCCATTTTTCCCTCACCTCATGCTGGATACTCTCACCGGGGGGCGGTGAGCCCGCGTCAATCGAGGCTTGAGAGCACATATACCTTGTGCAGGGTTGGGTGTGCGACTGGCCGAAGGTGCGACGTTCCTCCGGAACGGAGTTGGAGCACCGTTAGGAACGACGTTCCATGGGAACGGAGTTCGAGCACCGAAGGTGTGAGGTGCGGGGGCAGGAGGACGAGAAGAACGAAGTTCTTCGAGGGGGCGGGGTCTGGTGAGGAGAAGTATTGCGCTCCGGCGAGCACATTTGCTAGAGCGGTGAGTCCTGGAGGCTGGTGCGCTGGTTCAACAGGCGCCGAAGGGTGGGGGTTTGGATGTGCGAAGCATCTTCGTACGGACGATTTTTCTTCACTCTGTTGCAAAGCCTGTGCACGGATTTCCATTGGGTATCGCACCTTGACGGTGCTCATGCTCCGTTCCTCGCACCTGACGGTGCTTACGTTCGCTATCGCTCACGCCTCGAAGACCTCCGGTCTTATCAAATTCCTGTCCTACGGTCAGTCGCACCTCGCACCTAATGGTGTTCCAGCTCCGTTCCTCCGGAACATCGCACCTTCGGCCAGTCGCATATCGCCACGCACTGCCTCCGCCCCTCTGGGGCGGGGAACGACTGCCGGGAGCGGAGCGGACGGCGGGAGTTTGAGCACCGCAGGTGCAGAGGAGGAGGCCGGAGGCCGGGTGAGGTGGGGTCACAAGTAGAGCTTTATGGGATAGAGACAGGGGAGGGGGGATGCTCCCCCCTCCCCGTCAGCCCCTCCCCCTATTGGCGATATTCGATGGAAATCCGTGTACGTAAGCGACGTTGCAGTCGCGACTGTCTGCAGGACAGGAGCGTGAGCACTGTTAGGTGCGGGTCGCGACTGTCTGCAGGACGGGAGCGTGAGAGCACTATGGGCGTGAACCGTTAGCCTCTGCTCATCTGCCATGCATGCCGCTGGAAGGTGTCTTTCCCCCCGTATTCACTCTCTGTAACCGCAAAGTATCGTGGGAGATACGCGGGCCCCTCTCACTCCCCGCTCCCCTCCGGGCCGACCTCGATGCTCTCTCCCGGGGAGAGCAGCGTGACCCGGATCGACGTCGTCCGCTCGATGATTCGCTTGAACTCCTCCAGGTTCTGCCGGATGGCGGGGAAGGTGTCGTAGTGCATCGGGATCACGAGCGGCGCGCCGACGTACCGCGCCGCGATCATCGCCTCATCGGGCCCCATCGTGAAACGTCCGCCGACAGGGAGGAGCGCCACGTCCGGCCGGTAGAGGTCGCGGATGAGCTGCATGTCGGAGAAGAGCGCCGTGTCGCCGGCGTGGTAGATGCTGACGCCGTCCATCGTGATGACGAATCCGGCGGCCGCACCGCCGTAGAACCCGGCCCCCTCGTCCTCCAGCCACGACGAGTGGAGCGCGGGCGTCATCGTGAACCGGACGCCGTCGACGGTGATGGTGCCGCCGAGGTTCATTGCTTCGGCGGGAACGCCCTTTGCTTTCAGGTACTTCGCCACCTCGTTGACGGCGACCGTCTTCTTCGAGAGTTCCGCGGCAATGCCCAGGTGGTCGGCGTGGGCGTGCGTCACGGCAACGATATCGGGCTCCACGGCAAGAGAGCCCTCCGGGATAAAAGGATCGATGATGACCGTCCGCGATCCGGAAAGCAAGAAACACGCGTGGCCAAGCCAGGTCAACCTCATGAAGAAGAGATCGTCACGAATACTAAAAAAGTGTTCAGTGGGTTATGGGGATGGACGGGGGTTCAGAACTCCCCCATGTCGATCGCTTCGGTGATGTCGATCGCCTCGCTAAGGCCGTCGTTCGCGACACCCCGCGTCATCATCTCGGAGAGATCACGGTCTTCCATGACGTCCCTGATACGTTCCAGGAACGGGTCGAGCGTGGTGTCTCTCTGCTGCTCGATCACGTGGCGGTACTCACGAAGGGTCGAGGGGCTTATATCGAGTTCCTCGCTGATCTCCTTCATGGTCTTTCCCGAATCAAGAAGTTCCCCCATCGCCGCCTGGTCGAACGGCATCTTGAAATCGAGCTCCCGGAAGAGTTTGAGGCGAACCCGAGCACGTGCCACGGTCTTGCTCAGCTTCTCATCGCCGAGCGCCCTCGCGATTTCGGTGTCGTTCTTACCGTCGTAGTACGCAACCACGAGCTTCGCGAGCTGCCGCGGGGCGAGTTTGGTCTTGAAATACCCCCGATCGAGGATCTCCCGCATGATCAGGGCAATCTCGCGCTCCACAGCGTCGCGATCCCGGAGCGTACCGTGAACCTTTCTCATCGGTTCGACGATCGTCTTCTTGTTCGTGATGGTCGTGAACAGCTCGAGGAGCTGCTGCTTGCGGGTATCTTCTGCCATGTCCGTCTCTCTCAGTTCTGTATTCCACCGTCTGGTTCTGAGGGTCACCCATGACGACCCTTTATATAAAGGTTTTCCCCGGGCCGGGGCGTAACGTTCCCTACATTACAACTGCTAACATTTAAACATTACCATATAAACTCTCAAAACAGAAGGATCGTTTCAGTGGATGTAACCATATCTTCCGGGATATTCCCCGCCGTGAAAAAAACCTTTGTCACATCGCCCATTTCTCGAAGGATCGTGATCCCGCGCGAGGTGAGGACTATTCTTTATTAGCACCGCCGCTCAACTGTACTGCAAGACTATGGCCGAGACGAGCGATATTTACGAAAAAGTCATGGAAGTAGCCAGAAGACGTGGTTTCGTCTGGCCCTCATCCGAGATATACGGGTCGATCGCCGGGTTCATCGACTACGGCCCGCTCGGAGCGATGCTGAAGCGAAACGTCGAGAATCTCTGGCGGTCGTTCTACGTCTTCCAGGAAGGTTACTACGAGATCGAGTGCCCCACCGTCGGGAATGAAGCAATCTTCGTCGCATCCGGTCATGTGAAAGAGTTTGCCGACAAGATGGTGCAGTGCCCGCACTGCGGCGAGTATCTCCGCGCCGATCACATCGCGGAGGAGAACGGCATCCACAACGCGGGCACGCTTTCGGCGGAAGCGCTTCAGGCGGCGCTCTATCAACTCCCCTGCCCGTCGTGCAAGGAACCCCTGGGCGAAACGGGCGTCTTTGCGTTCAACCTGATGTTCGAGACGACCATCGGCCCCGGCTCGCAGCGGAAAGGTTACCTGCGGCCAGAGACCGCCCAGGGCATCTTCACCGACTTCTCCCGGCTCCTGCGCTTTTACCGGGACAAACTTCCCTTCGGCGCCGTCCAGATCGGGAAGTCCTACAGAAACGAGATCTCTCCTCGCCAGGGCATGATCCGGTTGCGGGAGTTCTCCCAGGCGGAAGCCGAGATCTTCGTACATCCGGAGTGTAAGGATCACCCTGCCTTCCACCGCTACGCGGACTACATGGCACCCCTCCTCACCATCGCGCGGCAGCTCGACGGCCAGGAGCCGGCCGCAATCACGATGCGCGAGGCCGTGGACGAGGGCCTCGTCGCGAACGAGTATGTCGCCTACTACATCGCGCTCACGCACCAGATCCTGACCGGCATCGGTGTCGACCCGGCAAAACTCCGGTTCCGCCAGCACCTGATCGATGAGCGGGCACATTATGCGGCCGACTGCTGGGACGCCGAGGTCTACTCCGGCCGGTTCGGATGGGTCGAGATCGTCGGCATCGCCGACCGCACCAACTATGACCTGCGCTCGCACGCCGGGCATTCCGGCACCTCGATGACGGTCTTCATCCCCTACGACGAGCCGAAACGGGTCGTAAAGCGGCGGATCGTGGCCGACATGGGCGTGCTCGGCCCCCGGTATCGCGGCAAGGCGAAGGCAATCGCGGACGCTCTCGCCGCCTCTGAGCCGGGAGAGGACGGTGCGCGGGTCACCGTCGACGGCGAGGAGTTCTTCATCCCCGCCGATCTCTACCAGATCCGGGAAGAGGAGGTCGAAGTTCGCGGCGAAGAGGTGATGCCTCACGTCATCGAACCGTCATACGGCATCGACCGGATGATCTACGTTGCGCTGGAGCACAGCTACGCCGAAGAGGAGGTCGAAGGCGAGATCCGGAAGGTTCTCCGGCTCCCGCCGGCGGTCGCACCGATCCAGGTCGCCGTCTTCCCGCTGATGAACCGGGACGGCCTCGATACCGTCGCGCAGACGATCACTGAGAGGCTCACGCAGTGCCGCATCCTCGCCCAGTATGACGACTCCGGCGCCATCGGCAGGCGTTACCGGAGACAGGACGAGATCGGGACACCCTTTGCCGTCACTGTCGACTACGATACGCTCGAAGACAACACCGTGACCGTGAGAGACCGCGACAGCATGGAGCAGGTTCGGGTACCGATAGAGCGGCTGTCCGAGATCCTCTCCGCACTCATCTCCGGCACCACCACGTTTCGTGAACTCAGGGCATGAACTACGTCTCCCACCCGCTGATCCGGCCAGAGAGCATCGAGGAACGGCGGTACCAACTCTCCATCGCGCTCCGGGCGCTTGATGCGAACACGATGGTCGTCCTCCCGACGGGGCTCGGGAAGACGGCCGTTGCGCTCATCGTTGCAGCGTCCCGCCTCTATTCTCACCCCGGGAGAGTCCTCGTGCTTGCGCCCACAAAGCCCCTGGTCGAGCAGCACCTTCGTTTCTTCAAACAGTTCCTGCTCATCCGGGACGGCTCCGAGCCGAATGAGTCCGATTTTGTCATGTTCACCGGCGACACCTCCCCGGAGGAGCGGGCGCGGGCCTGGGAGGCGTGCCGGATCTGTTTCGCCACTCCGCAGGTGATCAAGAACGACTGCCTGGCAGGAAGGTACAGCCTTGCCGACGTCGTGCTGCTGGTCGTGGACGAGTGCCACCGGGGGGTGGGGAACTACGCCTACGTCTTCCTTGCCGGGCACTACTGCACCGCGGCAAAAGATCCCCTGCTGCTCGCGATGACCGCCTCGCCCGGCGGGGATCCGGTGAAGGTGCAGGAGGTCTGCAACAACCTGCAGATCGAGGCGGTCGAGACGAGGGTGGAGACCGACGAGGACGTCCGCCCCTACATTCACGAGCGCGATATCCAGTACGTCGACGTCTACCTGCCCGAAGAACTGCAGGCGGCCCTCGTCGTCCTCCGGGGGCTCGTGGAGTCGCGTCTTGGCCGGCTCGCGAAACTCAACTTCCGCGTCCCGAAACCCGACAAGCTCTCGATGAAGGCGCTTAATGCCTTAAATGCCCAGATCCAGCAGCGTATACGGACGCGCGATCCCTCGGCATTCATCGCGGCATCCCTGCACGCCGAGTGCATGAAACTCCGGCACGCCATATCGCTTGCCGAGACGCAAGGAAGCGAGGCGCTCAAACTCTACCTCGCCCGGCTCGGCGCAGAAGGAGCCTCGAGCTCGGGGAGCAAGGCGAGCAAGCGCCTCGTCGCCGATCCCGCTTACATAAGCCTCGTCGAGGCCGCCGCCGGCTGGAAGGAGGAACTGCACCCCAAGGCTTCGATCGTCCGCGAACTGGTGCGGGCGCAGCTTGCGGCGCACCCCGAGAGCCGGATCATCGTCTTCGCCACCTACCGCGACACCGTCCAGACGCTCGTGGATACGCTCACCGCTGCCGGCATCGCCTGCGAGCGGTTTGTCGGCCAGGCGTCCCGGGACGCGGAGCGGGGTCTCTCGCAGAAGGAGCAGATCGCGAGCCTCGCCCGATTCCGGGAGGGCGAGTTCAAGTGCCTGATCGCGACCTCTGTTGGCGAGGAGGGGCTCGACGTCCCCTCGACGGATATGGTGATCTTTTACGAGTCGGTCCCCTCGGAGATCCGGAGCATCCAGCGGAAGGGACGGACGGGAAGGAGCGGCAGCGGCACGATCGTCGTGCTGGTGACGAAAGGCACGTCCGATGAGACGTTCCGGTATGTGAGCCAGAGCCGGGAGCGGGCGATGGTGACGGGGATCAAAGGGATGAGCACTGCACCCACGCCCCCACCCGATCCCGCACCTGCCCCGTCCGCTCCGTCCGTCACCAGACAGGCGGACATTCTCTCGTTTGCCCCTGCGGGGCCGGCGATCACCGTTGATGACCGTGAGACGTCGTCGAGGGTCGTCGGGCGCCTGTACGAACTCGGGACGGCGATCACCCTCGAACGCCTCGAGGTCGGCGACTACGCCGTCGGCGACCGCATCCTCGTGGAGAGGAAGACCGTGCAGGACTTCATGAACACCCTCGTCGAGCGCGACCTCTTCGGGCAGATCAAGGCGATGGCCGACGCGGTGCTGCGTCCCGTCCTGATCATCGAGGGGGAGGACGACCTCTATTCGGTGAGGAATATCCATCCGAACGCTATCCGGGGCACGCTCGCGGCCATCACGGTCGATATGGGTGTCGCGCTGATACGCACGCGGGATGCGGACGACACCGCCGAGACGCTCTATGTGCTTGCACAGCGAGAGGGGAGCGAGCGGGGAGAGCGGAAGGTGCACCCGAAGAAGTCGTACCGCTCGGTCCGCGAGGAGCAGGAGTACGCGCTTTCTGCGTTCCCGAACGTCGGTCTGAAAAGCGCCCGGCTCCTCCTCGAACACTTCGGGTCGCTCAAGGCGATCGTCGATGCCGAACCGGAGGAGCTCTCTGCGGTGCACGGGATCGGGGAGAAGACCGCCCGTGCGATATGGGATCTGGCCCGGAGATCTTACCGCTGACCCAGTCGTGCGAGGGCTCTCGCGCCCCGCTCGACCGCCTTCATCAGGGTCAGGCACTCGTCGGGCCTCTGTTCTTCCCTGATCCGCTCACAGAGGTGGACGATCGTCCGCTCGATCTCGGCGGCGGCCTCGCCCTGCACCTTCCGTGCGGCCGGCGCAGAGGACTGCCCGGACTCCGGTGCGGGTGCAGGAGGCTCCGCTTCGGGAAGAGGCTCTTTTTGCGCAGCAAGCGGGCAGACGACGCACTGTGTCTCTCCCTTATACTCAAACAGGGGATAGCCGCAGACCTTACAGGATTTAGCGAGCATCTTTCCTCCCTTGAGGAGATACTCGGCCATGACTTCGTCAGCCTGATCAGCCGTCATTTCGTTGAACTCCCTTAATGAACTTATATATGTCTGGATGCCATTAATAATAGAGGGGTAATTCTAATGGCAAGTCCAGAAGAAACAATACGGATCTGCATCCAGATGCTGCAGAATATCAGTGAGGATTCCACCATTCCAAGAAATATCAGGCGCGTCGCAGACTCGACCAGATCGGTTCTCCAGGACGAATCGAGAAGCATCGGTCTTCGCGCCGCAACCGCAATCTCTATGATCGACGAGATCAGCAACGATCCGAACATGCCGGTTCATGCACGGACCCGCATCTGGGAGCTGGTATCGCAACTCGAGACGGTACCTCTCGACTAAATCACTCATTCTTCCCGAGCGATTCCGGTGAAGACCGGGAAGCAGGGCGATACTATCCGGGTTACCGGCCCGATCACCGACCCCTTTTACCCGTCGTGCGGCAACCGGGCCGAACGTCTCAGCCCATGACGGTGACGTATACCGTCCGCTCACGTCTCGATCGAACGTCGAGTTCCAGGAGGACGATCTGCTGCCAGGTGCCGCACGCGAGCGCACCGGCGATGACCGGGACCGAGAGCGACGGGCCGACGATCGCCGCCCTGACGTGTGAGCGGCCGTTGCCGTCGCCCCACGCCGCATCGTGGGCGTAGGGGATATCGGCCGGGGCGATGACCGAGAGCGCCCGGGAGAGATCGGAGAGGACGCCGGGCTCGTACTCGATGGTGGTGACGGCGGCGGTCGAGCCCGCGACGAAGACGTTCGCGAGCCCTTCCCGAACACCGCTCTCGGCGACCGCCTGTGCTATTTGGGGCGTGAGGTCGATGATCTCCCCCTCCCCGTGCGTATCTACCCGGATTGTCGTACGAAACATTATGGACACCTCATCCGCACCTCCTGTTGTCCTGTGGGTCACTTAAACCTCGTGTTCCTGCGGAACCGGGACATCCCGGAGACGCTTTATGCGCGAGACAGGTATCTCCTCTCCGGAGATGGTGTCGGGTGCCCTATCGCTGGAACGATGGACAGGATGTAGACGAGGCAATCGTTGTCGTGATGAATACGCTTGATGCGGACCCGGAGATCCGGGGGTGGCTGCTCCACGCCCTGCAGCAGGCTATCGACGACTCCGACCCAGAGCTCGCACGGTACTTCTTTGTGGAACTCAAGCGGCACCGGCCTGAGGCGCTCAGGTACTTCACGAAACCGGCGTTCTGAGCTCCATGAAGGCGTCCGGCGAACCTCTGCGGGACGTGAGCGTCAGCAGGCCCGTGGCCCCGGCCTGCAGTCGGATGAGCATCTTCCCGGGTGGGGGTTCAGGGGTTCTTTACCACATTCCGCTTCCAGAGATAATACGGCAGGAAGAGCGGCCAGAAGATGACGACCCAGATCGCCCACGAGGCCGGCTTCCATGTCTCGATATCGCGGAGCCGTTCGGTCTTTACCCGGGTTCCGGCACCGATCGCCGTCGCATCGAAGTACACGACGATTGCGCTCGCGACCGCCAGTACCGCCATGAGATAGACGGCGACCTCCCTCCCGCCGATGTTCGAGACCGTCGCCGCCGT
This sequence comes from Methanoculleus horonobensis, assembly GCF_001602375.1. Lineage (NCBI taxonomy): Archaea > Methanobacteriati > Methanobacteriota > Methanomicrobia > Methanomicrobiales > Methanomicrobiaceae > Methanoculleus > Methanoculleus horonobensis. The sequence goes on along the minus strand of NZ_BCNY01000013.1, from coordinate 249,911 downwards.
CAGTCCGGCAAGGAGAATGATGAGCACCACGCCCGGCTTGTCCAGCCATGAGTGGGCTCCGGTCATCGGATATCCTCCCGCATGAACCGGACCCATGCCAGCCCGAAGAAGGCCGCCGGCATCGCGAGCAGGGCGATGATGTTGCAGGCGAGGGCGCCGAGGAGGTTTCCGAGTCCCGGGGTATTATCCCCTGCAGGCTGTGATGCAGCGCCGAGAATCGTCTGGTAGTTGCCGGTCGGCGAGACGAGCGTGACGATATCGGTGATCGTCCGTTTCTGGTTCATATATTCTCTCGATGCCCGCTCGTACTCCACGAGGGCTTCCGGGTCTACGGCATCGTTGGATTTGTATGAAACCGCGACCGATGTCACCGTGTAGGCCGAAGAACTCTGCTGGTAGGAGTAGGTGGACATGCCCGGCGGGGTGGGGACGTCGCCGAAGACGGCCGAGTACACCGGGGTGTACGCGAAGATCGGGACGAACGAAGAGAGGACGATCATCACGATCAGGGAGTATAGCAGGGCGCTCCCGCTGTCTTTCGAGACCGTCGACATCAGGAGGGCGAGGGCAAAGAACGTGAAGACGAGGAGGAACGACGTCACCCCGAAGACCAGGATGCGTACCAGTTCGTCGAGGTTCGGGACGATGCCGAACAGGGCCATGATTGCAACGGAGACGACCAGGACGACCCCCATCGCGAGCGCGATTGCGCCGACGCCCCCGAGGGCTTTTCCGTTGATCACCTCGTCGCGGAACACCGGGTAGGCGAGCAGGCTTTTGAGGGATTTACTCTCTTTCTCCCGGGTCACCAGGTCGAACCCCATCGCGATCCCGAGCACCACGCCGATACCGGCCATCAGCATTCCCATCTGGGAGTATGCCGAGAGGATGGAGGGTTTCATCCCGGCAAGGTTGCCGGCGAGCGTCGGGTCGTCGTCACTCTCCGCGATCATCTGGACCGCGTTGTAGTCGGAGAGGTCTTTCGAGTACTGGACCGCTCCGGTGATCATGCCGACGGCGGCGACGACGGCCAGGATCGCGAAGAGGAGGTGGAACCGCCTGCTCCGGAGATGGTCGGAGAACTCCTTGCCCGCGATGATACGCAAGGCCGCCTGCGTCATGCGGTCCCCTCCGCGTAATACGAGAGCAGGATATCCTCCATGTCGGGCATCTCGACCGCCAGCCGCCGGGGGAGGATACCTTCGGCATACAGGGTCTCTGCGATGAAACCGCTGATATCATGCTTCGCGACGATCCGGGCGGAACAGGCGTCCTGCGAATACTCCGCAGAGAGGATCTCCGGGTTCGTGAGCCGGGGCATCGGGGTCATGGTGTCGACGTCGATCGTCACCCGGTCCTGTAGCGCGGCGCGCGAGAGCATCTCCCGGTCGCCGGACGCGATGAGTTTGCCGCGTGCGAGGATCACGACGGAGGTGCAGACTTTGCTCACCTCCGAGAGGATGTGCGAGGAGACGAGGACGGTCGTTCCCCGGTCGGCAAGTTCCCTGACGATCCGGCGGTAGTCCAGCACTCCCCGGGGGTCGAGGTTCGCCGTGGGTTCGTCGAGGATGACGACGGCGGGATCGTTGACGAGGGCCCGGGCGAGGCCGAGCCGCTGCCGCATCCCTTTCGAGTAGCCGCCGACCTTCGTCCCGACACCGTCCAGCCCGACGAGGGCGAGGAGGTCGTCGACCCGCCGTTTCCGCTCGGCCTCGCTGAGCCCGTAGAACCTCGCCGCGTAGTCGAGGTTCTCTTCTGCGGTGAGGTCGGCGTAGAACCCGACGTCTTCAGGCATGTAGCCGATCTTCTTCTTCACCTCGATCGGGTGGGCGGCGACCTCGGTCCCGCCGATGGAGCATGCGCCCGAGGTCGGCTGGATGAGCCCGACGAGCATCAGGATGGTGGTGCTCTTGCCGGCGCCGTTCGGGCCGAGCAGCCCGAAGACCTCGCCGTCGGGGATCTCAAGGCAGAGGTCGTCCACGGCAGCGATGCCGTTGTAGACTTTGGTCAGGCGGTCGCAGCGGATCATCGCCCGGCCTCCGCATCCTCGCCGTCCTCGAAGCAGAAGACCTCCTCGATGGTGACGTTAAAGGTCTTCGCGATCCTGTAGGCGACCTCGATGGAGGGGTTGTACTTCCCCCGCTCGATGGAGTTGATCGTCCGCCGGGTGACCCGGATCGCATCGGCAAGTTCCTCCTGGGTCATGTCGTGCATCGCGCGAAAGACCTTGATCTTGTTTTTCATCGGTTCTACGTCCCATACCTTCTGTTGTAGTACCACAAAAACGCACCATACAGTGCAGTCAGCAGCACCGTGACCACGCCGAGCGCTGCACCGAACGCGCGGGTCGTATCCCGGATGCGGTGACCTTCCGCAAAGAGATCGTCGAGGGCGACGATATCGTCTATGGTCAGGTTCGCCGGGTCGGGGATGAGGTAGGTGTTCTTGTAGAGAAACTCCGGGTCCGGAGGAGCGGTGAGTACGCCGTAGACGACCAGGATCGACCCGTTCTCGCATCTGGACAGGGTCGAACCAGTCCCGCCGGTGAACGAGAAGATCATCAGCACGGCAAACCCGATCGCAGTGACCAGGATGGTCACCTCGAGCGCGCTGAGCGCCGCCTTTCCGTGCAGGACCGTCGAGAGTTCGTCTTCCGTGACCTCGGTCACGCTGCGGCGGCAGAGAGCCAGGATACCGATACCGACGACGACGGCGATGACCGGGATGATCATGTTTGCGGATGTCAGGCCGTACCCGAGAGCGAGGATCAGGCCGATTGCCACCAGGACGACGCAGATGAGATAGGTTCGTTGCTTCATGCTTCCACTATGTAACGAGTACTTCTCTTATTGTGTAAATAACTTCCCATATGGTGCGACACGCTTCTCTATGGGGGCCGGTATGTTCCGGGCATCAAAGCAGCCAGTCCTGAGGCTGAAGGACACGCAGAGATCCGAAAAAATGGTGTAAAAAGAGGAGAGGACGGGCGCTTACGCCTCTTCCCCCTCTTCCTCGGAATCCAGGATCGTGAACCCGATGACCCGGTCGCCGTCGTCGAGCCGCATGATCCGGACACCGCGGGTGCCCCGCTTCTGGATCGAGATCTCGGAAACTTTCGTCCGGATCACGATGCCCGACGCGCTCATCACGATGATCTCGTCGTCGTCGGAGACCGCCATCGACCCGACGACGTTGCCTGCCCGGGCGTCGACGACGATGTTCCGGACGCCGAGCGTGCCCCTGCCGTGTCCGCGGAACTCATCGAACTCCGTCCGCTTCCCGTAGCCCTGTTCCGTGAGGGTGAGGAGATGATCCTCCTCGACCACCGATACCGCCTGGAGCGCATCGGCGTGGCGGAGCTTGATCCCCCGCACGCCCATGGCGTTGCGGTGAACCGGGCGGACGGCCTCCTCGTGGAACCGGAGGCTCTGCCCGAACTTCGTCGTCAGGATCAGCTCCTGGTTGCCGTCGGTCGCCTTCACGTCCACCAGCGCATCGCCGTCGCGGAGGTTGATGGCGTTGATCCCGGTCTGCCGTGGCCGCGAGAACTCGTCGAGCGCCACCTTCGCGACCGTCCCGGCCCTCGTCGCGAAGAAGAGGTAGTGGTCGGGCCTGTACTCCCGCACAGGGATCACCGTGGTCACGCGCTCTTCGCCGTCGAGGTTTAAGAGGTTGACAAGGGCCTTGCCCTTGCTTGCCCGCTGCCCTTCGGGGAGGTCGTAGACCTTCAGCCAGTACAGCCTCCCTTTGTCGGTGAAACAGAGGAGGTTGTCGTGCATGTTCGCGACGAAGACCTTCTCGACCCCGTCGTCGTCTTTCGTTGCCATGCCGATGACGCCGCGGCCCCCGCGCCGCTGGTTCCGGTAAGTGTCGAGATCGATCCTTTTTACGTAATTCGAGGAGGTGAGCGAGACCAGCATCGGTTTGTCCTCGATGAGGTCCTCTCTGTCGAACGCCTCGGCTGCCTGCGCAATCCGGGTTCTCCGCTCGTCGCCGAAGCGCGCACTGATATCGACGAGTTCCTTCCTGATCTCGGCGAGAATGCTTGCCTCGCTTGCGATGATCGCGGACAACCGCTCGATCTCCGCCGCAATTGCATCGCGCTCGTCGAGAATCTTCTGCTGTTCGAGCGCCGCAAGCCGCCGAAGCTGCATCTTTAAGATTGCGTCCGCCTGCACCTCATCGAGCGCAAACTTCGCTACCAGAGCCTTCAGGGCCTCTTCGGTCGTCCCGGAACCCCGGATCGTCGCGATGACCGCGTCGATGTTGTCGAGCGCGACGAGGAGGCCGCGGAGGATGTGCATCCGCTCCTCGTTCTTCGTGAGATCGAACTCGGTCCTCCGGCGAACCACGTCCACCCGGTGCTTGAGGAACTCGTGGACGATCTCCTTGAGGTTCAGGGTTCGGGGCTGGCGGTCGACGATCGCGAGGTTGATGATGCCGAAGGATGACTCGAGTGCCGTGTGCTTGTAGAGGAAGTTCAGTATCACCTGGGGCGCGGCGCCTTTCTTCAAGTCGATCACGACCCGCATGCCGTCGCGATCGGACTCGTCGCGGATATCGCCGATCCCCTCGATCCTCTTCTCGCGAACAAGGCTCGCGATATGCTCGATCAGGCGCGCCTTGTTCACCTGGTAGGGGATCTCGGTGATGATGATCTGCGGTGTCCGCCCCTCTTCCTCGATCTCCGCGACGCCCCTGACAACGCACTTCCCGCGCCCGGTCAGGTAGGCATCGCGGATGCCTGCGTTGCCCATCATGATCCCGCCGGTCGGGAAGTCCGGTCCGGGCATGACCTGCATCAGTTCCTCGGTTGAGATGCCGGGTTCGTCGATGACGCGGCAGGTCGCCTCGCAGACCTCTCTGAGGTTGTGAGGCGGCATGTTCGTCGCCATGCCGACGGCAATCCCGCTTGAGCCGTTGACGAGGAGGTTTGGAACCCGTGCCGGAAGGACGTTGGGCTCCTGGAGCGATTCGTCGAAGTTCGGGACGAAGTCGACCGTCTTCTTGTCGATGTCGGCGAGCAGTTCCTCCGAGATCTTCGTGAGCCGGGCCTCCGTGTAACGCATGGCGGCAGCGGAGTCCCCGTCGATCGAACCGAAGTTCCCCTGGCCGTCCACCAGCGTGTGGCGGTAGGAGAAGGGCTGGGCCATCTTCACCATCGTATCATAGATGGCCGAATCGCCGTGAGGGTGGTACTTACCCATCACGTCTCCGACAACACGGGCGCTCTTCTTGTAGGGCTTGTCGCTCGTGTTGCCCATCTCCCACATCGCGAAGAGGGTGCGGCGGTGAACCGGTTTCAAACCGTCCCTCGCGTCGGGGATGGCACGCCCGATGATCACGCTCATCGCGTAGTCGATGTAGCATGATTTCATCTCCTCTTCGATGTTGATCGGGACGACGCCTTCAGATGTCAAGGTTGCTCACCTCCTTTGCATGCCTGCGGATGAAATCTCTCCGGGCGTCCACGTTCTCTCCCATAAGTTTCTCGAATATCTCGTTTGCATAAATCGCGTCCTCGATCTTGACCTGTTTGAGGATCCGGTTGGCCGGATCCATCGTGGTGCTCCAGAGCTGGCCGGCGTTCATCTCACCAAGACCCTTGTAGCGCTGGATCGAGACGCCCTTCTCGCCCCACTCGGCGATGATCTCCCGCATCTCTTCCTCACGGTAGACGTACCGCTCCTGTTTGCCCCTGGCGACCCGGAAGAGAGGCGGCTGAGCGATATAGATGTAGCCGTGCTCGACGAGCCCCGTCATGTAGCGGTAGAAGAACGTGAGGAGGAGCGTCCGGATGTGGGCTCCGTCGACATCGGCATCCGTCATCAGGATGATCCGGTGGTACCGGGCCCGTTCCGCATCGAAGTTGTCGCCGACTCCGGTGCCGATAGCGGATATCAGCGCCTGGATCTCGGCATTCTTCAGGATCTTGTGCTCCGACGCCTTCTCGACGTTGAGGATCTTCCCTCGCAGGGGGAGGATCGCCTGGAACTTCCGATCCCGGCCCTGTTTTGCGGAACCCCCTGCAGAGTCTCCTTCCACGATGTAGATCTCGCTCTTCGCCGGATCCCGCTCCTGGCAGTCGGCGAGTTTCCCGGGGAGGCCGGTCGACTCGAGCGTGCTCTTTCGCCGGGCGAGTTCGCGCGCGTTCCGGGCGGCCTCCCTGGCCCTGGCCGCCGCCATCGCTTTGTCCACGATCGCCTGGAGGGTTTTTGGATGCTCCTCGAAGTACTCGGTGAGCGACGAGTAGACAAGCGAGTCCACGATGCCCCGGACGTTGCTGTTTCCAAGGCGCATCTTGGTCTGCCCCTCGAACTGCGGGTTCGCTACCCGGGTGCTGATGACGGAGGCGAGTCCCTCCCTGACATCTTCACCCTTGATCTGGGCATCGTTGTTCTTGAGGAGGTTGTTTCTGTGGGCGGCGCTGTTGATCGCCCGGGTGAGGGCGCTCCGGAACCCCTCGAGGTGGGTGCCGCCCTCCCGGGTGTTGACGCTGTTGACGTAGGTGTGGATCGTCTCTGCGTATGAGTCGTTGTACTGCAGGGCGACCTCGACCTCGACCATGCTCTCGGGATCGCGTTTCTGGAAGTAGATGATATCGTCGTGGAGGCTCCCCTTCCCTTCGCCGAGATGAGCGACGAACTGCCGGATCCCGTCCTCGAAGCAGTAGGTGACGCAGTCGCCGGTGCGCTCGTCCCGCAGAACGATGGTGAGGCCGCTGTTTAAGTAGGCGAGTTCGCGGAGCCGGTGATCCAGAACATCGTAATCGAACTCGACGGTCTCGAAGATCGAGCGGTCGGGCTGGAATGTGATCCGGGTTCCCTGGAGCCGCTTGTAGTCGAGCTGCTTTCCGTCAAGGGCGCCGTAGCGCTCCTCGTACCGGGCCTCCATCTCGTGTTCGGTCTCCGGGCGGCTTGCGAGCGGTTTTGCGACCAGACCCTGCCGGAACTGCATCGCATAGACGTTGCCGTCCTTGAAGACCGTTGCATCGAGCCAGCTTGAGAGGGCGTTGACGACCGAGACGCCGACGCCGTGCAGCCCGCCGGAGACCTGGTAGGTATTCTTGTCGAACTTTCCGCCGGCGTGAAGCACGGTGAGGACGATCTCGAGCGCGCTCTTGCCGTACTGGGGCATGAGGTCGACCGGGATGCCGCGCCCGTTGTCATCAACCGTGACCGAGCCGTCCCGGTTGATGGTCACGAGGATCCGGTCGCAGAACCCGGCGAGGGCCTCGTCTACGGAGTTGTCCACGACCTCGTAGACCAGGTGGTGCAGCCCCCGGCTCTCCGTGCTGCCGATGTACATGGCGGGACGCTCCCGCACAGGCCTCAGGCCTTCCAGTACCGTGATGTGGGAGGCATCGTAGGTATCAGTCATCTGTGACCTCCGCTGAAGAAGCGGTGTCCTGAATCGCAGCAAAATTCACAGTATATATTGGTTTTATAAGCACTTATATTATATGGCTCCGGGGAATTCCCTGTTTCGGGGTTATCCTGTTGTTTTACGGATTGGCAGGGCTCCAATACCGGCGTGCCCGGGAAGCCCCGACCTCCCGGTCATCCCGGCTATGGGGCGGGAGGCATGCGCTCCCGTCAATCGTACTTTCCCGTATCCGGATCGGGTATGCCGAGTTCTTTATCGACCGCGATCGCGAGACGGTTGAGGATCCGTTTTACGTCGGCCGCATCTTCCCTGTCCAGCGTGCCGGGCTGGTGCCAGATCACCATCTTGCGGAGCCGCCCGACGAGTTCCTCGATCTCGGTTCCCCGGAACTGTTCCGGTATGGTGAAGTCGTTGAGGTGGTCTGCGGCGCCATAGAACGCTCGCTCGGGAGGCAGGCCGAAGTGCCGTGAAAGCAGCATCAGGTTGACGACGAACCCTCTGCCGAATTCGCTCTTTGGGGGCATACCACCCTATGCACCGCCGGGGGATATGAACGATCTGGTTTCTCGTGTCGGTGGTGCCAAGGAAACGGTTCCGGGTCTGTGGATCTGGCTGGTCTGAACCCAATCATTGGTTTGTATCGAGTTATGATGAGCTGATCAACCGAAGCGAGGGAAAATCCCGTATCAGTGGGTCGTGGGGGCTGCACATCTCGCATCTTGCGGTGCTCAAACTTTGTTCCTGAAAGAACATCGCCAGTCCAAGACCTTTGGTCTTCTCCAGCGATGTCCCATAGGGACATCGCCTATCGCCATGAACTGCCCCCACCCCTGGGGGTGGGGGAGGAGGCCGGAGGCCGGGTGGGGTGGGGGTTACAGGTATCCTATTATGTGACAGAGACAGGGGAGGGGGGCACCCCCCCTCCCCGTCAGCCCCACCCCCAGTCGCGATATTCGGTGGAAATCCGTGCACGGCTTCATGATGTGCCGGAGAATGACTGGCCAAAGATACACCGGATAGAACGTCCGGTGTATGAGAAACCCGTAGGCTTCCGACCCACCCAACCAGACCTACGCCGACCCATAGATCAGAACTGCAGAGAGGACGATGAAGCCGAGCGTCATGACGAAGAAGACGGTCTCCCTGGTGCGGAGGGGTTTTTTCCTGACATACAGGCCGGCATTCGCCCCATATCCCCGGCAGAGCATGCTCGTGAAGGTGCGTTCGCCCTGTTCGTACGACCGGATGAAGATCGTCCCGACCGTGTAGCCGAGCTGGTTCAGCCGGTAGCGGTAGGGGAGGGTGCGGTCGAGGGGATCGAAGCACCGGGTCGCCATCGCGGTTCGTATCCGGGTAAACATCTCGGCAAAGACGAAGATGTAGCGGACCATCATCGCGAGCGTGAGGGTGAACTCCCGGGGCAGGCCGAGCCTTCCTGCCGCCTCGATCATGTCCTGCATCTTCGTCGTCGACGAGAGCAGAATGATGAACGATACGCTGACGATGAACTTCACGAGGAGGACCGACGCGAACTTTACCGACTCCGCATAGACCTCGATCCCGAACGGCAGGACGGCAATCGTATGGAAAACATCATAATAAGGGTTTTTGACGAATACCTGGAACGCGACCAGGAAGATCCCGAACGGCAGGATGAGCGCGAGCCGCTTTAAGTAGACCGTCGGCGGGAGACGCGATGCGGCCCAGAGTGCGGCGACGAAAGCGAAGAGGATGGCGCCGAGTGCGTAGACCCTCGTCGAGTAGGGCACGGCCACGATCGTCACGATGGCGGCGAGGGCTATGAGGAGTTTTATCCTTGCGTCCAGCCGGTGGACGATGCTTGTCCGATAAGCGTACTTCTCGATGAAGTAGAGGTCGTCGATCATCTTCGACTCGCGTAGGCTTCGAGGAACGCCTTCTTCGCGTCCTCGTAGGTGTAGGCCATATCGATGGCGACGCCGTTCTCCCGGAGCGACCGGATCAGTTTCGGTATGGGCGGCACGTCGAGCCTTGTCCGGGTGAGGAGTTCCGGCCGGGCGAAGACCTCCCCGACCGTCCCGGAGCCCACGATCGTTCCCCTATCCATCACGTAGACATAGTCCGCCATCTCCGCCACGAGGTCGAGGTGGTGGGTCGAGAAGACCACCGTCATGCCGTACTCCTCGGGGAGCCGGTTGACGAAGCGAACGAGGTCGGTGACGCCCTGGGGATCGAGCCCCGCGGTCGGTTCGTCGAGCACCAGCACCTCCGGCTCCATCGCGAGGATGCCGGCGATGGCGACCCGTTTCTTCTCACCTCCCGAGAGGTGGTGCGGCACGCGCTCGCGCAGATCCTCGATCCCGAGGAGGTGCAGGGCCTCCTCGACACGGTGGGCGACCGTCGTCTCGTCGAGGCCGAGGTTGATCGGGCCGAACGCGACATCCTGCTCCACGGTGGGGGAGAAGATCTGGTCGTCGGGATTCTGGAAGACGATCCCGACGAACTTCCTGACCTCGCGGACGTTCGCGTTCGTGATCGGCTCGCCCTTGATCAGCACCTCGCCTGACGTGGGTTTGAGGATGCCGTTGAAGTGCTTGAAGAGCGTGCTCTTCCCGGCACCGTTCGGCCCGATGACGGCGATGCGGGACTTCCTCTCTGCGGTGAAGTTCACGCCCTCGAGAGCGTGGACGTTGCCGCGATAGATATGGGTGAGACTGCGGGTCTCGAGCAGGTGCATGATGGCAAAAAGTGAGAGTTTTTCAGGTATCTAGTTGTCGGGCCGTGCAGAGACCCTCGCGACGGCGAAGACCAGTATCAACATGAGAAGCGTGCCGATAACGACCGCAAGCACCTCTCCGGCCTTATCCATGCCGGGGATGCTGTAGTCCGGCATGAGCGCCTCGTACGCGAAGTCGTTCCCGGTAGCGGCTATTACCTGCTCCTCTGCGGCGCCGGCGGCATCTTCATCGAGCTCGCTCCCCATGAAGGGCTTTGCGCCGTAAATGCTGAAGAACGCGCTCTCAAGCCCGTCGGGGTCTCCGGACGCAAGGAACGGCGCGGCAATCGCGATCACGAGGGCGATCGCGATACCGATGACGACGAACTGCTTCCTCTCCATTACACGCTCACCCCCGTCGGGTGTTCGAGGATGTCGGGGCGTGCCGAGGCGATCAGGTAGAGGGCGCCCGCGGTGATGCCTCCCTCGATGAGCCCGATGACCGCATGGTAGAGCCCAAGGCCGGTGAGTGCTGGAACCAGCGGGAACGTTCCGGCGATTGCGAGTTCGACGGCACAGAGGATTGCGGAGATGAAGAGCGCCGCCCATGCGGCGATGAAGGCGGCGGCATACGCATTCCCAATCACGCGTTTGATGGCGGTATACCCGTAGTAGCCGATGAACCCTCCGACGACGCCCATGTTGATGATGTTCGCGCCCATGACGGTGATGCCGCCGTCGCCGAAGATGATACCCTGCACGAGGAGCACCAGCGTCAGGACGAAGACTCCTGCGAACGGCGACCCGAGGACGATTGCCGCGAGCGCCGCACCGACCATGTGGCCGCTCGTCCCCCAGGGGATGGGGATGTTCAACGCCTGGATGGCGAAGATGCCTGCGGCGAGCACGGCGACCAGCGGTATCTTCTCCTCTCCCATCGAACGCCGCGCCCACCGGAGGGCGAGGGCGATGAAGACGAGGGCGATGACCCAGTAGACCAGGGCCTGCCCCATCGGTATAAACGCGTCAGGTATATGCATGACACACCTGATGCGATTGTATTACGTATTGGTATAAATGTATTACTAAGCACATCGCATATCTCAGCCGGTAAGAATCCGGCGTACTCCCGATGCGAAAAGTATGCCCATTGCCCTGGCCAGCGCGGGTTTCAGGGCAAGTTTGCGAAGCAGGGTGCCCGGCCGATCCATATCGCCGTGCTCCACGATCGTCCTGATGAGATCCGGATCGTCGAGAGCCCGGCAGAGGCGGTCGATATCCTCCGCCGTCATCTTCTGGCGCATCCGGAGTGCCTTCATACCGATATCGAGTTCTTTCCCGAAGTCTTCCTTCCAGCGCCGCTCATAGTCCCGGAGGCTCTCGTCGTCGAACTCCCCGCGCGCACAGCAGGCCGCGGCAACGGCGGCCGCATGTTTTGCCGACCGAACGCCGGTGTAAACCCCGCCGCCCGATGTGGGTTTTGCGAACCCCGCCGCATCGCCGACGAAGAGCGCCCTCCGTCCGTATGTCCGGGGCATGACCCCGAGCGGGATGACCCCGCTCGCGAGGTGGAGCGAGTTACCCCCGTAGCGGGCGATGAACCGGTCGAAGTGGTCTTTTGCATGCTCCCGGGCGCAGAGGCCGACACGGGCGCGGGTCGCCGAGATCGGGATCACCCACCCGAAGAAGTCGGGAGCGGCATTGGGGTGGAGTTCCACGTAGCGCGGATCCATCTCATAGGGAACCTCCGCCTGCACCCCGGCGAGGTAGAGCGCAGGCCGCTGCAGGCCGAGCATGCGGGCGACGGAGCTCCGCGGCCCGTCGGCGGCGACGAGAAGGCGAAACGGGATCTCCTCCCGCCCGCGGACGCCCCGGGTCAGGAGTGAGGAGCCGCTGATCCCCGACGCGCTGGTCTTTGGGCGGAACTCCGCACCGGCGTCCACCGCCTTCTCTGCCATCTCCCGGTCGAGGATGCCCCGGTCGACGACGTAAGCCTTCGTGACCCCCGCATCGAAGAGGAGTTCCCCTCCGAGACCCGAGACCATCCGTGCGCCGCTTACCTCGTTCAGGATCGAGCGGTTCGAGACGCCGCACTCGGCAAGAGCGGAGACCGAGAGCAGTCCCGCGCACTGCACCGGGTAGCCGATCGTCCCGTGCTCCTCGATACAGAGCGTTGAAAGCCCCTCCTCCGCGCACGCCCGCGCCGCCGCGCTCCCGGCAGGCCCTGCGCCCACAACGACTACATCCCAGACCAGAGTATCATGCCCCGCACGAGTTGGTTTCCGGCCGCCGGCTGCCTGTCCCTGTGGTGCAGGCCGGGGGGCTGGTTCCTGAGTAGAGTGGACGTTCGGTGACTTAAAAGGGAGCGGATGGTGGGAACGTTACATGTCACATCCAGGCATGCGATCCATAGGGAGTGCGACGCCTGGGAACGCAATAGACCGGTCGCCCGAAATAGGAGGAGATCTTCGTTTTTTTGTGGGTATTAGCGGGAGGATAAACCGTGAGAAATCCCGTAGAGTGGACCGTGGGAATATCGCAGTTGGGGGGTGGGGACAGGGGAGGGGAGCATGCCCCCCCTCCCCGTCAGCCCCTCCCCTATGGCGATATCCAATGGAAATCCGTGTACTGGGGTTTGCAATGTTCCAACGAACGGCTGGAGTAAATAGACACAACCCCCTCTGGTTCCTCGCTGCACGGCTCTCCACATGGCCTAGAGAGGTGCGATCGTGTGCCCCCCGCCCCCGCACCTTCGGTGCTCGAACTCCTGCTCCCACCCTTCGGTGCTCCTGCTCCGTTCCGTCGGAACGTCGCACCCTTCGGCCCATCGCACCCCATGGCCTGCCAACCTCGCTCCCACAGCTGCGTATTTGACGGATCATGCCCCAGGTAGTACGAAATGCCGGATATGCGGGAGTTCAAGTGGAAGCAGTGCCTGGTCGTGCGCGCCGACATCAAGATGAGTTGCGGCAAGAAGTGTGCGCAGATCGCCCACGCCGCCATCGGGGCGTACGAGAAGGCCGACAAGATTGCAAAGAAGGCCTGGTTCGACGAAGGGCAGAAGAAAGTGGTGCTGAAGGCTTCGTCCGAGCGGCAGCTCTTTGAACTCAAGACGATCGCGGAGCGGGCGGGCATCCCCGCGTCGATCATCCAGGACGCCGGGATGACCGAGATTCCGCCGGGAACCGTGACGGCGCTCGGCCTCGGCCCCGCTCGCTCCGAAGACCTCGACCGTATCACCGGAGACCTCTCGTTGCTATGATGCCCTCGCCCCATCCCCTTGAGGTGGATCTCGGGATGCGCTACTACGCATCCGATGATCCCGGTATCGGCGGGCGGCTCCGCGCAAGCCCCGCCGACTTCGCCGTCGAAGAACTCCCGCTTCCGATCGCCGACCCGGACGGCCCCTACCTCATCTGCCGGCTCATCAAGACGAACTGGGAACTCCAGCGGGCGGTCAAGGAGATTGCAAAGCGGCTCGGCATCAGCCACCGGAGGATCGCCTGGGCGGGGACGAAGGACAAGAACGCGGTGACCACCCAGTTCATATCGATCTACGATGTCCCGCCCGAAGCGGTCGAACAGGTGCACCTCGCGGATATCACGCTTGAGGTCGTCGGGCGGTCGCAGCACTCGCTTTCCCTCGGCAGCCTCGCGGGCAACCGGTTCGATATCGCCATCCGCGACTGCATCGAAGACGGCCTCGCGGCGCGGGTGCAGGCGGCGACGGAGGTGGCGTCCGCCGGGATACCGAACTACTACGGGCTGCAGCGGTTCGGCGTCGTCCGGCCGGTCACGCACCTCGTCGGCGAGAAGATCCTCAAGGGCGACTACGAAGGCGCCGTGACCATATACATCGGCCGGGCCTACCCCCGGGAGTCGGAGGAGGGACAGCGCGCCCGGACTCATTTCACCGAGACCCACGATGCCCGGGCGGCGCTCGCCGACCTACCCATACGGATGACCTACGAGCGGGCGATGGCGAACCACCTCGTCGCGAACCCCGGCGACTATGCCGGCGCGCTCCGGGCGCTCCCCCCGAAGCTCCTCTCGCTCCTGGTGAGCGCATACCAGTCCTACCTCTTCAACCGCGCGCTCTCCTCCCGGATCGACGCAGGAATGTCGCTCACCGATCCCGAAGTCGGCGACCGGCTCCTCTTTCTGGATGGTCGCGAGGATATCGTCTCCGCGCGAAACCGGCAGGCGGCCCTGATGCAGATCCGCCGCGGCCGGTGCCGGATCGCCCTCTTCATCCCGGGTTCGGAACCGATAGTGTCGCACGGGCCGATGGACGAGATGATGCAGGAACTGATGGCCGAGTCGGGCATCGACGCCGGAGACTTCAAGCGCGCCTCCCGGTTCGTGAAGACGGCGTTTGCCGGCGTTCTGAGACCGATCAGCCTCTCCGCCGACGTGGAGGCGGACGTATCCGGTGCGGACGTCCGGCTCAGATTCACGCTCCCTCCCGGCCACTACGCGACGACGGTCTGCCGGGAGTATATGAAGGCCGACCCGTACGTGATGATCTAGACGTTCGGTGAAAAAGGATTATTCGCGGGGATGGTAGAGAACATCCCACTCGGTGACCAGGTTGCTCCCACACATGTAGTGGCGCTTCAAGGAGAGCCGGAACATCTCCTCCTCGGTCTCGATGTGCATGCCGCCGACGAGCGACGGGGTGTCGGCGCCACCGACGATGAACGGCAGGTGAATAAGGCGTATCTCGTCAACGAGGCGGTGGTTCAGCATCGACCAGTTCAGCGTCGGCCCCCCCTCGATCATCATCCGCTCGACGCCGTAGTCTCTCTTCAGGACCCGCATCAGTCCCGGCAGGTCTATGTCTTTCTCGCCCACGACGACGACGTCGACGCCGCAGTCCCGGAGCCGGGCGACATTCTCCGCCGGCGCGGCCTCGCTGACGGCGATGACGGTTCTCGCGTCAGGTCCGAGGACGTTTGCGTCCGGCGGGATATCCGCCCGGCTGCTTGGAATGACGCGGAGCGGGCTCTTTCCCTCGACCAGCCTGACCGTCAGGAATGAGTTGTCGATCCTGATGGTGTTCGCCCCGACCATGATGGCGTCGTATTCCGCCCGGGTTTTGTGGAGGAGGAGTTCGGTTTCGGGGGCCATGTACTTCATGAGGATCTTGCTCGAAGCCCCGCGCTTCAGGGTAAGTTTCCCGTCGACGGTGATCTCCGACATCATGAGGACGTGCGGCCTGTCGTATTCTGGCATTGAAATTCGTTCCCGGTGATCTATCTGGCGGGAGCGTTTATGAATCTGGTGATTTTAGCCGGTAAACGGTATTCGGGTGAAGTGTTGCGGCTTCACTCTGCAGAGCAAAGGTTAAACTCCATACAGGCTGATAAAATATGCGATGAATATAACCTCCCTGCGGCCGAAATTCATCAAATATACGGAGCCAATCGCGTCGTTTTTTATACGCCTGGGCGTTACGCCGAACCAGGTCTCGGTGCTCTCCGTGCTCTTCGGCTTTTCGTGCGCACTTGCCTTCGCCGGGCGCCACTTCATTGCGGGCAGCCTGCTCCTGTTCGTCTCGGCGATCCTCGATCTGGTGGACGGCAACGTCGCCCGGAAGAATCATGCGGAGAGCCGGTTCGGGGCGGTCTTCGACTGGATCGCCGACAAATACGTCGACGCGGCGGTCATCCTCGGCGTGGGGTTCTCCGGCATCCCCATCATCAGCCACCTGGTGAACGTCCCGCCGGTCGCCGACTTCGGTGTCGTGGGGCTGGCGCTCGCGGGGTCGCTGATGAACACCTTCATCAAGCCGGTCACGTATGCTGAGATCGGGTATTCCGAGAGGGTCGCCGGGAAGATCGAGGATCCCCTCGAGGGGGTAGGCTTCTTCGGCAGGCCCGAGACGATCCTCGTGCTGGTGCTCGGCGGTGTGACCGGGCTCCTCTGGGTTGCGGTGCTCCTCATCGCGATCTGCACGAACCTCTCCGCGGCCCAGCGGGTCTTCTACCTCTACCGCCGGTACTCCTGACCGGTTCGTATCTCTTTTTCGGGTCTTGAGGTGAAGCGTGGCGAGTGGGCGTCACGGTCCGCGTCCTGACGGTGCCTCAAACTGTGCTCCTTCGGGGCGTCGTCCCTCAAAGCCTGATGGCTTCTCAAACTCCGGCCCTTCGGCCTTCCCGGCTTCGCATCTTTCACACCTTGTGGTGCTCAAGTTCCTGCCCGTAGGGCAGTTGCATTTCGCGTAAGGCTCGGTCATTACCCTCTACTGCCGACTCACGCGAAGCCGAGAAGGGAAGTTACTCTACCTGTCAACCGGACTTCGTGCCGTTCTTCGCGTGAGTTGCTTGCGAAGGATAACAATACAGTCTCACGCGAAGGGCGCGAAGCCGCGAAGGGTGTTCCAGGTAAACCTCCTACCGTTCTTCTCGGCTTCGCGTGAGATCCTCAGTTCTCCCTGAGCTGAAGTCTCACGCGAAGTGCGACTGGCCGAAGGGTGCGACTGCCGGAACGGCAGGAGCATGAGAAAACGCGAAGCGTTTTCGGGGCAGGAGCATGAGAAGACCGAAGGTCTTCGAAGAACGACACTCAGGATGCGGCTGCCGGGCACTCCCCGCCCGGCGTCAGCGTTCGGTCTTTCCCGCGTTCGGTCGGACAACCCGCTCCACTTCGCCGCGGTAGAGGCGGTAGAGGTTTTCCGCGAGGGTGCCGAGCTGGGGCACGATCATGAAGAGGGCGTAGGCGAGGACCACGAGAAAGACAAGAGCCCCGAGTTCTGCCATGACGTTGTGCGCCCAGAAGAAACTCTCGTACCCGAGTTCGCCGTTGCCGGCGATCTCGGGCAGGTAGGGGAACCACTGTTCGGTATAGGCCGCGATCACGAAGACGTTCCGCACGATATTGAGGATGTAGATCGTCGGGAATACGATGAAGAAGCCGACGATCTTCTGCTTCAGCGTCGACTGCACGCCCCAGGCGACCCCGAGCATGATCGCGATGCTCTGAATGCCGGTGCAGGCGAGGATGATCTCGGTCTGGAACCCGTTGCGCTCCATCAGGTTCCAGGCCTGGAAGGTTACGGGGTAGCCGACCGCCGCGAGCGCCGCCGCGGTCTGGTCGGCGACGGCTGCAATCAGCCAGTTCCCGAGTGCGGGCATGTAACCGAAGGGAGCGTAGATCAGGAATGCCACGGCGGCAATCATCGAGACCTGCATCACCCGGGGGTCGTCGCGGAGCAGGTATTTTGCGGTGATATAGAGGAAGGGTACCGAAAGGACGGCTATCGCCGGGTACATGAAGTTATTGAGTGAGAAGTAGTGGGGGAGCTCGAGGAAGAGGTATCCGACGATGCTTATCCACCCGCCGAGTGCGAAGTACTTCCGGTACCTGCCCGGGATGAGAAAGGCGAGAAAACAGATGCAGGAGATCAGCACCAGGTAGTCCTTCATCCTTTACCCTTCGGCGTATCCGGCTATAATTATTTGTGCACCCGTTCTGTCCGGGTCGCCTCTCGTGTGGAACGATCATGCGGCATGACCAAGAATTAATTGCGATTGCCACCCCATTCATTACAATGATGTTCTGTCCGCAGTGCAAAGGTCTGATGATATCGTCCGGTGGTCAGCTGAAATGTAAAAAATGCGGCTATATCCGTGAGATCGACGATTCCGACCGGTTAAAGAAGACAGACAAACGCGTGGAGAAAGAGATCACCATCGTCGACGAAGAGGACAAGATAGCGACCCTCCCGACCGCGAGCATCAAGTGCCCGGAGTGCGACTGCACGACGGCATTCTGGTGGCTGCGGCAGCTGCGTGCGGCGGATGAGAGCGAAGTTCGGTTCTTCCGGTGCACCGCCTGCGGCAAGACCTGGCGCGAGTACGATTGATTCGGCAACGTTACTGTTCTGATGCCCCTTTGGGGCGCATTTCTTTCTGTCGTTTTTTGGCGGGCTCTTTTCAACTCCACGAAGGCCTGTCACCACTACGCTATCTGATCCTGCGGCCGCACGGGTTCGGCCGGAGAACTCTGTCGTATTAATTCTTTGAACCGATCAATCGATTCTTTGACCTCTTCGCCGGTGATATCGCCTGGATGACTGCATCTCTCCCCTATATCGGCAAGGTGCCGAATGGTCACAAGTTGCCCGCGATCGATACAATCGGTCTCATACAACCGCTGGACCAGAAGTTCGACGATATCCTCCTTCAGGTACTCAAGGCCGTACCTGTCGCAGAGCATTTTCAGGTGTCGTTCAAGTGCAACCCCTGCAAGAACCCCCGCGGCACGATGGTGGCCCAGCCTGTAGAGATTCTCGGCTTCGTCGATCTCGCGGTCGATGAAATCCGAAGATATGAGTTCCCGGACGTTTATTCGCTCTATTTCGGTCAAATCCGTTATAGAGAGGAGGATACTCCTCTGAATCTCGAAGATACGCCAGAAATCATCGATGATCCTAGACTTATTGCGGGACCATTGCAGCCGTTCCAGCTGAATATAATCGATAACGCCGTACCTCCCCTGCGTACCGCCGGAATAGCACAGGTTGAACTCATCGACCCTCTCGGGGACATACTCCCTGACATACCTGTGGGCGACCGTGTACCACCGTTGATACTTCCGTAGCGCGTCCCGCTGTTTTTGCTGTTCCTGGTCGGACAATTCGTCCCACTGGTTATTTGGAGCGAAGAATATCACTCCCATGGGATCCGGCCGTTGAATCAGGTTTGTGGTTCGGAGCAGTCCGATTACAACCTTTTCGATCTCGATTGCAGTGGTCTCGAGTTCGTTTATCGTTCGCCCGATCCCTTCCAGGTCCTTCATCCCGTCACCCCCGCCCTCCGCGAGCCCGTTGAACTCGCAGGCCTGCCTATCGTTCTGCCGGTCGGCCGCATCGTTCATCCCGGCGAGCACCCCGCGCTCGTGCGCGGTCTTCACCGCCGCGGGGCGCTTGTTCTGGTCGAGCGCCTGCTCCGCAAAGGTAACCATGCGGTCGTGGTGCCGGAAGGAGAGGATCTTTGAAATCACCCTGGTGGGCATGGCGATCAATGGAATATGGAAAAGAGCCCGGCAAAAAGGTTGGCATTTATCCCTGCGTATCGAAGGCCGCCGCTGACGATTTCACGATCTTCCGGCGGCCTCTCGTGGTGCGGCGGCCATACTGGGGACACTCTCGTTGCGCGGCGCCCGTCCCCGGCAAAACCTCAATTCTGCCCGCCGGCCCGGCCCTCCCGGGTTTCGATTCCCCAGTATAGGCGCGGGCGCCACATGCTCCGGCGCAGACGCGGCCATTCCAGTGCGGTTTCGGCAACCGTTCCCTGCCGCTTACCCTCAGGCGAATCCGTCCCCTCAACCAGAATGTTGATATAATATACATTATTAATAATGTATAATCGAGGTATACGGATGGCGGAAAATTTTGATGTCAAACTCGAGGAGGCGAAGTACTATACCCCCGAAGCCCACTGCAGGGAGCAGTCCTGGGTCGGGGACTACAACCAGGCCTACCGGGAGTTCCTTTCAGACCCCGACGGGTTCTGGGACACCGTCGCCAGAGAACTCGAGTGGTTCCAGCCCTGGGATCGGGTGAAGGAGTGGAACTATCCCTACGCCAGGTGGTTCCTGAACGGCAAACTCAACATCACCCACAACTGCCTGGACCGCCACGTCCACAACCAGCGGCGCAACAAGGTCGCGATCATGTGGCGGGGAGAGACCGAGGAGGAAGAGCGGATCTTCACCTACCGCCAGCTCTTCCAGGCCGTCTGCCGGTTCGCAAACGGCCTGAAGCGTCTCGGAGTCGGGAAGGGCGACCGGGTCTGCATCTACATGCCGGTGGTGCCCGAACAGATCGTCGCCATGCTCGCCTGCGCCCGGATAGGAGCGATCCACACGGTCGTCTTCGGCGGGTTCGGCGTCAGCGCGCTCAACCAGCGCATCACGGGCACCGATGCTAAGGTGGTCATCACCGCCGACGTCACCTACCGGCGGGGCAAGGCAATCCCGCTCAAGAACATCGTCGAGGAGGCGGTCGTCAACGCGCCCTCCGTCGAGCGGATCGTCATTCTCCGGCGGGATCTCGACAAGCCCGTCGAACTCCATCCCGAGATGGAGGTGGACTACTACGACCTGACGGAGGGCGTCGAGCGGGAGTGCCCGGCCGAACCGATGGATGCGGAAGACCCGCTCTTCATCCTGTACACGAGCGGCACCACCGGATCCCCGAAGGGCATCGTCCACACCTGCGGCGGCTACATGGTCGGAACCTACTACACCACCCGCCACGTCTTCGACGTCAAGGACAACGATATCTACTGGTGCACTGCCGATCCCGGCTGGATCACCGGCCACAGTTACGGCGTCTACGGCCCGCTCCTGAACGGCGCAACCTGCCTCATCGCCGAGACAACTCCGGACTACCCGGACCCGGGCACCTACTGGAACCTCATCGAGGAGTACGGCGTCACCATCTTCTACACCGCCCCGACCGCCATCCGGATGTTCATGCGGGTGGGTGAAGAGTGGCCGGACCGCTACAACCTCTCGTCGCTCCGCGTCCTCGGGTCGGTCGGCGAGCCGCTCAACCCCGAGGCGTTCGAGTGGTTCTACCGCACCATCGGCAAAGACCGGTGCCCGATCGTGGACACCTGGTGGCAGACCGAGACCGGGATGCATATGGTGACCACGATGATCGGCGAGCCGATGCGCCCCGGGTTTGCGGGAAAACCGATCCCGGGCGTCGTCGCGGACGTCGTCGATATGGCGGGCAACCCGTGCCCGCCGGGGACGGGCGGCCTCCTGGTCGTCAGGGAGCCCTGGCCGTCGATGATGCGGACGATCTGGAACGATGACGACCGATACCGCAAGTACTGGAACACCGTCCCGGGATGCTACACTGCGGCCGACCTCGCGGTGAAGGACAAGGACGGCTACATCATGGTGATCGGGCGATCCGACGACCTGATCGTCGTCGCCGGGCACAACATCGGGACGGCCGAGGTCGAGAGCGCGCTTGTCTCCCATGAGGCCGTGGCGGAGGCCGCGGTCATCGGGAAACCCGACGCCCTGAAGGGGAACACCATCAAAGCCTTCGTCATCCTCAGAAACGGCCGGGAGCCCGGTGAGAAGCTGAGAAACGATCTCGTCTACCATGTCAGGATGACACTCGGTCCCATCGCCATACCGTCCGAGATTGAGTTCGTCGATTCGCTCCCGAAGACCCGGAGCGGCAAGATCATGCGCCGGGTCTTAAAAGCACAGGAGCTGGGTATGGACCCCGGTGATATCTCGACATTGGAAGAGTAGAAAACCAACTCTTTATATACCTTTTTTAAGCATGCTATATATATGAATGAGCACAGACCAGAGGAGTCCCTCAAGATAGAAAATATCGTCGCTTCCGCGAAAGTGACGGAGTCTCTTGATCTACCCTCTCTTGCGTCCCGGCTTAAGGACGCGGAATACAATAAGAAGCGGTTCCCCGGCGTCGTTCTCCGGATGCAGGACCCGAAGATCGCCGCGCTCGTCTTCGGTTCCGGCAAGGTCGTCCTGACGGGCGCAAAGAGCATCGACAGCCTCTCGCGCGGCCTGGATATCCTCGCCGACCAGCTGCGGGCGCTCGACATCGACATCCCCGAGAACCCGGAGTATAAGATTCAGAACATCGTCACATCCGCAGACCTCGGGACGCCAATCAACCTCAATAAGATCGCCGTGGGCTTCAACCTGGACAAGATCGAGTACGAACCCGAGCAGTTCCCCGGGCTCGTGTACCGGCTCGATGACCCCAAGGTGGTCGTCCTCCTCTTCGGGTCCGGCAAACTGATCATCACGGGCGGCAAGGTGCCCGAGGATGCGCAGCGTGCGGTACGGCGGATCCTCTCCGAACTTTCCAGTCTCGGGCTCATCTGAAACCCGTCTGATAATCCTTCTCTCTTTTTCCCCAACCCATAAGGGCCATTGGGCCGTTGGTTTTCCATAAGGGCCGTTTCGAATCTCCGGCGGAGCCGGGCAACCACAGTCTCCCAGACCGATGGCACGGCTGGCCGTTTTCGGACTTCCCCGTCCTTTCGATCGCCATCACTCTTCTCCGGAGGGCACCCTCCTGCCGCGTGCGGAAGCGCGATCCGGTGGATAAAAGATTGTTCTCGAAGGTTTGATGGTTCATTCATTCACTTTAAACAGATACAATCGCCAGATCTCCCATTGAAATAATAATATTTTTATAGTTAGATTTAAAACACTAGATAACTATCTGATGGTGAATGGATGAGGTCCGATAAGGTACGGTATTTTACGCCACGCGACGAAGAACTCGCCGAGCTCTTGATGGGCATCGGCATCAAAAGAAACGTCTCCAAAGTGCTCGTATACCTGGCAAATACCGAGGAGGCGACATCCCGGGACATCGAGCGCGGCACCGATCTCCGCCAGCCCGAAGTCAGCATCGCCATGCGCTACCTTAAAGAATGCGACTGGATCGATACCCGCGAGAGCAAGTCGGAGAGCAAGGGAAGGCCGGTGAAGATCTACACGCTCTCGCGCTCAATAACGGAGATCATGGATACAATCGAGAAAGAAAAGAAGAAGGAAGCCCGGCATCAGTTAGACCTCATCCAGAAGATGCGGGAATGCATCTCAACGCAGTGATATGACGCTGCAACCCTTCTCCTCACCGATAATAACCGTTATTTTTTCCGTGTAGGCCGTGAACAGGCCGCACTCCAGCGCACCGGGGATCGAGGCGATCTCCGCCTCCAGGCGCCCGGGGTCTGCGATCGTCCCGAAATTGCAGTCGACGATGAAGTTGCCGTTGTCGGTTACGACCGGGCCGTCTTTCTTCACCCCTTCCCGGAGAACCGGGTCGGCACCGAGCGCCGCAAGCCGGCGGGAGACCGCCTCCACGGCGAACGGGAGCACTTCTACCGGCACGGGCGCGTTCAGGGTCTCCACCATCTTTGTCCCATCAACGACGATGAGCGCCCTCCGCGCCGCGTCGCAGACGCACTTCTCCCGCAGAAGCGCGGCACCGCGCCCCTTGATCAGGTGGAGAGCGGGATCGATCTGGTCGGCCCCGTCGATGGCGATATCGAGTTCGGGGTGCTCGTCGAGGCTCGCGAGGGGAATGCCGTACCGGCGTGCCCGGATGGCCGCCTGGTAAGAGGTCGGGACGCCGACGATGGTGAGCCCGTCCTCTGCTATCCGCTCGCCCAGCCGCTCCATCGCGAAGAAGACGGTCGACCCGGTGCCGAGCCCGACGACCATCCCGTCCTCGACCTCTTCTGCCGCGCGGTAGCCTGCGTTCCTCTTCGATGCCGCCTGTTCTGCTGCACTCATGCTGTACTCTTCTCCTCCCGCTCAGATATGCATGCCGTCGAAGATGCCCTTGAGCTCGTCCGCGGCGGCATACGCCGTGCAGTCGAGGGTGATCGGCGTGATGGAGACGTTGCCTCTCTGCACCGCGTGCACATCGGTGCCTTCCTCCGCATCCTCGTACAGCGGCCCGTCGATCCAGTAGTAGGGACGGCCGCGCGGGTCGAGGCGCTCCTCAACGCCGGTGTAGAAGAGTTTCTCGGCAAGGCGGGTGATCTCGTATCCGCCGCGCACCCGTGCCGGAATATTCACGTTGATGACGTGAGCCTTTCCGGGGAACCCGTTTGCAAAAACTTTCTCGCAGATCTCGCGAATCACCCGTTTCGCGTCGGAGTACCGGTCGATGATCCGCGAGGGGTCGTCGAACTTGTCGCCCTGGTCCTCCACCTGGAGCGAGAAGGCAAGGGACGGCACCCCCTGGTTCGACGCCTCGAGCGCGGCCCCGACGGTTCCCGAGGTCATGATCGACTCGAACGAGAGGTTCTCGCCGATGTTTACCCCGCTGACCACAAGATCGGGGTTCAGGTGCAGCGCGAAGAGTCCGATGATCACGGCATCGGTCGGTTTCCCGCCGACCGAGTAGGCGGTCACGCCGTTCATCGTCACCTGATTCGCACGAATAGGCTCGAAGATGGAGATAGACCTTCCTACGGCGCTCTGCTGGGTGGCAGGCGCGACCACGGTGACGTCGGCGATCGGCGCGAGCGCGTCGTATGCCGCCCAGAGTCCCGTAGAGGTTATCCCATCGTCGTTGGTGAGCAGAATCTTGGGCTTCATCCTTGTCTATAGGGATGGTTTCCGCGCATCAAAAACCTGCCCGATCGTCAGGGTCAAGTCCTCTGTAGCTAACCTCTACTGCAATGAAGGTCTTTCTCGCCGAATACTCCGTATGCAACGACCCCGAGCTTGCGCCCGAGGGCGCCGCCATGCTCGCCGCCATACGCGGCAGCTTTGAGCGGTGCGGCTACGAGGTGGTGACGCCCGAGCGCCCCGACTTCGAGGGCGAGATCAAGAGGCTCGCGCCGGAGTGCGACGTAGGCCTGGTCATCGCACCGGATCACCTCCTCTTCCGGTACACGCATCTCCTCGAAGGGCTGACCCACAACATCGGGTGCGGGAGCATGAACGCGGCGGTCTGCGCCAACAAGCAGCGGACGGCGGATATCCTCTCCCGGAACGGGATAGCCGTTCCCCCCACTGCCGGGGAAGGAAGGAGAGTCGTCAAACCGATCACGGGCTGCGGCGCTCTCGGGGTCCGCCTGACGGATGAGGAGCCGGGAGCCGGCGAGTTTGCACAGACCTACGTCGAAGGAGAGGCGCTGAGCGTGAGCCTGGTGGGGAGCCGGGTGACCGGCAACGTCTGCGAGTTCTACACGGGCGCCGTGCCGCTCCTGCTCGCCGTCAACCGGCAGGAGATCGCCGTCGCGGACGAAGGGAGGTTCCTCTACCTCGGGGGAGAGACGCCCGTCCATCCCGATCGCGAGGAGGAGATCGTCGATCTTGCCGTCCGGGCGATGAACGTCCTCGGGTGCCAGGGGTACGCCGGGATCGACGTCGTCGCCGGTGACCGGATCTACGTCGTGGACGTCAACCCGAGGCCCACGACCAGCCTGGTCGGGATCGCGGCCGTCATGGAGGAGGAGATCGCCGATATCCTTGTTGCAGCGTCGCACGGCGAGGCGCCGGCGGAGGTGCACCTCGCCGGGAGGGTGCGGTTCGACAAGGACGGGGGGCTTCACCGGCTATGATCGGGATCGATATCGGCGGCGCGAACCTCAAGGTCGTCGACGATACCGGCGTGCATATCCACTACTGCCCCCTCTGGCAGGGCGCGCCGCTCGCCGCTCTCCTCAAACCCTATGCCGGAGAGCCCGCCGCCGTGGTGATGAGCGGGGAGCTCGCCGACTGCTTTGCGAGCAAGATGGACGGCATCCGGTGGATCGTCGAAGCGGTGCAGGAGGTCATTCCCGGCGCTGTCTTCTACGGCACCGACGCGGCGTTCCATACCCGGCCGGTTCCGGCCCTTGCCGCCGCGAACTGGCTGGCGTCGGCCGACTACCTGCGGGAGAACCATGCCGACGCGGTGCTCCTCGACGTGGGAAGCACCACCGCCGACGTCATCCCCCTGAACCGTTTTGAAGACCTCAAGGGGCTGACCGACACCCGGCGGCTGCAGGAGCAGTACCTAGTCTACACCGGCATGCTCCGGACGAACGTCGCGACGCTGGTCTCGTCGGTCACGCTCGACGGGACGGCGACCCCGGTGAGCACCGAGTACTTCGCCGCAAGCGCCGACGCCCACCTCGCGCTCGGCCAGATCACCCCGGAGGACTACACCTCCCCTGCACCCGACGACGGCGAGAAGACCCCCCAAGCGGCGCTAAGGAGGCTTGCCCGGGTGGTCTGCGCCGATCTCGACGAGATCGGGAGGGACGGGGCGCTGGCAGTCGCCCGGGTGTTCTGGGATGCCCAGCGAACGCTGATCGCCCGCGCAGTAGATCGTGCAGTATCCCGGAGCGGTGCCGGGCGTCTGATCACGGCCGGGATTGGAGCGGACCTCTTTGCCCGCGAACTCGGCGGCGTTACGCTTCAAGAAGAGATCGGAGAAGTCTCGGATGCACTGCCGGCATACGCGGTCAGGGAGGTGGCGCTACGGCGCGCCGGTGGAACCTGACCCTTCTTCTGCTCGCGGTGTCTCTCGCCGTCACGGCCGTATCGCTGGCACTAGGATTCCCGTTCTTCTTTCTCTTCCTGTTCATACCGCTGATCCCGCTCTTTGGGCGCCGCCCTGCCGTGAAGCGGTGCCCTGCCTGCGGGTGGGAAACCGCAGGCAGCGAGCGCTTCTGCCCCTACGATGGGACGCCGCTCACGGTTGAGGGTGAAGGTGGCGAGGTTCAGGAGAGAGAGCGGTAACAGGAAACCGAAGAGGTCGGTTGCGGAGATCGGCCCGAAGTCGCGGGAAGCGTAGTTCCGGATCGTTCCGCGGTCGACGACGATCCCCATCGCCCGCAGATGCTGCGCAACCTGGTTGAAAGGCATCTGCTGCGAGAGGAGGAGGCAGAGATCGACGATGGGCGACGCGAGGCGGGTGTCGGGGTAGAAGGGAGCGTCCGCATAGCAGAGGACGCCGCAGTCCTGGCAGTAGAAACGCTTCACGAAGACCCGGATGGTGCGTTCTTTGTCATCATCGAGGATGACGGCAAACCGCTTTGCCCGCATGTCGTGCCCGAGCACCTGGCCCCCGCACGACGGGCAGGCGTCGAGATCGCCGAATATCACGCCGTCCATCGACGCGAGGGCGTTTCCCACCAGATCGACGAGCATCGGCGGGATCAGCACTGTCTTCTTTGCTATGGCAACTCTCTCCCGTGTAGTTGTATGAGAGGGGTTTGCACCCACCAATAATAACATCTCTCATCGAGCAAGAGTGAACGGCATCATGGTCGTTACAGGCCGCAGGAGAGTGCTCCGGAGAGCACCGGTTCTGGTCTATCCTGCCGTCCCGGCTTCGTCAGGTGACAATCCGGCTCCTGAGCGCCCGGAGATGCCGTCCCCCGGGCACTGATCCCGGTTGGGGCCGATCTTCCACCCGCCGAGGTTCGTGAGCATCCCGGAGTCCCCTATAATCTGCGGCCGGTGCAAATAACTCTTTCTGATGGACACCCCGTTTGTGCTCGTCCCCCACGCTACCGGATCCAGACGCAAGACCGCATTCGGCCCCGAACCCGGGAAGGCGACCAATATCTCCTGACTATTTTTTTACAATGGGATATTTCAGGGCGCATCCCCCATCAGGCCGATAAAATGCTCCCGAATGCATTTCAGGGCAAGTATGTCCGACATCGTGCAGGTCTCCCGGTACCGGGCCGGCTGCAGCCCACACTTATTCATCAAAAAAAGGGGTGTTAATCACTATAGTTAAATATTCTGAACCCCGTATTTCTATGTATCCGAGGTTTTAACCATGGATCTCAAGTATGTTCAAACTACATGCCCGTACTGCGGTACGGGGTGCAGCTTTAACCTAGTTGTGAAGGACGGGAAGGTTGTCGGCACACAACCTTACAAGCGTTCTCCGGTCAACGAGGGAAAAGTCTGCCCCAAGGGCACTTACGCTCACGAGTTCGTGAACAGCCCGGACCGCCTCACAAAGCCGCTCATCAAGAAGGACGGCAAGTTCGTCGAGGCGACCTGGGACGAGGCCTACGACCTGATCGCCCAGAAGTTCAAGTCGTACAAGCCCGATGAGATTGCCTGCCTCTCCTCAGCCCGTGTCTCCAACGAAGAGAACTACCTGCTGATGAAACTGGCACGCGGCGTCTTCAAGACGCGGCACATCGACCACTGCGCCCGGCTCTGCCACGCGTCCACCGTCGCCGGCCTCGCCGCCTCGTTCGGCTCCGGTGCGATGACCAACTCCATCCTCGACATCGCCGAGTCGAAGTGCGTCTTCGTCATCGGGTCCAACACATTCGAGCAGCACCCGCTCATCGGCCGCAAGATCATGCAGGCAAAGATGAACGGTGCGAAGGTCATCGTATTCGACCCGCGCTACACGCCGACCGCGAAGCAGGCGGATCTCTATGCATCCTTCTACTCCGGCACCGATGTGGCCATCCTCAACTGCCTGATGGGAGAGATCATCCGGAACGGATGGGAGGACAAGGAATGGGTCTCGAAGCGTGCAAAGGGATACGAGGAACTCAAAGCGACGGTGCTCAAGGACGATTACCTCCCCGAGAACGTCGAGAAGGTCTCCGGCATTGCCGCTGCTGACCTCAAGAAGGCAGCCGAATGGATCGGTACCGCCGAGTCCTCCTCGCTCCTCTACTCGATGGGCATCACCCAGCACACGGTCGGCGTCGACAACGTCAAGTCGACTGCAAACCTCCAGATGCTTACCGGAAACATCGGCAAGCGCGGCGGCGGCGTGAACGCGCTCCGTGGCCAGAACAATGTCCAGGGCGCCTGTGACATGGGCTGTCTCCCCGTTGTCTTCACCGGCTACCAGAAGGTCATCGACGAGGCCGTCCACAAGAAGTTCGCCGACGCCTGGGGCTTCCCCGACGGCATCTGCGAGCCGAAGAACGGCTATGAGGTCACCGTCATGTTCAACGTCCTGACCGAGAACCCCGGCGAGCTCAAGGCGATGTACATCATGGGCGAGAACCCGATGCTCTCCGACCCGGACCTCACCCACGCGGAGCACGCACTCGAACAGCTCGAGTTCCTGGTGGTGCAGGACATCTTCCTGACCGAGACCGCCCAGCACGCGGACGTCGTTCTGCCCGCCTCCTGCTACGCAGAGAAGGAAGGCACCCAGACCAGCACCGAGCGGCGCGTCCAGATGTGGCGCACGGCCCAGAACCCGCCCGGCGAGGCAAAGGTCGACTGGAAGATCCTCTGCGAAGTGGCAGCCGCCATGGGCTACGCCGCCCAGTTCCCCTACCAGAGCGCCGAGGAGATCTTCAACGAGGTCGCCGCCCTCACGCCGTCCTACCACGGCATGAACTACGAGCGGCTCAACCGGCCCGAAGCACTCCACTGGCCCTGCCCCACGGAAGACCACCCCGGCACGCCCATCCTGCACATCGGCAAGTGTTCGCACCCCGATGGCATGGGCGTGATGCACCCCATCGAGTGGAAACCCCCGGCGGAAGTCCCCGACGCGGAGTACCCCTACATCCTCACCACCGGACGGTGCATCTGGCACTGGCACACCGGATCCATGACCCGCCGCTCCGAGACGCTCGATAACGAGGTCCCGACCGGCTGGATCGAGATCAACACCGAGGACGCAAAAGAACTCGGCATAGCGAACAAGGAAATGGTCCGGGCAAGCAGCCGCCGCGGCAAGGTCGAAGTCGAAGCGAAAGTGACCGACGAGATCAAGAAGGGCGTCATGTTCATGCCGTTCCACTTCGCCGAGTGTGCAGCGAACGTCCTGACGAACAACGCGCTCGACCCGATCGCAAAGATCCCTGAGTTCAAGGCCTGTGCTGTGAAGGTCGAGAAGATTACGGAGGCCTGAAGATGGCAGCAAAAGGCGATATGGTCTACGCATGGGCAGCCGACGCCGCCTGCCAGGAGAAGGGCGAGTGCGGCGGAGCGGTCACCGCTCTGCTGACGCACGCGCTTAAATCCGGCATGGTGGACGCTGTCCTTGCCGTAAAGAAGGGACAGGATCTCTACGATGCCGTCCCCACGTTCATCACCGACCCGGCCGAGATCGCACAGACGTCCGGCTCACTCCACTGCGGAACGCTCTTGCTCTCGAAGCTGGTCAAGAAGTACCTGGATGGCGCCGAGGATATGCGGATCGCCATGCCGGTGAAAGGCTGCGATGCGATGGGCCTGTACGAACTTGCAAAGCGCAACCAGATCAACCTGGACAACATCCTGATGATCGGCCTCAACTGCGGTGGATCCGTGAGCCCCGTGGCTGCACGGAAGATGATCGCCGAGAAGTTCGGGGTCGACCCGAACGACGTCGTCAAGGAAGAGATCGACAAGGGTCAGTTCATCATCGTCACGAAGGACGGCCAGCACAAGGGCATCTCGATGGACGAACTCGAGGAGGAAGGCTTCGGCCGCCGGTCGAACTGCCGCCGCTGCAAGATGAAAGTCCCGCGCCAGGCGGATCTCGCCTGCGGCAACTGGGGCGTCATCGGCGACAAGGCGGGCAAGGCCACCTTCGTCGAGGTCTGCTCCGAGAAGGGTGCAAACCTCCTCGACGGCGCCGCAAAAGCCGGAGAACTCAAGACCGAGCCCGCGAACCCGAAGGGTATCGAGATCCGCGGCAAGGTCGAGAACGCGATGCTGAAACTCGGCGACAAGTGGCGGGCGAAATACTTCGAGGGCCTCGGCGAGGGCAAGGATCGTCTCAAGAAGATCATGGACGAGACGAGCCGGTGCATCAAGTGCTACGCCTGCATCGAGAACTGCCCGATCTGCTACTGTGTCGAGTGCAGCACGAAGAAGGCGTACCTGGTCGAACCCGGTCAGGTCCCGCCGCCCTTCATGTTCCACCTGATCCGGTATGCCCACATCTCCGACTCGTGTATCAACTGCGGTCAGTGCGAAGAGAACTGCGCGATGGATATCCCGAACGCGCTCTTCATGCACGCCCTGCAGGTTGATCTCCAGGAGATGTTCGGCCATGTCCCGGGTGTGGACATGGAACTCCCGGTGCTCGCGCTCGTCGAGGAGAAGGCGGAACGCAAGCGTCTCTCCGACACCGGCAGCGACCAGATCTTCAACGTCTTCGAGTGAGGGGAGTCTTCTCCCTCTTTTTTTTGGCAGACTGCGACCGGTCAGCGGAGGCTCCGGCGCCGATTGGATCATCAATCGGATTATGAGAGACTGGATTGGTTCTGCTCCGCTCCTCAAGTTCAGGTGTCGGATGCTACCCGGGGCTAAAAAGAGGGTGTGACTCTGCTCACAGAACCGTGTGAGAGAGGGGGGGAATTGCGCTCTGGTCGGAGAAGGTCTCCTCGTGGCCGTCCGGGAACCAGACCACTGTCTGAGCGGGGGAGAAATCGGCCTCTACCAACGGTGCAAACCAGTAACCGTCGAGGACGGCCTGTGCCTCAGTGAAGTCGAGGCCCGGTGTCGAGTATGTCTTCCCTCCGGCCGCATCGGTGATCTTTGCAAACTCTGCAGCAGAGAACGAGGCGAGATCGCTCTCGGCCGAGGTCACCGTTACGGGAACCCCGAGCGTTCCTTCGAGCGCCGACTTCAGCTCCTGCGCCGGATCGGTGATCTTGAGGAAGACAGCGATTGTCTCGATCCATGAGAGTGTGTAGTTGAACGTGATGTCCGCGCTCGCATCCTCATTCACGGTTATCTGAAGGCGGTCCGCGCTGAAAGCCCCTGCTGGAGCCACGATAATCGCCATGAGCAGAAGAGAGGCGACCAGAATCTCGCGTTTCATTCTTGTACCTCGAAGAACATTATGGCGTTTGAATGGATAAATTTTTGGAGTCATCCTGCGGATGGCTCCTTCCGGTCAGTGTACCCGCAGCCAGAGGTGAAGGTTGCGGTAGCCGGCCTGTGTGAGATCGTTTCTCGCGATGTTGTCGGGCGGTGTCTCTGCAAAGAGGAGGAACTCGATCCGGTTCGTATCCGGATCCATGATCCTGAAGGTGTAGGGCTGCTCGACGGTCCGGTTGTGCGGCACCGTGACGGAGAACCGGTCGATGAGCGTCGCCGAGACGATCGTCGACTGGTTCGTCGCGTTATTGAACCTGCTCTCCACGGCAAACGTCTCCACCGTGTAGGTGATGTCCCGGTATTCGTGGTTCCCGATCCCGAGGATGACCGTTTGAGGCGTTCCGGACATGAACTCGGTCGGGTAATCGGCCGCTTTCCCTCGCGGCCCGAGGACGTAGAACTCGGTGAACTTCTCGCCCTCTTTTGGAACCGTGATGATGAAGACTGTCGTTGCCGCGGCCACGAGGACGGCGGCGATGAGGGCGACGCTTAAGACCCGGTCGAACCGGGACGCGGAACCGCCGGAGAACTCCTCCCGTATCGAAGCCCGGTAGGTGGCGAAGGGAACCGTAAAGCGGTTCTCTTCCGGGAGTTCTCGGCGCCGGAACTGGGCGGTGAGGCCGACGGCGAGACTGAATCCCAGGAGGATGGCGGCGATGGAGTCGAGTCCGATGCCCCAGGACGTGTAGTTGAGCGCAAAGCCGAG
This sequence comes from Methanoculleus horonobensis, assembly GCF_001602375.1. Lineage (NCBI taxonomy): Archaea > Methanobacteriati > Methanobacteriota > Methanomicrobia > Methanomicrobiales > Methanomicrobiaceae > Methanoculleus > Methanoculleus horonobensis. The sequence continues at coordinate 217,782 of NZ_BCNY01000013.1, read as the reverse complement.
GAGCGGCACGGCGGCGATGGAGATCCCGAACGAGAGGGCGGTGCGTTCTATTCCGTCGAGGTCGTCTCTTGCCGGGAAGAGCGCCGCAGTCAGGAGGTAACCGGGGATGAAGAGGATGAACGGCAGGACGAAGACCACGCGAAGGGGACTCTCGCTGAGGATTGGGGCGTAGATGCCGGCAAGGGCGAGGAAGACCCAGAGGTAGATGCCCTTTAAGTCCAGCGGGATGGTGCGGGGATCCAGTGACCCGATGAGAGTGCCTGCGGTAGTTTCGGATGTCATTCTGCTACCCCATAAAAAGCCATGGTATAAATAAGTTCTCCGGCGAGGGCGTTTTTGGGAGATACGAAGACCTGGAATCAATGGAGGCCGGGCTGCGGGAGAGATCAGCACCTTTTAATCGAAGCGTGACTAACCCGCATTCATATGCCCCGGGAAGGTTGGGACGATCGGGCGTTCACCGGACTCGAAGCAGCCATCGTCTTCATCGCCTTTATCGTCGTCGCTGCGGTCTTTGCGTACGTCGTTCTCGGGCTGGGCATGACCACGTCGCAGAAGAGCCAGGAGACGATGCATGCCGCTCTCGGTGAAGCCGGATCCGCCCTCCGCCCGGGACAGTCGATCATCGCCAAGCTGGATAACGGTCAGGGTCTCGTCGAGTTCATGGAGTTCGATCTCGAGACCGCGACCGACCTCGCCGTCATCGATCTGGGGAGCATGACCTACACCATCGCGACGAAGAAGACTCTCGTCACGTTCCCTCCCGGCGACCCTCGCGTAACCATCACCTGGCGGTATCCGGAGGACGGCGGAGCCCTCCTTGAGGCGGGGGAGACCGTCATGGTGAGACTGAATACGATCGGTGTGGAGATCGGGCGGGGAGATACGTTCACCCTCCAGGTGATCGCCGCCGGGGGAGAGACCGTTTCGCTGACCAGAACTGTTCCGGCGGGTATTGGGAAGAATGTCTACGTCGAACTCTTCTGAAGCCGGATTCACCGGACTCGAGGCTGCAATCGTGCTGATTGCATTTGTTGTCGTTGCAGCCGTCTTTGCGTACGTCGTTCTGGGGGCGGGTCTCCTCTTCTCCGAGGAGAGCCGATCCACCGTTCACCGGGGGATCCAGGAGGCGGGGTCGAGCCTCACCGTGACCGGCGGCGTATACGGCGTCAGCAACACTCCCGGGATGATAAGTTCCATCATCGTCCCGGTCGGTCTCACCGCCGGTAGCGAGCCGATCGATATCACCACGGTATCCGTCCGCCTGATCGGCGCCGCACACAGGGAGACGGTTTACCGGAATGAGCCACTCATAGACGTCGCCCCCGAAAAAGGGAACTGGAGCGTCCAGGAGCGGTTCAACGCCGATTCCGATCACCTTCTCGAGGCCGGAGAGCAGTACATCCTGAACATCTCACCGAATGGCAAGTCGGATTGCATGGCGTACCGGACGTTTGCCGTCGAGCTCAAACCGGCCGGGAGGCCGGCGCTCCGGGTGGAGAGAACGGTGCCGGGCAGCATCACCACGATCACCCGGCTTGACTGACGCCTCTACCCGGCGTACAGGTACTCCCGGTACCGTATCGCCCCGACGACCCCGACTGCCGCCACCATTGCGAGCAGCAGGTAATCCTCCGGCCCCGCCCCGGCCATCAGGATGCTCTCCGGGCTGCCGGCTGCCCAGGCGAGGAGTGAGACGAGGGCGAGGATTCCGAGGAGCGGGACGGAGACGCGGACGAGTGCCGCGGCGAGCCCGGGTCTGCCGGAACCAAAGCCCCGGCAGGCGGCGAGAGCGATCCCGGCCGATGCCGCGAGGAATATCCATTCGGAGAGCGAAGAAACCTCGGCAAGGATGGCCCCGCCGAAGTAGTCGGTGAACCCGTAAGGCTGGTACGGGCCGAGGAGCGGGAAGTACCAGGTGACGGGGATTGCCCACATCGCGTCGAGAAGATGGTGGGAGAGTGCTCCCGCCGCGACGGCGAGGAGCGCAAAGGATTCTCGTCTCCAGTACAGGGCGATGCCTGCAACTGCGAGGAGCGCGAGGAAGAGCAGTCCGTGCCCGAAGAGCCGCCCGGAATCGAGCGTGCCTGCAAGAAGAATGTGGCCGACCGGCTTGTCGATCAGGTCGGGAAGGACGGCCCCGAGAGCAGAGAAGCCGATGAGCCGCCGGTCGTCGAGGCGTCCGGCGAAGGCGAGGCCCAGGATGAGGCCGAGGAAGAGGTGGCAGGCGACGAACACTTTTCATGAAGATGATGCCGGTGGTTATATTCCTGCTGCTCGGGGTGGGGCAAACGATATGGCCGGGGAGAGCCGATAACTCTCCGGACTATGGCAACGCTTGATCGGCAGGAGATCCTCGTCATCTTCGCCTCGTTCCTCATCGGCAGCGTGGCGGGGTGGTGGAGCCGCACGCAGTGGGGTGACGGCCTGATCGCAGTCGCCGCGACGCTTGCCGGAACCGTTGCCGGCTACTTTATCATCATAACCGTTCTCCGGGCCGTGGGTCACCCGGTCGGGTAGCCGGGGTGAACCCGGCGGTTCACGTGGCCGCCGATTGGCCGGAACGGTGTATCCGGCCGGGATCGTGTCCCGCCGGGAGATCCGTCCCTTGCTCTTCCCGCACCCGCCCGCCTTCGACCGCGAGGACGCGGTCGGCGAGCGTCAGGAGCGACGGGCGGTGGGTGATGAGGATGGTCGTCCGGTTCCGGACGAGAAGCCGGAGCGTCCGGCAGATCTGCTCCTCGGTCCGCATGTCGAGCGCGGATGTGGGCTCGTCGAGGATGAGGATGGGAGCATCCTTCAGGAAGGCTCTTGCAATGGCGACCCGCTGCCGCTGGCCAACGGAGAGTTGCGTCCCGCGCTCCCCGACGATCGTCCGGTACCCGTCCGAAAACCCCATGATCTCATCGTGAACCTGTGCTTTCCGTGAGGCTTTGACGACCTCCTCGAAGGTCGCCTCGGGCCTGCTGTAACGGATGTTCTCCTCGATGGTGGTGTGGAAGAGGAAGAGATCCTGCGAGACGAGCGATACCTGCCGCCGCAGCCATCTTGGATCGAGCGACGCGAGATCGCGGCCGTCGAGGGTGATTGTACCCTCCTGCGGCGCGAACGCCCGGAGGATCAGGTTCACGAGCGTCGTTTTTCCTGCTCCTGTCCGCCCGACGACGGCGACCACCTCGCCGGGACGGATGACGAAATCTGCGTCCGCGAGCACCGGTTCCGACTCCGCGTACCCGAACCGGACACCGGAGAACTCCATCCTGCCCTGCACCGCGGCGGGCACGACCCCGCCGCCGGCCGGCTCCCCGTCCATCGCGAAGAGGTCGCGCAGGCGGGAGGCGGATGTCGCCGCGGGCTGCATGACGACGGGAAAGGCGAAGAAGGTGTTGACGGTGGGGGCGAACGTCACGACGTAGACCGCGAACGCGACGAAGTCCCCGACGGTCATGCCCCCGGCGAGCACCTCGTTCCCGCCGACCCAGAAGACGGCGATCAGCATGAGCGACATCGTGCCGATCCTGAAGTACTCCGAGAACGCCGAAAGCATCGTGTTTTTGATCCGGGCATCGACCATGCTCCGGAGCGTCCCGGAGACCCGGTGCACCTCCCGATCCTCCGCGGCGTGCGTCTTTACCGTTTCGATGCCGGAGATCACTTCCTGGATATCGCGGGAGACGTAGGCCTGCCGTTCGCGCTCCCGGTGGGTGGCGGCGCGGATCCGCCGGATGAAGACGGCGTTGACCAGGAGGTAGAGCGGGATGAAGGCGGCGACGACGAGGGTGAGTTTCAGACTCAGGATGCAGAGGATGGCGAGGGTGAAGACGACGTAGAGGCCGTTTGCGACGATCAGGGGGAGGTACTGGGAGACGGTGTACTGCAGGATCTGGACATCGTCGGAGAGGCGGGACATGATGTAGCCGGTCTGCTGCGACTTGAAGTACGAGATCGGGAAACTCAGGACGTGCTCGACGAGGGCGGTCTGGAGGTTGAAGGCGTAGCCCTCCCGGAACCGGGCGGTCCAGTAGTTCCGCAACAGATCCATGCCGCCGGTGAAGAGTCCGAGCACCAGGAGTGCGGCGATGAGGGTGTCGAGCGAGGAGAGGATGGCGCCCGCCCCTGCGAGGATAGCGCCGGAGGCCTCCGTTCCGCCGAGCAGGATGTTGTCGATGAAGAACTTGATGCTGAGCGGGAGCACGGTCTTTGCCGCCGAGACGAGAGCGGTCGCCGCGAGGGCCAGCACGCCCACCATCCTGATCGGCCGGGCGAACCTGAGGAAGAAGGCGAGGTCGGAGAACCCGAGATCGGTCTTCGCCGCCACCGGCTGGCGCATGATATCCCGGGTGAAGGCGACGGTGCGCCGGCAGCAGTCTGTGATGCTCATGGTATGGGTCCCCGTTGAGGAACGGTCCCCGGTCTTCTGCCGGGTCTCCGTTGCAGTCCCATATCGTTCAGGCGTATAATACCTGCGGCACGGAGGTCGGGGCAAACCAGAAAGGCTATTGTGTGGCGTGGTGAAGGCTCCATATGGTATCGCTGAACGCCGGTCGCTTCTCCGGGGCGGTTCCGGGTGCACTGGTGGTCGGTGCGGTTTTTTTCTCGGCTGGCTGGGTCTCCTCTCGGCCCCGATCATGACGGTGGCGCTCCTCTTCGGCGGGGGTTTCATCGCCGGTCTCTTCACCCGGGGCAGGGTCAGGGACGGGGCCGTTGCCGGTGCGGTCTGCGGGGTGCTCGTGGCACTGATCGTAGCCTCTCTAATGGCCTTCGTGAGTCCAGCAGACATGACCTTCGGCTTCTACGCTCTGATTTTCACGGCACTCCTCCTCCCCTACAACGCCGTCGGCGGGGCGGCCGGGACGGCGGTGCGAAACGGGGTCAGGAGAGGCACCGCCGGGCCGGGCGAGCGGAGGCGATGGCTCGGGATAGGAATCGGCACGGCCGTCATCGGCGGTTCGTCTCTCGTCATCGCCTTTCTCGGCCCGCTGATCCTGGCCCCTCCCCTTGTCGGCGGATTCATCGCGGGGTACTCTGCCGGGCCGAGACCGGGGGATGGCCTTGAGGCCGGCCTTGTCGCGGGGCTTTTCGGAACCGGCATCTTCCTGATTCCATTCCTCTGGACGGCATCGCATGCCACGGGGTTCGTCGCCGGGCTCGCGGGGATGGTCGCGATCGCGCTGGGACTGCTCTTCCCACTCCTCGGGACCGCCGCCGGGGTTGCCGGTGCGGTCGTGCGGCCGGGTCCCCGGGATGGTTAAGAGATTGCGGCTGTTTTTGGAGAGATCTCCACCGAAAAAAAGTTACAACTGGGCAGCGGGGGTTGCCCTGGCCGTCCCGGGAACGGCCACTCGCTTTTCAAGAATGGTGACGGCGATGGTCGTGATCGAGACCAGCACGAGGTAGACGATGCCGACGGCAGCAAACGACTCCGTGTAGGTGAAATACTTCGTCGCCACCAGTTTCCCCGCCCCGGAGAGTTCGATCACCGTGATCATGTAGGCAAGCGACGAGTACTTGATCAGGTAGATGAACTCGTTTGAAAGCCCCGGTATCGCCCGGCAGAGCGCCTGCGGCAGGATGACGTTTCTGATCGCCTGCCATCGGGTCATCCCGAGCGCCTGGGCGGCAACCATCTGGCCTTCCTTGATCGATATGAGGGCGCCCCGGATGTACTCGGCGTTATACGCTCCGTTGCAGAGGATAAATCCGACCACCGACGCCACGAACGCGGTGAAGGTGATCCCGATCGACGGGAGCCCGAAGTAGAGGATGAAGAGAAGGAGGAGCAACGGCGTACCCTTGATGAGAAAGACATACGTCTTGCAGAGCCAGGATATGACCGGGTGACCGTACTGCCTCCCCACCGCGACGGCGATCCCGAGCGCGAGGCCGAACGGGGCGGAGCACGCGATCAGCTGCAATGTCACGATCAGCCCCTGCATCAGCGCCGGGAGGAGAATCTCAAAGAGGAATACTGCCTGATCCATGCCGCTCCTCAGTCATCCATCCGGGAATCGATCCGGCCGATGAAGTCCTTCATCCGGGTGAACCGCGGGTCATGCAGGAGCAGGTCCGGCGACCCCTGTTCGGCAACCACGCCGTTCTCCATGAAGAGAACCTCGTTTGCAACCGAGCAGGCAAACCCCATCTCGTGGGTGACGACGAGCATCGTCATCCCGTTCCGGGCCAGTTTCTTCATGACCTCGAGCACCTCCCTCGTCAGCTCGGGGTCGAGCGCGGAGGTCGGTTCGTCGAAGAGGATGACGTCCGGGTCCATGGCAAGCGCCCGTGCGATGGAGACCCGCTGGGCCTGGCCGCCGGAGAGTTCCGCCGGGTAGTGGTCGGCCCAGTCCTCCAGCCCCACCTGCCGAAGTTCGGTGAGGGCCTTCTCCCGCGCTTCCGCCTTCCCCATGCCCCTGACCTTCAGGAGCGCCAGTTCGACGTTTTTAACTGCGGTGAGGTGGTCGAAGAGGAAGAAGTTCTGGAAGACCATCCCGATCTTCTGCCGGAAGTAGTTGATCCTGGCTCCCGAGTTCGTGACCTCCTCCCCGTCGAGCCAGACCCTTCCGTGGTCGGGCGGCGTCAACTGGTTGATGCACCGGAGAAGCGTGCTCTTCCCTGTCCCCGAGGGGCCGATGAAGACCTTTGTCTCGCCGCGGCGGACGTCGAACGATACTCCGCGCAGCACCTCGGTCTCCCCGAAGGACTTGTGTATATCCTCGACTCTCAGCACAATGTCGTTGTCGTTCATGCTCTACATCGCTCCGGTTCCGAATCCCGGGATTGCTATCCTCGCCTCAAGCCTGTGCAGGAGTTTGAGGCCGCCGTAGTTCAGGACGATGAAGATCCCCGCCGTGGCGAGGTAGACGGGCATGGTTATGTGGGTCTGCGTGACCATCCGTGACGTGATGGTGAGCAACTCCACGACCCCGATCGCGTAGCAGACCGCCGAATCGGTCAGGATGTTGGGGTACTCGTTCGACCAGCCCGGGAGCGCTATGCGCATCGCCTGGGGAAGGATGACCGAACGGATGGCGGTGAGCCTGCTCATCCCGAGGGATCGCGCCGCGATCATCTGTCCTTCGCCGACCGACTGTACGGCTCCCCGGAAGATCTGGGACTGGTATGCCGCCCCCCGGAGGCCCAGCACGACCGCCCCGACGACGAACGCCGAGAGATGGCCGAGCCCGATCGCCGGGAATATGCCGAACCAGAAGAGGAAGAGCAGGACGAGGATCGGGAGACCCCTGAAGAACCATACATAGATCCCGACGGCCCACCGGATCGGTCGCGCCCCGTAGACCTGGCCGAGCGCCATGGGCAGTCCGAAAAGGACTCCAAGGCCGAGGGCGGCGAGGACAAGACCGAGGGTAGAGGCGACGCCTGAAAGGAGATATGGTAACCAGTCGATGAGAATCGGCAAAACGTCCATTTGGCTATTCCTGAATCACTGCAGTCTCTCCGGCAAGAACGGTGCCGGGTACTCTATGCATGAATCTGACGGAGAGCAAAATAAACGTTGCCAAATCCGCCCCGGTTGAGCAGGTTGGCCGTTCGCCGCAGCGGGAGGTTCTTATCCCCGGAGGCGGATTCGACTGTATCCGCGGCAAACGCTCTCCACGCCATGCTCCGGGAGGCTCCAGCAACACTTAAGTATGTGGGGGAGGGGGAAGAAGGGGTATGCCATCTGCACCCGATATCAGGATCCCTCTCGATGTCCCCTCTGAGGAGCAGGAGAGGTACCGGGAGAACTACCGGAAAATCACGCACGGTACCGGGAGACTGATGCTCTTTGCCGGGGACCAGAAGGTCGAGCACCTCAACGACGATTTCTACGGTGAAGGCATCCATCCCGACGACGCCGATCCCGAACACCTCTTCCGGATCGCGGACCGGGCGAGGATCGGGGTCTTTGCGACGCAACTCGGGATGATCGCGCGTTACGGTGAGGATTACCGGGATGTCCCCTACCTCGTCAAGCTCAACTCCAAGACCCATCTGGTCAAGACCGCCCAGCGCGATCCGCTCAGCTCGGAACTCCATCTCGTCCGGCAGGTCGTCGACCTCCGCGACCGGACGGGGCTCGCGATCCTCGGCGTCGGCTACACGATCTACCTCGGGAGCGAGTACGAACCGATGATGCTCTTCCAGGCGGCGCAGATCGTCAACAACGCGCACGCAAACGGGCTCATCACCGTGCTCTGGATGTATCCCCGGGGCAAAGCGGTCAAGGACGAACGCGACCCGCACCTGATCGCGGGCGCGGCGGGCGTCGCGGCGACCCTCGGGAGCGACTTCGTGAAGGTGAACCCGCCGAAGGCGGGCGACAGGATCGACGCCGCGCTGCTCCGGGAGGCGGTGGCGGCCGGCGGCAGGACCGGGGTTGTCTGCGCGGGGGGATCGCATGCCGACGCGCCGGAGTTCCTGCAGCAGCTCCACGACCAGATCCACGTCGGCGGCACGCTCGGGAACGCGACCGGCAGGAACATCCACCAGCGGCCGCTCGACGAGGCCGTCCGGTTCTGCAACGCGATATCGGCGATCACCCTCGACGATGCGGGCGTCGACGAAGCGGTCGGGATCTACGAGGGAGGTAAGTGAGGGTATGACGACGGTCGGCATACTGACGGGAGGAGGAGACTGTCCGGGCCTGAACGCGGTTATCCGGGCGGTCGTGCGGACGGGGGCGAAACACGGGTTCGACGCGATCGGGATCCGGGACGGGTGGCACGGGCTGGTTGCCGGGAACGTCGAACCGCTCACCGACTACTCGGTGACCGGGATCCTCCCGAAGGGCGGGACGATCCTCGGGACGTCGCGGACGAACCCCTTCAAGAACGAGGCCGATGTCCAGCGGCTGCGCGACAACATCAGGAAGTTCGGGATCGACGCGATCGTCGCGATCGGCGGCGAAGATACCCTCGGCGTCGCGAACAAACTCTCGAAGATAGGCATCCCGGTCGTGGGTGTCCCGAAGACCATCGACAACGATGTCGGCGCGACCGACTACACCTTCGGGTTCGATACCGCCGTCTCCATCGTCACGGAGGCGATCGACCGCCTCCACACGACGGCGGAGTCGCACCACCGTGTCATGGTGGTGGAGGTGATGGGCCGGCATGCAGGGTGGATCGCGACCGTGGCCGGGATTGCGGGCGGAGCAGACGAGATCCTGATCCCGGAGATCCCGTTCGACCTCGACGAGGTCACCCACCATCTCCGGGTGCGCTACGAGCGGGGGAAGAAGTTCAGCATCGTCGTGGTCGCCGAAGGCGCCCAGCCGAAGGGGATGGCGGAGGCGATCGCGCAGTCCGCCCGGACGGATGAGTTCGGCCATGTCACCCTCGGCGGCGTCGGGAACTTCCTGCGCGACGAACTCGAGAAGCGGCTCGATATGGAGGTGCGGGTGACGGTGCTCGGGCATATCCAGCGCGGCGGCTCCCCGACGGCGCACGACCGGGTGCTCGCGACCCGGTTCGGGGTGGCGGCGGCGGACCTCATCAAGGAGAAGGACTTCGGGAAGATGGTCGCGCTCCGGGGGAACGATATCGTCGCGGTCCCCCTCGAGGAGGCGGTGGCGAACCTCAAGACGGTGGATATGGATCTCTACAAGATCGCGAGCATCTTCTACGGGGGGTGAGCGGAGACCCTAACGCCGGTGCAGGTGCCGGTGGTGGATGTCGGGCTGGTGCGGGTGCTCGTGGGCGACCTCGGCATGGGCGTGTACGTGGGAGTGCTCCCCGGCCGCCGGGAGCGGCGGGTCGCCGGCCTCGTGGTCGTGGTCGTGGTGGAGGTCGTCGTGGCGGTGGCGATGTTCGTGGATGGTCGCCGGGTGCCGATGAGGGTGCGAATGCTCCTCGGAGATCATCAGCCAGGCCCCGATGGCCATGACGGGCAGCGCGACGTAGAAGGCGCCTGCCGGAAGTTCGGCGAAGAGCAGGAGCGAGAAGAGGACGCCGAAGAACGGGGAGACGGCGAGGAGCGAACCCGCCCGGGCTGCACCGATGCCCCGGAGGGCGAGGAGGAAGAGGATGCTCGTCAGGCCCCCGTAGCAGAGGAACCCGACCGCCATGGCGGCGGCAGCCGTGGCCGTGGCCGGGAGGTGCTCCCCGGCGGTGAGCGCGACGAGGAGCGTGACGGTGCCGGCGCCGATCCCCTTTATGGAGATGACGAGGAGGGGATCCTTCGCCGAGAGCCGCTGTCCCAGGTTGTTGTCGACCGCCCAGAAGAGGCAGGTGAGCAGGATGCCGAGTGCCGGGAGGGAGAGGCCGAGTCCGGCGGCCGGGTTCCAGGTGAGGAGGAGGCACGATGCGGTGATGCACCCGAGCGCAACCCAGACGCGGCGGCTCACCCACTCGCGAAAGATCGTCGCGGCAATCAGCGTCGTGGCAACGGCCTCGAAGTTCAGGAGGAGAGCCGCCGTCGCCGCAGGCGTTCCGGGGAGGCTGTACACCAGGGTGACCGGTGCGAGGAGCCCTCCAAAGAGCGTCACGCCGATGAGCCAGGGTATGTCGCTCCTGCCGGGCGGCGCCTCGATCTGGCTCCGCCGGGTTCCCGCCGCCGTTCCGGCGAGGGAGAAGAGCAGGGCGCCGCAACCGCTCCCGAGCGAGACGAGTGCGGCGAGAGCGAGCGGCCCGATATCGGCGAGGAGAAGTTTCGTGAACGGGGCGCTCCCGCCGATCAGGATCGCCGTCGCCAGCGCACAGAGGACGGGTGTCCGGTACTGTGTCAGGATGGATCCGTTCTCTACAGCGGCGGGTTTACGCGGGTACAGGAGAGTTGCCTCCGGGATGATTGAATGTCGTGAAAAAGGAGGGACGAGTCGTCCCCGGTTACTTCAGGTTGTGTTTCTCTTTGAGTTCTTCCCAGTAGGGATCGGCCTGCAGTTCCGCAATCCCCTCGTTCATGAACTCGAGGAGCGCAGTGTCCTCCTTTCTGATGGCGACGCCGAACTGCTCCTGTTCCTGTGTCTCGACGGAGCCGATGGTCTTCAGCGGCTTGCCTGCGATGATGTCCTGGATGGAGACGTCGTCATACATGACCGCGTCGATCCTGCCGATCTCGAGGTCGCTGACGGCAGCCGGTGTGTCGGGGTAGTATCTCAGGTTGTCCTTGGACATCTTTCCGGTCTCGACCAGGTTCTCCTCGATCCAGATGGCGGCAGTGCATCCCCGCTGCACTCCGATGATCGCCTTTCCGGCAAGAACGTCATCAAGCGTCACGTTCGAGTCTTCGCGGGCTACGACGTCCTGGTTGATTGACCAGTAGGGGTCGCTGAAGTTGACCTTCTCCAGCCGCTCGGGGGTGATCGACATCCCGGCATAGACCATATCGATCTTTCCTGCCTGGAGAGTCGGGATGATGGCGTCCCAGTCGACCGCCATGAACGTCACCTTGACGCCCTTCTTCTCGGCGATCCACTTCATGGAATCGACATCGAATCCCTGGGCGTTACCGTCCTTATCGACGTAGCTGAAGGGAGGATACGCGCCGTCGATACCGACGACGTAGTCCGGTTCGGTGGTCGTACCGGTGCACCCTGCACCTGCGACTGCCAGCACTGCGACGATACATGCGAGCAGCGTGAGAATACCATACTTTTTCATAAGGGAAGGGTTAGTTAGACGAGTAAAATTAACCTTTTGATTTGGCGCTGCCGGAGGTGCGGTTGGCTTTGCAGCCCGCGAAATCTCTCGTTTCGGAGCAAATATTCGCCGTCGCCGCCCTTCCGCCCGGACCGGTGCGGCCTCCGGCGTCCTGCCGGCGTTCACAGCAGGAGAGGTCGGTCGCTTGCGGCCGGCACGGAGTAATCATCCCCGCCATGGTACGGCCGATAGGTATTTATCGTATCTTACCTCTTCTGAGGCCGCCTCCCGGAAGGGAAGCGCAGATATGGATGGTGAGCAGCATGAAAGGCATGAAAGAATCCGCCGCGAGCGGGATGTCGAAAGTCGCCGGGTCCCTGCAGGAACTCGACCCCCGGATCATCGAACAGATCACTTCGAAGATCAATTTCCCCGCATCGAAAGGCAATCTTATCTCCCAGGCGAAGGAGAGCGGAGCGCCCCAGGGCCTCCTCGACACGTTGAACCGGTTTGAGGATAAGCAGTACAACAGCCAGGAAGACATCAAATCAGAGTTTCAGAAGGTCCAGCAGAAGTAACCCTTTTTTAGTCATACACAGGCGCCGGAGGCGGCACCTGGCCCTGACGAATCGTTTCTCAGGCCGGCCCCGTGCCGGGAGCCATGCAGGCAACCGCACCGTGCCGGGAAGTGCCTGGCATGGGGCGCTCTGCCGGAAAGGCTCGCCACCCGTCATCTATATCTGGTCACCCGGTGCACGGCGCCGCATGTTCATCATCGGACACCGGGGAGCGAGGGCCCTCGGGCCGGAGAACACCCTGAGCTCTCTCCGAAAGGGTATGGCCTGCGCGGATCTCGTCGAGGTCGACCTGCGCCTCACACGGGACGGCATCCCGGTCGCGATCCACGATGCAACCCTCGACCGGACGACGGACGGGGCCGGGCCGGTCAAGGGTCATACCGTCGAAGACCTGGCCGGACTGGACGCCGGCGGGGGCGAGAGGATCCCGACGCTAGCGGAGATTCTCGACCTCGTCCGCAACGCTACAGGGCTTGTTGCGGAGATCAAAGAGCCCGGGACGGAGGCGATCATCGTCTCGGCGCTCATGGATCAGATGCCGGAACGTCTCTTTTTAGTCTCGTTTCATCCCGCAAGCGTTGCGACGGCAAAGAGGCTCCTTCCCGGGGCGCAGGCGGGCCTCATCTACTCTGAGGAGACCGGCGATCCCGTAGCGCTCGCCCGCTCGGTGCAGGCCGACCTCATCCTCCCGCGATGGGACCGGGTCTCGCGCGAACTGGTGGAGCGAGCGCACGCGGCCGGGCTGCTTGTCGCTCCCTGGCTCTTGAACACGGAGGATGATATCCGTGAAGCGCTCCGGCTCGGCATCGACGGGTTCTCAAGCGATGATCCCTGCGCTGCGCGGCGTTACCTTGAGGGGTTGGCCGGGGAGCGCCCGGTCAGACAAGCGTCCCCGGGAGGTGCTTGAGGAGCCACGCTTTCACCTCGACATAGAGGCTCTCGGCCGTCTCGTCGAGGGTGTGCCCCGCTCCTTCGTAGATGATCAGCCGCCGGGGTTCGCCGGCACGCCGGTAGACCACCTCGGAGGAGTGATGGGAGAGAACCAGGTCGGCGTCCCCGTGCACCAGGAGGATTGCCGCACGGCCGGCGAAGGCGGCGACCGGTTCGGTTCCGGCGGACTGGGTGGCGACGGCGATGACGACCCTGACCGCCGGGACGTTCGCCGCCGCCTGGATAGCCACGGCTCCCCCGAGCGAGTGTCCGACCACCCCGGCGGCCGCGACACCCCGGCTCTCGAGGTAGCGCAGCCCGAGCACCGTGTCGAAGGCCGATTCCACGAGGTCGGTCGGGTGCCGGTACTGCACCCGGAGCGCACTGATCCGGTGGTTCGGAAGATCCTCTGCCAGCCGCGGGTAGAGTCCCCGTGCCGGGGTGTCGAATCCGCCGCCGGTTCCGCCCACCATGACGACGCCGCTTCTGGCTTCCTGCGCTTCGTAGTAGCGGCAGACGGTCGTCCCCCGGTCGGTCGCAATCTCTACGGTGTCGTAGGCCTCGCCGGCCTGTGGGAATCGCCTGATATCCGTTGGGCGCACGTCGACTCTCGCATCCTCCACTTCAATTGCAGCCGTTCCGAGCATGGGGGGCAATAGAGATCGGGTCTATTTGTCCTTTGCGGCAGGGAGGCTTTTGCGCGCCCGGGTAGGGAGCGATCCCGCGAAACCGGGGTAGCGTTCGTAGACCCGTGCGGAAAGTACATTACTATTGATTACAAATTATATACTACGATGGATAAAATTGGGCACAGACTCTTCCAGCATATCGGAGATTCTTCTCAGAAATCCGTTCCAGATAGGCACGCTGCAAGCCCCGATCCCGGGGAGTCCGATGCCGACCTCCTCGACGCTTACTCCCGCGCCGTCGTCCGGGTCGTCGAGTCCGTGGGCCCCGCGGTCGTGAGCGTGGTCGTGGGGAAGAACTCCCCGGGGTGGCGCGGCGAGCAGGTGGGAGCAGGATCAGGCGTGGCCGTATCGCCGGAGGGCTACATCCTGACCAACAACCACGTGGTGCAGGGGGCGGGGAGGATCGAGGTCAGGACGGCGGACGGCACCGCTCTCCCCGCACGCCTGGCCGGGGCCGACCCGGCAACCGACCTCGCCGTGCTCCGCGCCGAGACGGCAGATCTCGCCTACGCGTCGTTCGGGGACTCCGGGAAGCTCGCGGTCGGCCAGCTCGCGATAGCCATCGGCAACCCGCTCGGCTTTGATTCGACCGTCTCGACGGGAGTCCTGAGCGCTCTCGGAAGGGCGTTTCGAAGCCGGGACGGCCGCCTGATCGAGAACATCATCCAGCACACCGCTCCCTTGAACCCCGGCAACTCCGGCGGCCCGCTGGTGGACTCCCGCGGCCGGGTCATCGGGATCAACACGGCCATCATCCCGACAGCGCAGGGTATCTGCTTCTCGATCCCCTCGAACACCGCCTCGTGGGTTCTCCCGCAGCTGGTCGCCGACGGCAGGGTTCGGCGCGGATACCTCGGCATCGCCGGCCAGTCGCAGCCGCTCCCGCAGCACCTCGCTCTGGCGCTTGGCCTCGCCGCGAACCAGGCGGTCGAGGTCGTCTCGGTGAACCGGGCCAGCCCCGCCGGCCGGGCCGGACTCAGGCCGGGGGATATGATTGTCGGGATCAACGAGACCTGCGTGACCTGCGTCGACGATCTGCACCGGTTCCTTGCCGCCTGGCCTATCGCGGAACCCGCAACCCTGACGATTGTCCGGAACCGGCGGCGGATCACGCTCCCGATCGTCCCCGCGGAAGCGGTCGCGTGCACCGTTGCCGGGTGAAGCGGGGAAGGGTTCGCCCCTCTCTCCCGGGGTCTCGAGGTGCAACGGCAAGCCACGGATTGACATGTTTCACCCCATGCGAAGTGCGACGGATAACGTCTGGAGCTTGAGAAGCCGTCAAGCTTCGAGCCGCGATGGGACGAAGGCCGTCGTTGTGCGACAAACAAGCAAGTGGAGCGAGGAAATATCCCGATGCAGTGGACCGTGGGAACATCGCCATGGGGGGGTGGGGACAAAGGGGAGTGCGAGCGCAGCGAGCATGAGAAGGCCGAAGGTCTTCGAGGGGGGCGAGCCCCCCTCCCCGTCGGCCCCTCCCCCGGGGGCGATATGCGACCGGCCGAAGGTGCGACGTTCCTCTGGAACGGAGCTGGAGCACCGGTAGGAACGACGTTCCATGGGAACGGAGTTCGAGCACCGGAGGTGCGAGGTGCGGGGGCGGGAGCACGAGCACCGGAGGTGCGAGGTGCGCGGTCCCACTGAAATCCGTGTCAGTGCATCGAAGCGCTGTCCGTAGAACTTTCGAGCACCGGAGAACGGCGTTCCGGTAGGATGGACGGTTCGTGAGTGCGACTGCCGGGACGGCGCGACGGACAATGTCCGGAGCGTGAGCACCCGCAGGGTGGGAGCAGGAGCTTGAACACCGAAGGTGTGAAGAGGGGTGTCTACTCTCCGTCAACCGGGCATCACGCTCTTCCCACTCCGCGTGAGCCGGCAGGGTATAGCAGCAGGATTGCCCTGATCCCGCCGGCGAACCCGGATTCTCAGGGAACCCACGTTATCCGGGGCTCCCGGCGCACCTGTTTCGGTGAGAGGGGGGCAGGATAGCCGAAGATCAGCGGTGCCACGATCTGGTGGTCGTCCGGAATCTTCAGCGCTGCAAGGAGGTCGGGGTTCTGCTGGATGAGAGCCGCCGAACCGATCCAGCAACTGCCCATACCGAGCGCCCAGGCGGCAAGCATCATGTTCTCCGCGCAGAGCGCGCAGTCGAGGAAGCTCGATGCGGCTTCCCGGGCACCGAGAACCAGGATCAGCACCGGGGCGTTGTAGAAGATGTTGAACGCGGGGTTCTTGAGTGCCTCAAGAAACTCTTCCGTCCCTGCTCCGCCCTCCTCGCCGATCTTCTCGATGAGGATCGGCTTACAGTAATCGGATGCCCGGCGCATCAGGGCACGGTCTTTTACGATCACGAACTGCCAGGGCTGAAGCCCGAGGGCGGTCGGGGCCTGGATGCCCGCAGCGATGATCGCTCTCAGGGCCTCGTCCGGGACGTCCCGGTCGGTGTAGTTCCTGACGCTCCGGCGCTCCCGGATCACGGAGAAGATCTCGATGGATTCGGCATCCGTCATCATGGACTCCGGCTATGGCCTGCCGGCGGTATTTATACCTTGGCGAGGCGGGCCTCACAGGCCTCCCGCCGGGAGCCCCTCTCCCCGGGCCTCCCTTCTGCTTCTTTGTCAACCCGGAGATGTCGCTGAATTATCCGGGAGTTCAAAAAAACCCGGGTTTCACCTGATAACCGGATAGCAATCTTTTTAATCTCCCCGGAGCACAACCACTACAGCGACTTTACTTCGGCGCCGGTGAGATATGACGGACTCGCACCAGGATCGGGCACCCTTTCATAGTGCGGTGCTCAACGCTCTCGAAGACGGACTTCTTGTGGTCGGCGACGACCGGAAGGTCAGGTGGTACAACCCTGCCCTGGCACGAACCCTCGGTATCCGGCAGAAGGACGCCATCGGGATGGAGTTCGGTTCTCTCCTCGAGACATACTTCCTTCCGATCATCGAGGATGACGATTCCATGCAGTTGCTCCGTCATGTCCTTGAGAACGGCGCGGACCTGCCTTCTCTTCTCTGCCGTGCCCGGACACCCGACGGCACCCGGCGCTGGATCTCGGTATCGAGCAAGCAGGCGTTCCCCGTGACCGGGCAGCGGCTCATCAAGATTCGGGACGCCACCGCGGATCTGCATGCGCATCACTTCAGGGTCGCGCTTGACCAGTCCCCGGTGGTCGTCTTCGTGCAGGACGAAGAACTCCGCTACATCTGGTCGTACAACCAGCAGCTGGGGTCTACGGATACGTCCATCATCGGCATGCGCGAAGAGGATGTCTTTCCCGAGAACGCCGAGCATCTTTCCGCGCTCAAGCGGCGGGTTCTTGAGACGGGAGAGTCCGTGCGGGCTGCGGTGACGTTCACCGTCGCGGGCGAACAGCGCGTCCGCGATCTGACGCTCAAGCCGTTCCGGGATGTGAGCGGGGAGATCGTCGGCGTTGCCGGGACGGCCTTCGACGTGACCGAGCGGAACCGGGTAGAGGAGATGCTCCGGGAGAAGACGCACGAACTGAAGAAGCGGATGGACGAACTCCGGTGCCTCTACACCATCACGCACCTCGTCGAGACGCCCGGGATGACGCTCGACAAACTCCTGCAGGCGGTTGCCGATACCCTTCCGATGGGATGGCAGTACCCGGACTATACCGGGGTGCGGATCACCGTCGACGGCCGGGATTACTTCCGGGGCGACCCGGCGGATTCAGCCTGGACTCAGGAGAGCCCGATCGCCGTCCACGGCAAACAGGTCGGTGAGATCGAGGTGCGATACCTCGCGGATATCCCCGAGGGCGGCAAAGGGCCGTTCCTGCCGGAAGAGCAGATGCTGCTGGACGCCATCTCGAAGCGGCTCGGCCGGATCATCGAACGGCTGCAGGTAGAAGCGGCGCTTGAAGAGAGCGAGGAGACGTTCCGGGGGATTGCCCAGCGGAGTTTCGACCTCATCGTCACGTCGTACCTGGACGACGGGCTGAACTACGTCTCGCCGGCGATGGAGCGGATACTCGGGTACTCTCCCGAAGAGATGGTGGGAACCGATTGGGAGGATTACATCCTCCCGACAAGCCTTCTGACCTGGAAAGAGGGGCGACGGAGAGTCCTCCGGGGCGAGCAGATCGAGGGGCTCAAGATCGAGGTCCGGCGAAAGAACGGGGAGACCGCCATACTGGAACTGAACGAGTCGCCGATCATCGAGAAGAAGGCGATCGTGGGGTTCCAGGTGATCGGCAGGGACATCTCCGAGCGGATCCTGCACGAGCGGCTCCGGGAGCAGGCGTTCGATATGACCGAGCGGAATATCGCCCAGTTCGCCGTCCTTGCCGACCACGTCCGCCACCCGCTCCAGGTGATCATGGGGGTCGCGGATCTCCTCGACGACGAGGCGGTCGCGGCGAAACTCCGGGAGCAGGTCCGGCGGATCAATCTGCAGATCAGCGAGCTCGACCGGGAATGGATGGAGTCACGGAAGATCCGGGAGTTCTTGAAGCGGTATGAACTCTGAAGGGCTGTTAGGGGCCTCAGGGTTGTTTTATAGGATCGTGGTTGCACCGGGGTTTCCGTGCAGTGGATCGCAGTGAATTGCACAACTCGCACCGCCCTGTGCTCAAAATCTTGCCGGGACGGTAGTCGCACTTACGAACCATCGCGCTTTTGAAAGCCCTTCGGCTAAAATGACACGGATTTCCAGTGGATATCGCCATAAGGGGGTGGGGACAAAGGGGAGTGCGAGCGCAGCGAGCATGAGAAACTCGAAGAGTTTCGAGGGGGGCAAGCCCCCCTTCCCACCTGACGGTGGTCGAGCTCCGGTTCCACGAACCATCGCACTCCCCGTCAGCCCCTCCTCGCACCTAACGGTGCTCACGCTCACTGCGTTCGCGCCTCGCACCTTCGGTGCTCAAACTCCCGTCCTGCGGACGGTCGTTCTCCGGAGCGTCGTTCCCCCATGCGATACTCCCACGGTCCACTGTACTGGGATTTTTCCACGCTCTCGGATCGCTTCATCTCTCGCTACGTGAAACGCATACAATACCCGAGGCTCACCAGTCAAGACTTGTAGTCTTTACCCATTCACCGCCGTCCCCGTCCCCTCTTGTCGTACACCCCCGGCACGGCCTCCCTGATGGCGGCGAACGTCTCCGGCAGGAGCGTGCCTTTCTTTCCGACGACGTCCGATGTCCGGATGGTGGCGGCGTGTGCGGCGAGAGCGTAACTCTCGGTGAAGAGGTCGAGCCCGCCCCGGGCGAAGTCGTTGAGCGAGAGGGGGATCGAGATCCCGTCGATGGACGGACTGCTCGATACCGGGCAGATCAGCAGGTTTCCGCTCTCTCCCGCAGAAACGACCACCGCCGGGCGCACTTTCCGCTCGCCCACTCCCCCTATCCGCACGGGGGCTAAAACGACGTCGCCGCTGGCGTAGCGTCCCATATGCATACCGGTCGACGTGAAAACCGATAAGAGAATTGATCCGGGCTTATGACTACAGGAGAAGGGGGGGCGTTCCCGCCCCCGGTGCGCTGTTACGGCGTCTGCCCCTTTGCTCTTCCGTTGGACTTCTGCTGCGCATCAAGGAACCCTTTCTGGTTCTTCACCTTCTCTTTCGCGTTCCCCTTCGCGGTCCAGGCATACCCGTCGGCGTCACCCTTCTCCATCTTTTTGCCGTTGCCCGGGTTGATGACGGAGACGGCCCCGGTGCCGACGACCGAGACGTTTCCGTTCTCCGTCACGGCGCTGCCGGTCACCGTCAGGTTTCCGTCACCAGTGGCGAGGTCGGGATCCTGCTGCCGGTACTTCAGGATGAGCGTGCCGCCATCTTTCATACAGAAGTTGACCCGCTCCGGCGTTGCGTTCCCTATCCTGAACTCCGAGGGGTCCGATACCGTCGTGTTCTCGCTACCGGATCCGGCGAACCCGAACCATTCCGCGATGCTGATAAAGACGGTCATGACACCGTTGCTCTTCTGGTTCAGGGTCTTCGGGGCGACCTTCACCTCCGCCGTCTGCGGGGCGACGGTCACGTTCAGGGTGTCGCAGGCAACGGCGCCAGTGGCGTTATTTACGACCTTTACGGTGACTGCGTAGGCGCCGGCGGCGGGGTAAGTATAGGTTGCCCGGACGGTGCCGTTCTGCTCGTCGTCCTGCACAACTTCCGCCCTGGTCGTTCCCGTGCTCCAGTCGACGGAGGCCGAGAGGTTCATCGCGTCGAAGACATCGGTGTCGTTGCAGGTCGCGAGGATGGTGACCGGCTCCCCGGCAAGCACGGTGCGGTCGCCCCCTGCATCGAGGACAAGGGCGGCCTGCACGGCAGGAACCGCCACAATGAGGGCGATGAAGAGGGAGAAGATTCGGATCGTGGTATCTTGTTTCATGAGTGTCTACCTCCGGTAGATACTGGCCCTGCCCCCCTATTTGACCGCATTGAGCTTCCCGGTTCAATCGATTAGCCGGGCGGTGGTGGACGATCGTCTATACCCGGAGCAGCCGGGCATTGATCGCGACGATCACCGTGCTTGCACTCATCAGCACCGCCCCGACGGCCGGGGTGAGAAGGATCCCGGCACCGATCAGGACACCGGCGGCGAGCGGGATGGCGACGGTGTTGTAGCCCGTCGCCCAGAGGAGGTTCTCGAGCATCTTCCGGTAGGTCTTCTTTGCGAGGTCGATGACCGCCGCCGCGTCCCGCGGGTCGCTCCTGACGAGAACGATATCGGCGCTCTCGACGGCCACATCGGTTCCGGCCCCGATGGCGATGCCCACATCGGCCTCGACGAGCGCGGGTGCGTCGTTGATCCCGTCGCCCACCATCGCCACCCGGTAGCGCCGCTGCACCTCCCGGATCTTCTCCGCCTTCTCATGGGGGAGAACCCCGGCAAAGAACTCGTCAAGATCAAGTTCCCCCGCCACCCACGCGGCGACGTCGCGGTTGTCCCCGGTCAGCATCATGCACCGGACGCCCATCTCTTTGAGCCGGCGGATCGCCTCCCCCGACTCCGGCCTGATGATATCGGCAAGCGCGAGCGCTCCCGTGAGACGGTCGTCCTCGAGCAGGAAGACGACGGTCTTGCCCTGCTGCTGGAGCGTCTCGATCCGCCCGTCCCCGGGATCGATGCCCCGCTCCGCGAGGTAGCCCGGGCCGACCACCCGGACGGTCCGGCCCCCGGCCTTCCCCTCGACGCCGACTCCCGGGATCGCCCGAAACCCATCTACCGGGAGCGGAGCAATTCCC
Source organism: Methanoculleus horonobensis (assembly GCF_001602375.1). NCBI lineage: Archaea > Methanobacteriati > Methanobacteriota > Methanomicrobia > Methanomicrobiales > Methanomicrobiaceae > Methanoculleus > Methanoculleus horonobensis. The sequence continues at coordinate 196,788 of NZ_BCNY01000013.1, read as the reverse complement.
CGTTCCTCCGCGCTCCGGACGATGCCCCGGGCTATCGGGTGCTCGGAGTGCGCCTCTACCGATGCCGTCGTCCCGACCACGTCCTCCTCTGTCGCGCCGTCTAAGGCGAGGACGTCCGTGACACCGAATCTTCCCGTCGTGAGAGTTCCGGTCTTGTCGAAGACGACCGCCGTGAGATCCTTTGCCCGCTCGAACGCGCTCCGGTCCCGGATCAGGAATCCCGACTTTGCGGCAAGCGCCGTCGAGACTGCAATCACGAGCGGGACGGCGAGGCCGAGCGCGTGGGGACAGGTGATGACCATCACGGTCGCGGCCCGCTCCACTGCAAATCCGGCCCCCTCTCCGAGGGCGAACCACGCCGCGAACGTCACCGCGCCGACCGAGAGGGCGATCACCACCAGGAGGAACGCCGCCCGGTCGGCGAGATCCTGCGTCCGCGACCTGCTCTCCTGCGCCTTTCGGACGAGGTCGATCACCTGCGCGAGATAGGTCTCCGCACCCGTCCGCCGGACCTCCACGGCGATCGAGCCCTCGCCGTTCACCGCTCCGCCGATGACCGCATCACCCGGGCGCTTCTCCACCGGGCGCGACTCGCCGGTGAGCATCGCCTCGTCGACGCTCGTCGCCCCCTCGATCACCGTGCCGTCCACCGGCACCTTCTCCCCCGGCCGGACGAGAACCCGGTCGCCCGGTTCGAGCCGGTCGACGGGCACGTCGTCCGTGCCGGCGTCCCGGAGAAGGTGCGCCTCCGAGGGCATGACCCGGACGAGTTCCTCGAGCGCACGCGATGCCCCGAGAACCGAGCGCATCTCCACCCAGTGCCCGAGGAGCATGATGTCGATCAGGGTGGCGAGTTCCCAGAAGAACCCCTCCTCGCCGACGATACCGAGAACGACCGCCGAACTGTATACGTAGGCGACGGTGATCGCGACGGCGATGAGCGTCATCATCCCGGGCATCCGCGCCTCGAGTTCGCTTACGATGCCGGTGAGAAACGGCCACCCGCCGTAGAGGTAGACCGCGGTCGCAAGAGCGAGGAGCAGGTAGTCCGATCCCGGGAACCGGATAGCGATCCCGAGAAGATCCTGAACCGGTTTCGAGAGGAGAAGGATTGGAATCGTCAGTATCGTCGAGACGATGAAGCGTCGCCGGAAGTCCTCGAGGGCGTGGTGGTGCGAGCCATGGCCGGGCCGGTGGGTCTCCGGCGGCTTCTTTTGGGTGGCCTCTTCTAGATCCGTCTCGTTCCGCCGTCCGCCCTCACCGTGATCGTGGCCCACTTCATGCCCTCCCCGTCCGCTGCTCTTCTGCTGCCCCATCGTGCATGCCCGATCCTTGTGCGTACCGGTTCATGGTGGTGATGCCGTTCTTGCTGGGGATGTATATATATCGGCCGCGCACAGCCCGGGAGTGTCGGGGCACATCTCTGCCTCCCTTTGGGTGACGGATATCGTCCGGTGAAAATGAACAGGTTTATAACTTCAGGGAAACAGCATTATGCCTGTGCTCGGATGAACCTGCCCGCAAGACCGATAGGATCGCCAAGATTCTTTTGAATTCTGGCCGAATTCGTTAGGTGTGTGCGGGAACATTTTATCTGCCTATGGGGATGAAACTCCTCCGAGAGTAAGGGAAGGTGATCCCGGCCGATGCATGACTGCACACCCGCACATGGCGATATCCTCGAACTCTCCGGCATCCTGGATGCGTTCGACGAGGGGCTGCTTATTGTCGGCCCCGACAACCGGGTGGCCTGCATCAGCAGTCATCTGCGGCATCTGCTCGGCATCACTCACGACGTGCCCGTCGGAACCGACGCGAATCATTTCGTCCGCTGGACCCTGATACCCCGTATCTGCGGAGGGTCGGGCAGAACCGAGATCACCGCATTTCTCTTCGGCCGCGCTTCTGCTGCCGACTTCCCGTGCGCGATGCGGTTGCCCGGGGGTGGCGAAGGATGGTTCCGCTGCTCATGCCGCGCGGTTCATGAAGGTCGGTTTCGCGGCAGCCGGCTCGTTCGTTTTTCTCCCGACACCTCCGGCCCCGGGGCCGTCCCGGTCCCCGAAACCCGGGCCTCCCGTGTCGAAGGTCCTGGAAGCGGCATGGATTCCGCAAAGCGGAGGCGGATAGAGGCGATACTGCGGGAGAGCAAGGACAGATACCGGTTCCTCGTCGAGAACCTCAACGAGGGGATCGCGCTGATCGACAGGGAGGGCATCGTGGTCTTCGCAAACCAGAGGATGGCCGATATCATCGGTTATTCGATCCCCGGGGTCATCGGAGCGCCGGTCTACGCGTTCGTCGATGAGAACGATGCCGGAGACGTGAGGGAACACCTGCAGACTCTTGGCCGGAGCATGCGCGAGGTCTTCGAGTTCGAACTGGTTCAAAAAGGCGGCGGACGTATCCATGCGCTGATAGCAACCACTCCCATCATCGACGCCGGCGGCACCTGCCGGGGGTTCCTTGCCACTGTCCAGGACATCACCCCCTTGAAGCAGATGGAAGCAAAACTCCGCGAGAGCGAGGAGAAGTACCGGTCTCTCGTTGAACTCTCTGCCGAGGCGACCCTGATCCACCGTGACGGGAGGATCATATTCGTCAACCCCGCCGGCCTGAAGCTGCTCGGGGCTTCACGCCCGGAAGAGGTGATCGGGATGGTTATCCTCGATATCGTCCACCCGGATGCCCGCGACATCATCGAGGCCATCACCGTGCGGGATCTCCAGGGCGTGGAGACGCCGCTTGTCGAGTTGTTGGTCGTCAGACTCGACGGAACGACGGTTCCCATCGAGGGGAGGGGAGCTCGGACGATCTTTGAGGGCCGACCTGCGGTTCAGGTCGTCATGCGGGACATCAGCCACCGGAAACAGGCGGAGGAGCAACTGCAGGCGAGGAACCGGCATCTCCTTCTGCTTAACCGGATCATCGGCACATCCGCTTCGACCCATCTGCCGGGAGAACTGCTGGAGACGGCGCTTGACCAGACACTCGATCTCCTCGGCTACGATAGCGGCGCAATCTACCGTATCGAGTCCGGACAGGGAGAGGCCGCTCTTCAGTGCCGGCGAAACATGCCGGATACGTGCACGGATCTGGCAGAGATCGTTTTCGGAAGGTCGTTTGCCGATACCATCGCCACCGGCCTTCCGTGCTACCTTGAACTGGATCGGGGCCTGAACTCCCCGGGATCCCGTCTTCTCCGGGAGTTCGGGTTTGCCGCACTCGCCTGCATCCCGCTCGTCGTCGAGTCCGACGTCGTCGGGGCGCTCCTCATCGGGACCCGGGAGCGTGGATTCTTCTCTCGCGACGAGCGTGCGCTTCTCGAAGCCGTCGGTCGCGAGATCGGGGCCGGCATCGTGCGGGGGATGCTCTACCGGAGGCTTGAGGTGGCGAACCGGGAGGCGAACCTCTACCTCGACATCCTTACGCACGATATCCGGAATGCGGACAACGTCGCAAACATCTACGCCGACCTCCTCATCGACGAGCTCGAGGGAGATCCGGCCCGATACGCCCGGAAACTGAAGGACGGGATCAGGAAGAGCATCGAGATCACCACAAACGTCGCCACCCTCCGAAAGATCCAGGAGGAACGGGACGGCCTTACGCGGCAAGACCTCAACGACGTGATCCAGGGAGAGATCGCCCACTTTTCCGGTCTCTGCATCCGGTATTCCGGGCAACCCGTGGAAGTCCTGGCCGACGATCTCCTTCCCGAGATCTTCACGAACCTCATCGGCAACGCCGCAAAGCACGGCGGGCCGGGTGTCGAGGTCACGGTGGCGGTCGATGCTCCGGACGATGAGACCGTTGTCGTCACCGTTGCCGACACCGGCCCCGGGGTTCCGGACGATGCGAAGGAGTCGATCTTCTTCCGGTTCGAGCGGGAGGGCGGCAGGCGGGGGAGCCAGGGGCTCGGGCTCTCGATCTGCCGGATGCTTGCCGCGCGCTACGGCGGCAGGATGTGGGTCGAAGACCGGGTTCCGGGGCATCCGGAGCAGGGCGCGGCATTCCGGTTCTCCCTCAGGAAAGCCGGACGTGGAGGCAATGCCTCCGCCTGAGCGCTCCCGTGCATGCTGCTACGGACGATCGGGTTTATTCCTGCTGTCGCAGACATTTTACCATGCATCGAATTGCTGCTCTTCTCTTTGTCTGTATTCTCCTCTCCGCCGGATGCCTCGGCGCGGACGAGTCTTCGGTGGGGGCGGGTCTCAGCCTGATCGCCCCGGTTGACCCGATACCCATATTCGACGGCCAGGCAACCTACGCCGGGATCATCGGTGTGGAGACGCCGCAGATCCAGACGAACTACAGCATGGGCTTCGTTGCCATCACACCGGGCAACATGACGCCGCCGCACCGCCTGATCGGGACGGCGGAACTCGTCTACGTGCTCGGCGGTACGGCGGAGATCCGTTGCGACAACGAGACGGTGACCGCCCGCGAGGGAGAGACCGTGCTCCTGCCGGAAGGGGTGCTGCAGTCGATAGCCCCGGCCGGGGATACCGATCTCACTTACTTCACCGTGAGCCAGCCGGCCTACACGGCCGAGATCGAGATCTCGGGGGACGAGCTCGATGCGGTCGACGTGAAGACGGACTGTGCGCCGTTCGTCGTCGCCGATCCCCGTGAAGGGATCGAGTGGAGCCTCGAATCCGGCGTGGCGGTCTACACCCTCATCAACCCGGTGCTGATGAACGAGACGGCGATCCCGGTCGGCTACAGCCTCGCATACGCTGAACTCCTCCCGGGCGGGTATCTTGGATATGACGGTATCAACGGCTCTTCCGACCTCCTCTACGTGATCGAGGGCGAGATAGAGGTTGCCACGCCCGGCGGAGAGACGATACGGGTTCCTGCAGGGAGTGCTGCCTATGTCCGGCCCGACCAGGTGAAAGAGACCCGGAACGTCGCGGACTCGACGACGAGACTCCTCTCGCTCATCGACCCGGCGTGGACACCGGAGAAGACTGTCCTCTTTGAGTAGATCCTCTCTTCTTTTTTCGGCGCCTGTTCTGGTTTCATGGAGGGTTGCCGGTATCCAGCCGGCCTATCCTGAGTGCGTTTGCGATGACCGCAAGCGAGAGCCCCATGTCCCCGAACGCCACCGCCATCCAGAGGGTGACCAGCCCGAAGACCGCGAGTGCGGCGATGCCGAGTTTCACCACGAGCGCCGTTGCGACGTTCTGCCGGACGACCGAGACCGTCTTCTCCGAGAGGGCGACGAGGTAGGCGACCCTCGAGATATCGTCCTCCATCACAACGATAGCGGCCGCCTCGATCGCGACGTCCGAGCCAATCGCCCCCATCGCGACCCCGACGTTCGCCCGTGCAAGCGCCGGCGCGTCGTTCACGCCGTCCCCGACCATCACCACGAGCCCGTAGCGGTCCATCAGCTGCTCGACCATCGCCACCTTATCCTCCGGCAGGAGCCCGGCATGGCACTCGTCGATCCCGATGCGGCGGGCTACCGCCTCCCCGACACGTTCGTTGTCCCCGGTGAGCATCACCGTCCTGATGCCCCGCGCCCGAAGAGCGGCAACCGTCGTTTCTGCATCCTTCTTCACTACGTCCGAGAGAGCGATGAGCCCGATCACCCCTGAGGCGGTGCCGGCGAGGACGACGATCTTCCCCTCGCTCTCCAGCCGGTCGTACGCCGCCTGCCATGCGTTGTCCCCGGGTTCGGCGAAGAGCGCAACGCTCCCGAGGGCGTAGGCCGCACCGCCGATCCTCCCCCGGACGCCTCTCCCCGCGATCGAGACGAACTCCTCGACGTCCAAGAGGACGGCGCCCTCCTCCTCCGCCCGCCGTCGGATCGCCTCCGCGATCGGGTGGCCGGAGCGTGACTCGAGCGACGCGGCGACGGCGAGCACCTCCGCCTCCGGAACCCCGAACCCGACCACGCCGTCCACCTCGAGCCTCCCGGTCGTGAGCGTCCCGGTCTTGTCGAAGACGACCACCCGGGCAAGCCCCACGGCCTCGAGCGAGTCCCTGCCCTTGATCAGCACGCCGTTATGCGCCGCGGTCGTGATCCCCGAGACCATCGAGACCGGGGTGGAGATCGCGAGTGCACAGGGGCAGGCGATGACGAGCAGGATCAGCGCCCGGTAGAACGCTTCGAGGAACGGGACGCCGAAGGCGAGCGGCGGGACGACGACGAGGAGGCCGGCGAGGAGGATGACCGCCGGCGTGTAGTAGCGGGAGAACCGCTCGATGAACGCTTCGGTGGGAGAGGTGTGGGACTGGGCCTCCGCGACCAGGGCGGCGACCCGGGCAATCGTGCTCTCTCGTTCCGGTTTCGTCACCCGGGCTTCGAGGTACCCGTCGACGTTCCGCGTCCCGGCGTAGACGGCGTCCCCGACCTCCTTTGCCACCGGGACGCTCTCCCCGGTGATCGCCGCCTGGTCGACCGATGAGGCGCCGGCAACGACGATGCCGTCGAGTGGAACGGTGTCACCCGGTCTTACGATCGCGATCTCCCCGACGCCGACGTCGTCGACCGCAATGGTCACCTCGCCGCCGTCCCGCCTGACCCGGGCGATCTGCGGCGTGAGATCGAGAAGCGACGCTATCGAGCGTTCGGCTCTGCCGGCTGCGTACTCCTCCAGAAACTCGGCGACGGCGTAGAGGTAGAGCACGGTCGCCCCTTCGGCGGGGTTTCCGGTCAGGAACGCCCCTGCCGCCGCGATGGATATGAGCACGGCGATGCTGAACCGGAGCCGGATGAGGGCGAGAAATCCGGCTTTCAGGACATCATAGCCGGATATGATCGCGGCGGCGAGGAGCAGGGCCGTCCCGGCGAAGGGATACGGGGTGAAGTACCCGACAATCACCCCTGCGATAAGGAGGATGCCCGAGACCCCGAAGACCGCAATCTCCCGGCGGCCGACGACCTGCCCGTGAGAGGCCCCGACCCGGCAGCGGGGGCAGGACGCCCCCTCCTCATGCTCCGTCACGACCGGCCTCCGGCCGGGGTCGTTCGGGCGCAGTCTCCGTCATGATAATACTACCCTGGCTGCTTCGCACTTAAAGGGTGTCCGGGTGTATATCACGATATCTCGCCGGCGCGATCGCTCATATGGGGGTCGCCCTTTCACCGAGCAGAACCATTATGACGAGTTCGACCCAACTGATCGGAAGATCGCCCCCAGCACAGCATGCCCGGGTGACGGCCTGCCGTCAATCTCCGTCACCCTGCCCGACTTCCCTGCAGTGTTAAACTATGCCGTCACCAGACTTCACCGCGCCCGCCCCGGAAAAACGGGATCTGCCTGCCGACGAGGCAGTCCCCTGCAGGATCTGGACCCGCGGGCCCAACGGCGTGGCGCCTGCTCTCCGGAAGACGACGTTCGAATGGCGTTCTGATTCCGCATGGGCGGACAACCTCCATCCGGAGGACGCCGGGAGGGTGCTCGCCCGGTGGGAACGCTGCAGCGATGCCGGTCTTTTGCGGAGATGCGACTACCGGATCCGGGATGCTGGCGGCGGCTATCGCACCATCGCGAGCAGGGGCATCCCGGTCAGGGACGGCGCGGGCAGGATCGTACTCTGGGCGGGGGTCGACCTCGACGTCACCGGCCGGGACGAACCCTGCTGGCAGACGAAGGAACTCTGCACCCTCTCCGCGGTCGCCCGCGCGATAGAAGGCTGCGCCGATGCCGACGTGGTCTTCCGGGAGACGGCCGCTCTTCTACCCGGCGGCTTCCGCCACCCTGAGCTGGTCTCGGTGCGGATAGAGCCCGGAACCGCCGTTCCCGAACCCGGGAGGATTGTTGCCGGGATTGATGCGGGAGAACGTTCACCCGCATACCTCGTGGTTGAGTGCCGGAAGAGGCCGGAAGGGAGCGACGACCCATTTGTGCCGCAGGAGCACGCCCTCGTCCGTGCCGTCGCCGCGATGCTCGGGGTGGCCATCGCACCGGCACACACTCCTGCTGCATCAACCGGGCACCAGTACCGCCTCCTCTTCGACCAGATGCCGGACGCCGGCCTCCTTCTTGAGATACTCCGCGACGCTTCAGAGAACCCTGCCGGCTTCCGGATCGTCTGGATCAACCGCAAAGCCGCCGAAAGCCTCGGGCGTCCGCAGGAAGAGGTCGTCGGAGAAGACCTTCCGAAGGCCGTTCCGGCGATCGGCACCACTGCGCTCGACCTCTTCTACCAGGTTGCCGCAACCGGGAGGACGGTGTACCGCGAGGTCTCAACCCCCGAAACCGGCTCATTTTACGAACTGAAGGTGTACCGGCCGCAGTACGACCTGCTCGTCGTCATCGCGGAAGACGTCACGGAACGGCGCAGGGCCGAAGAGATGTTGCGGGAGCAGCGGATCGCTCTGGACAACCGGGTGAGGGAACTTGCGACGCTGTATGCCGTGAGCGGTGTCATCGAGCGGCCGGGGAACTCGGTCGAGGAGGTTCTCCGCGATGTTGCCGTCATCCTTCCGGCCGGCTGGCTCCATCCGGAAGATGCCGCCGCCCGCATCGTGGTCGACGGCCGGGAATACCGGTCGGCCGGATTTGTCGAGAGCCCCTGGCGCCAGGAGAGCCCGATCGTCGTCCAGGGAAGGATAGCCGGGAGGGTGGAGGTCTGCTACCGCCACCCGCGGCCCGAAGACGACGGTGCGCTGTTTCTCGTCGGTGAACGCCGCCTGATCGACGCCGTTGCCGGGCGGCTCGGCCGGGTCATCGAGCGGATGCGGGCGAACAAGGATATCGGGAGGAGCGAGGAGAAGTACCGCCTTCTCTTTGAGCGGATGCTCGAGAGTTACACCCTCTACGAGGTTATCCGGGACGACGAAGGGAACCCTGTCGATTACCGTATCAGCGAGCTGAACGAGAAAGCGGCCGAGGTATTCGACCGCAGCCGGGAAGAACTGGTCGGGCAGCGACTCTTCGATATCTTCCCGGCGATCCGCGAGGGTGCCCGTGCTCTCTACGGAGAGGTCGCAGAGACCGGTCTCCCGGTGCAGCGGCGGCTGCAGGAGCCGAGAACCGGACGGTGGTACGACCTGCAGATCTACCGGCCGCGGGCCGGAATGCTGGCCGTCACGGGTCAGGAGATCACCGAGCAGAAGAAGGCGGAACTTGCCCTGCGGAAGAGCGAAGAGCGGTTCCGGGGGATCTTCGAGCAGGCGGGCACCGGGATCGCGCTCATCGACCCGGACGGGCGGATCATGGAGGCGAACCCGGCGCTCGTGCGCATGTTCGGCTACGATGAGGACGAACTGTATCGTATGCGGTCGTACGACCTGATCTACCCCCCCGACCGGGAGGAGGCCGGTTCTCTCCACCAGGAGACCGTCCTGAGGAAGGGCATCCGCCGGGAGAAGCGCTACCTGACGAAGGACGGCAGGATCGTCTGGGGGCGGCTGACCACGTCGCTGCTTCACGACTCCGGAGAGGGAGGCCTGGTCATCGCGATGCTGGAGGACATCACCGACTGGCGGGAGATGCAGAACGCTCTCGGGGAGAGCGAGGAGCGGTTCCGCCAGATTGCGCAGCGGAGTTTTGATATGATCTACACCTGCTACCATGACCGGGGGATCACCTACATCTCCCCGGCGGTGGCCCGCATCCTCGGGTATACCCCCGATGAACTGATCGGCCGCAGGTGTCAAGACTATGTCGCCCCCTCGTCCCTCCCCGTCTGGGAGGAGGGACGGGAGAAGATCGCCCGGGGCGAACCGGTCGAGGGGCTTGAGGTCGAGTTCCGCCGCAAAGACGGGTCGGTGGCGTTCCTCGAACTGAACGAGTCTCCGATCGTGGAGGAGGGCCTCGTTGTGGGCGTGCAGATCGTTGGTCGGGACGTCTCGGAGCGGGTGCGCTACGAGGATATGCGGCTGCAGGCGTTCTACCAGATCGAGCAGAATATCGAACAGTTTGCAGTTCTCGCGGATCATATCCGGCTGCCTTTGCAGGTGATCCTGGGCATGGCCGATCTTGCCGACGATGAGGCGATGTCGGAAAAGATCCGGGAGCAGGTTGACCGGATCAACGCGATCGTCAGACAGCTCGACGAGGGCTGGGTCGAGTCCCGCGACATCCGGGAGTTTCTGCGGAGGAATGAACTGGTGTAACGGTCTCTTCCGGGCCTATCTCAATCAGCATGGGAGTCGTCCTCCTGGTTCTAAGAATATATTCCTCGTTTTCTTGAATTATTTCAAATCTGTTAGTTATTGTATCCAATACATTGATGTTTCATCAAATATATTATTAGTAGAATGAAAACGGGGCGGATGCTCCGGGCCCTGGCGTCGCACCCCCGGGGCGGGATTTGAGCGAAACGTCGAGGGGCTCGCCCCAGCCGGGAAAGAACCATGCAAAGCAACTCAATGCGAAGAGATCCGTCGGCACATGCAGCCCGGAGCGGAGCGGAGAGCCGGTGGGGCCGCATAGAACAGGGGGCCGCGGAATCCGGCATCTGGCGATCGTTCATCGTCCTTACGGTGCTTCTGGCCGGTCTCGCGGCGACGAGCCTGTACAGTTACCTCCTCTTCCACACGATCGCTGAATTCGTTGCCATCGCGATCGCGACGGGCGTCTTCATCGTGGCGTGGAATGCCCGGACGATGCGGGAGAACGGCTACCTGCTGGTCGCCGGCACCGGGCTGCTCTTCGTGGCCGGCATCGAACTGGTCCACACCCTCGCGTATGACGGCATGGGGATCTTCGCCGGCTACGACGCAAACCTCCCGACGCAGCTCTGGATCGCCTCGCGCTACCTCCTCGCCGGGACGCTGCTTGCCGCGCCTCTCCTGCTCCGGAGAAACCCCGGTCCCCGGGAGGTGTTCGCCGCGTTTGCCGGGGTCACCGTGCTCCTGTTCCTCTCGATCTTCGTCGTCCCGGTCTTTCCCGACTGCTACATCGTGGGTTCGGGGCTGACGCCGTTCAAGATCTGGAGCGAGTATATTATAGCGGCGCTGCTCGCCCTCGGGGCGGTCGCCGTCTACCGGGTGCGAAATGCATTCTCGCCCCGGGTGGTGGCCCACCTGCTCGCGGCCGTCCTCGTGCTGATCGCCTCGGAGCTTGCCTTTACGCTCTATATCAGCGTCTACGGGCTTTCAAACATGATCGGCCACCTCCTGATGGTGCTCTCGTTCGGGCTCATCTACGTTGCGTTCGTCGAGACCGGGATCCGGCAGCCCTACGCGCTGGTCTTTACCGGCCTGAAATCGAGCGAGGAGCGGCTCAGGCGGGAGAAGAACCGTCTCGCGCAGTACCTGGATATTGCCGGAGCCCTCTTCGTCGTCATCGACAGAGGCGGGCAGGTCGCCTTGATCAACCGCCGGGCGTCCGAGGTTCTCGGCTGCCCGGCGGATGCGGCCGTTGGCGAGCCCTGGACCGAGCGGTTCATCCCGCCGACCGAGCGGGAGCGCTGCCGTGCGCTCTTCACGGAACTGATGCAGGGCGAGATCGGGGTGAACGAGCGCGTGAGGATGCCGGTCGCCACCGTAGATGGCGGCGAGCGAATCATCGCGTGGCACAACACCGTGCTCCGTGACGGGAACGGCGCTGTCTGCGGGATCCTGAGTTCCGGAGAGGACATCACCGAGCAGCAGTATGCCGAGGCGGCGCTTGCCCGGGCGAACGCGAAACTAAACCTTCTCTCCGGGATCACCCGCCACGACATCCTCAACCAGATCACCGTCGCACGCGCCTACATCGAGTTTGCCGGGGAGGATAACGAGAATCCCGGGCTCCAGACCTGTCTGGAGCGTGCTCACGCCGCCGTCGGCGAGATCCAGAAGCAGATCGAGTTCAGCCGGGACTACCAGGACATGGGCCTGAAGGAGCCCGCCTGGCAGCGGCCGGAGTCCCTCATCCGGGAGAGCGTCGCGGAACTCACCCTCCCGCCGGATCTCCGGGTTCTGACAGATCTCGGGAACTTTGAGATCTATGCGGACCCTATGGTGAAGAAGGTCTTTTACAACCTCATCGACAACGCCGTCCGCCACGGCGGAGAGGTGACGGAGATCCGGTTCTCGTGCGAGAAGGCCGGGCAGGATCTCACGATCGCCTGCGAGGACGACGGCACCGGCATCGTTGACGACGAAAAGGAGGCGATCTTCCGCGAGACCTATAAACGGCGGCACAGCCACGGGCTCTTCCTGGTCTCGGAGATCCTCGGGATCACCGGGATGACGATCCGGGAGACCGGTGTCTTCGGGAAGGGGGCGCGGTTCGAGATCACCGTGCCGAACGGGGGATGGCGGGCAGAGGGCGAGAGAGAATAGGCGTCCCGGATCTTTCCTTCGGCCGCGAAACCCTCATATACCCCGGCACCCCAGTCTCTTCCATTAAAAACGGCAGCCCCGCTCCCCGGATTCGGTGCGGCGGTCGCGGCCGCGGGACTGCTGATTGCCGCGAGACACCTCAGGAAGCAGTGAATCCCTGTCAGTGCTCTTTTTTAAGCAGCATCCAGTGGTAACCCCAGACGATGAGCCCCACAACGACCTGCGCCACGCTCCCGGGGAGTTCGGGGTAGTACTGCGGCACCGGGTAGGGCTGGGGGGCCGGGTAGACGAAGACCTCGATCCCGATCGCGATGAGGTTCACGGCACCCAGGATCGCGACGATGAGCGTGATGAACGAGACGGCGTAGAGGTAAACCCTCCACGCGGTGAGGCCCTCCGGTGCCATCCTACCTCCTCCGCCTCGCAAGCACCGCGATTCCGGCACCGAAGAGCCCGGCGGCGGCAAGTGCGGCCTCAAACCCGGGTGAGTACGTCGGCGTCGGCGCACCGCTGCTCTGCACCCGGAACTGGCCTACCTGCGCGGAGGACGGCTTCCCCGGAGTCGGGGCCGGGGTCGGAAACGGGAGAGCGACCGGCGACGTGCTCCTCGTGGGGCTGAGGACCGAACCGTCGGCGAGGATCACCTGCGGCTGTGGGGCCAGGGTGATCCGGCCGGTGCTGGTCGCGAAGGCCGCGCCGTCCTCGACGAGCCGGATGCGGATCTCGTAATCGTAGCCGTTCGGCACCGTGATGCTCACCCTTTTTTCGACGCCCAGGTCACCGGGGATCGTCCCGAGCGGCCGGGACTCGCGGACGGCCGTGATCCCCGTCTGGAGGTTGACCGCCCGGATCTCCATCATGAGGTTCCCGGAAGAACCGCCGCTGTTTGCGATCCCGGTGATGATCTCGAGCGTGATCGGGTCGGCGTCGATCTCGGGGGTCATGACGTCGATCGCGGAGACGGTGAGGAGCGAGTAGGCCAGTCGTTGCGTAGCGACCGTCCTGTCGGGGAGGAAGACGTTCACCGAACCCGACTCCCGCATACGCCCGTCCTGCCAGATCGTCACCCAGATATCGTAACCCCGGCCGTTCTCGAGCGTGAGCGTGATCTCTTTCTTCGTGGTCTTCCCCGATGTCAGGGTGCCGATGGAGAGAACCGTCTCCTCGACGACGATATCCGTCCCTGCCTCTTTTGCAATGACCTGCAGGTCGACGCCGTCGACGTCGTCGTAGACCGCGTCGAGGTAGGGGACCGCAACGACCCGGGTGACGTTCGACGGCGGCTGGCCGTCCGGGATGCTGACATCGACGCTCCGAATCGTCACATAGCCTGCCGGTGGCTGGGATGACATGCATCCCGCCGCGAGCACCAGGACAAGGAGCACGGCGACCGCTGCCGCACCGAATAACCTTCTCATATCAATCAAGAGAACCTTCAGGCCGGCGGAAGAAAAGGTTTTTGCATTGCGACCCTTCCCCGGGGGTCTTGAGGAAGAAGGGCGGTCGGGCGGCTGTGGATACCCGTTATCGAAGCCCCCCGCCCTGCCGGTGCTCGAATGCCTGCCATGGGTAGGTTCGATTTTTTTCGTAGTTTACCATCGCCTTATCTCCCAATCCTCCCTATACTCTGTCGCCGAACGCCAAATCGAGGATCGAGAATGACCCGTATCCTCGGGGGACGTCGCTGCAGGACTTATGATTGGTGCCGCGCGAGGGCTGATACGCAGTCCAGCGTCCGATTCACGGCGTATCTCAGGACTCTGCCGGAGTAATCGTAAAACCATAGAGGCTGAAATCGCCATCCCTTCCCGAAGTGTAGACGATTGTCACAGAAAACGTTAATAAGAGGGTGTCGTAGTCTGCAGTAGGACGCCGCCAAACCGACCCTGGCGGGGGTGTGAAATGATACGAACGGAGAATCTCACGAAAGTATACAATGGAAAATCAGCCGTCGACGGCCTGGATCTCGTGGTCGGGGAAGGCGAGATATTCGGTTTCCTCGGCCCGAACGGAGCGGGAAAGAGCACGACGATCCTGATGCTCACCGGCATGATCGAGCCCACCGGTGGCCGGTGCTTCGTCGACGGTATCGAGGTCGCGAAAGACCCCCTGAAGGTGAAGGAGATCATCGGTTACCTCCCCGAAGACGTCGGGTTCTACGGGAACATGACCGGCGAGCAGAACCTGGACTACTTCGCCCGGTTCTACGGGATGGATGCGAAAGCGAGAAAGGAGCGGATCGCCGAACTGCTCGAACTCGTCCGTCTCGACGGCGTCACGCAGAAGGCGGGAGAGTACTCCCGCGGCATGAAGCAGCGGCTCGGGCTCGCCCAGGCGCTGATCAACGATCCTAAAGTGCTCTTCCTCGACGAACCAACGGCAAACCTCGACCCCGAGGGCGTCAGGGAGTACCGGGAACTCGTCACCCACCTCGCCGGCGAAGGGAAGACGATCTTCGTCTCCTCCCACATCCTCTCGGAGGTCAGGGAGGTCTGCCGGACGGTGGGGCTCCTCGCGAAAGGAAAACTTGCCGCGCAGGGGACGCTCGAAGAGGTCGCCCGGGCGCTGGCACCCGCAGACGGCGATGCCGTCCGGATCGTCGTCGAGACCCGGGAGCACCTGCCGGCGATCGACGACCCCGCGATCCTCTCCGTCGAAGGAAACGGCAACCGTGCGGTTGTCCGGGCGAAGGCCGATATCCGTGACCGGCTTGCCGCATCCCTCTTCGAGCAGGGGCTGCACGTTCGCGAGATGCGCCTTGAGGAGCCCGAGATCGAGGACGTCTTCATGGCGGCCTACCGGAGGTAGATGATGGCACTTGACCGATTGCTCAACGTAGCAAGAAAAGAGTTCTCCGACCACATCACCAGCAGGCGCTTTGCCATCATCCTCGGCCTGCTCCTCGTGATATCGACGATCAGCATCTACGATGGTATCGAACAGTATAACAACAGCCTGGAGGCGTATACCGAGCAACTCCGGCAGATGGAAGAGTTCGACGACCCCTACACGAGCTGGATGCCCCAGAAACCCTCGATCATGTACGTCTTCATCTCCATGATGAGTTACATGACGATGCTCGGCGGCATTCTTGCCATTGCGATAGGATTCGACCTGGTCTCAAAGGAGAAAGAGACACGGTCGCTGAAGTCGCTCCTCTCGCACCCGGTCTACCGCGACGAGATCATCAACGGCAAGGCACTCGGGGGCGTCGGCGCGCTCGGGTTCGCCATGGCGCTTGCGCTTGCCATCGCCATCGCCATGCTCCTCATCTTCTCGGTTGTCCCGACGCTGGAGGAGTTCGCCGGCATCCTGATCTTCGGGGCGGTCTCGCTCGGGTTCCTGCTCGCTTACTTCGCCGTCGCGCTCATGATGTCGACGGCTGCAAAAGAGAGCGGGAACGCGCTGATCTACACCCTGGTGATCTTCTTCGCCGTCTCCTCGCTCCTTCCGATGTTCGGGGCGATGGCCGCTAACGCTTTCGCGGGCGACCCGCCCGAGCCGCCCGAGATGGCTCCCATGCCCAAAGAAGTCGTTCGGGTCGCGAGCAGCAATGGGTATTCTACCACCACCGTTGCGCAGAGCGTGATATACGGCGGAGCCGAGGACCCGGAGTGGAAGGCATATGAAGAGGAGATGAAGACTTACATCGAGAAACAGAGATTCATCAGCGATATCTCAAACCTCCTCTCGCCGCAGACGAACTACTACACCGTCGCGATCGCGGTGACGAATCCACAGCTTTCCTCGATGATCGCGTCGCCTTACGACACGGCACCCGAGGAGAAGCCCGGCCTTGCCGGTGCCCTTGGCAAGGTCTGGATGAACATCGCCGCGCTGATCGTCTTCCCCTCGGCCTTCTTCGCCGCGACCTACGTGAAGTTCATGCGGATGGATATCAGGTGAGATGATGATCGATAGAATATCCTCACTATGCATCCTCCTCGCGCTCCTCCTCGCCACGTCGGTTGTCCCGGCAGTTTCTGCCGCACAGGGCGGGACGCTCTCGACGGAGATCCGGTGCGACTTCCCCGGCGAGGTGATCGAGGCGGGCGATACCGCCGTCTTCGATCTCGCGGTCACGAACCGCGGCGATACCGGGACGTGCCTCCTCAACTACTGGACGTTCCGCGGCACCGACAACTGGAAGATCCGGTTCGAGGCCGACGATCGCGAGGTCTACCGGATGCTGATCCCGGCCGGCGAGACGAAGACCGTCCGTCTGGTGGCCGAGACATCCGGCCATGCCGCGGTGGGGGAATATCCCATCCGGCTGGGCATCGGCGAAGGCACGATCTGGGTTTATGTCAAGGTAACGAAGACCCACAGCGGTGAAGTGGGAACGCTCGAGGCCACCGTGGTGGACAAGGAAGGTAACGTGGTGAAGGGCGCCGACGTCGGCCTCTACGACCGTGATACCAGGATCGAGGGGATGCTTGCGACCGCTGAAGGCAAGGTCTCCATCGGCGGCCCGATGGGCACCTACACCGTGAAGGTCACCCGGCCCGGATACCGGGCATGGGAGAAGAAGAATGTCGAGATCCGGATCGGCCAGACGGTCGACCTCGGGATCGTGCCGCTCGAGAAAGAGAACTTCTTTGCCGAGGTTCGGGTGAAGTCCCCGTCCCGGATAACGGCGATCGGCACCAACCCGCAGTACGAGATGACCCTGAAGAACACGGGCAGAAACGACGATACCTATACCCTTGCCGTCCAGGGCCTCCCCGAGCAGTGGTATGCCCGGTTCAAGGAGAGCAGCACCGCCACCGAAGAGGTCTCGGAGATCTACGTCCCGTCCGGCGAGGAGAAGACCCTCTACCTCGATCTCATCCCGCCCTACTCGGTGGGTGTCGGCGAGTACAACCTCACGGCGGTGATCGGCTCTTCCGCCCGGGAGTATGAGGAGAACCTGACGCTCCGGCTCCGGGGGTCGTACGATCTGCGGACCTACGCGAAGAGCTACCGCCACGAGATCAACCGCGGCGACACCCTCACGTTCGATGTGACGGTTACGAACGCCGGCGTCGGCGGAGCGCTGACGAACATCGGGATCAACATGAGCGCACCGGAAGGGTGGCGGGTGACCGTCGACCCGGCATCGGTCGCGAGCCTTGAAGCCGGCGAACGGGCGACGGTGCAGGTGACGGTGGTTCCGCCGGCCGATATCGTCGCCGGCGAATACAAGATCGTCGCGCTGGCAAAAAGCGACCAGGACGAAGAAGAGGACGAGTACCGGATCGTGGTGAAAGAACAGTCCTACGTCGCGGTGCTCGGCATCCTGGTGATGGCCGGGATCGGTGCAGGGCTCTGGTATATGTTCAGGAAGTACGGGCGGCGGTAGGACAAAGACCTGCCGCTCGTCTCTTTTTTGGTGGCGTCACCCGTATCGGACGTTCCCCTCCGGGACCGCCATCTCGAACCGCGCTCCTTTCCCGGGCTCGCCGGTCTCGGTGATGCTGATCCCGGTGATCGAGAGGACTTCTTTCACCAGGAAAAGTCCGAGCCCCGTATGGCTCCCGAAACCTCGATCGAATATCCGACCCTTATACTCTCCGGGGACGCCGACCCCGTTATCCTCCCAGACAATCCGGGCTCCATCGCCGTCCGGCACGACCGTGACACGGATCTCGGTTACTGTCCTGCCGTGCCGCACGGCGTTCTCCAGGAGATTGAAGAAGACGGAAGAGAGGAGCGGGTCGGCGTAGATAGAGAGCCCGTCAAGGTCGGTGGAGATCCGGATCCCGATCGGCCGAAGCGCTTTTGAGGCACCGGTGACCAGGGGCTCGACGGGGAACCACCGGGGAGCCCGGATGCCGAGATCCTGGTAATCCCGCGTGAACCCGATCTGCGACTGTATGATCTCGACGGCGGCCTGCTGCTTCTCGAGGGCGCCGGCGACGGTCGGATCGAGCGGCTGTTCCCGGAGGAGGGCGATATGCCCGAGCACCACCGTGACCTGGTTTAAGATGTCATGCCGCACGATGCTGTTCATCAGGGTGAGTTTCTTGTTTGCCTGGATGAGCGCCGCCTCGGTCTGTTTCCAGGCGTCGATGTCGTGAACCGCATAGTCGATCGCTATCGGGTGTCCATTGTTCCCGTAGACGGGGATGGTGCAGATCTCAACCCAGATGTAGCGCCCGTCTTTCCGGCGTATCCGGAAGACGTACGGCTGGCGAGCGCATGCGTCCCGTTCCTTGAGCAGGGTGGAGAATATCTTCCGGTCTTCAGGGTGAATCAACCGCCTGATGAAATTTGGATTGCTCAGGATCTCCTCCCGGGTGTATCCGGTCAGACTCTCGCATGAGGGGCTGATGTACTCGATCGTCTGCGGCTTCGTCGTAACACGGATGTAGCAGTCGTGCGACCGCTCCACGAGGCTCCTGAATCTTTCTTCGCTCTCGTGTAGCCTCTCCTGGGCGCGAATCCGGGAGAAGAGATCGGCAAAAAGGTTGCCGACGATCTCAAGCAGCGTGATGTCCTCGTCCGACCAGGCCCGTGCTTTGCGGGTGGTCTCAAACCCGATGGCCCCGAGGATCTCGTCGGCGGTCGCGATCGGCACCAGGATGATCGATACAACCCCATATTCCAGGAAAAATTCGCGCTCCGCCTTTGCCTCCTGTGGCAGATCGGCAATATCCGTGATGCAGATCGACTTCCGGGCCTTGATCTGCTCCATCCCCCAGGAGATCACGCCGTCGGGCAGGTTCTGCAGCACTTCAAGCTGCGGCTCGACCCCCTCCGCACACCACTCGTGGGTGTTCTCTACGCCGATGAGATCGGGGGAGAAGCGGAAGATGTAACTCCGGTCGACATCGAGGAACGACCCGAGCACCCGGAGTGTCTCCTCCAGGGTGGCGTCGAGGTCTGCCGGCGCGAGGCCGATGAACCGCGTGGAGATCGATCCCACTATCCGCTCGAGTTCCATCCTGTGCTGGATCTGCGCCTCCATCCGTTTCGACTCGGTGATATCCCGCAGGGACTCGATTACCCCGGAGAGCCGTCCCTGCGCATCGTAGAGCGGCGATGCTTTTGCCGAGAGGCAGACACCCTCCCCCGTGCGGGGCGACGTGATATGAACCTCGCGGGCGATGCTCTCGCCACCCCCCCGGGAGAGGACGGTCTCCGCCACCAGCGGGGACCGGAGTCCGGGCATCGCCCTGCAGATGGCTTCCGGGCCCGCTCCGATGATCTGGCTCTTCGTGACCCCGGTCACATCCTCGAGTGCTCGATTCCAGATGATGACCTTTCCCGTGCGGTCGAGCACGAACGTCGGGTCGGGAAGAAAGTCTATGATGCCCCGGAGGTTTGCCTGGTAATCCTCCATCTCGCGGCACTGCGCCTCGAGCGCCTCCTGGCCCGCTTTCGCCTCCTCGAAGGCCGCGATCATCTCCTCGTGCGCCAGGTTCAGCTCTTCTTCGAACCGTTTCCGGTCGGTGACATCGATCATGGACGCAACGGAGCGATCCGTTCCTGGAATGGCGCCTATCGTCAGGTGCATATCCTTCTCTCTGCCCTGTCGGTCGAGCAGGCGGAACTCATAGGTTCTCGGCACTGAGTCGGGTTCCGTCCGCCGCTGCCGGTGGTAACTCGCCAGCCGTTGCAGGTCTTCCGGAGCGACGAAGGTCGTCCAGGACATCTTCCCTTCCACTTCTTCCCGTGAATAGCCGGAAAGGAGGGCGCCCTCACTGTTCATGAGGGAGATCGTCATGTCGCCCTCGATGATGATGGTGGCGGAGCCGGTATGTTCAAAGACGCTCCGGTACAGGTCTCCAGCCTGTTTTGCCTCGTCTTCGGCCTGTCTCCTCCGGACGGCCTGAAGGATCATGTTCCGGAGGTCGGCAAACTGGGCGGAGGGGTTGCCGCCTTTCTGGAGGTAGAAGTCCGCCCCGTTGTTGAGCGCCTCGATGATGACATCCTCGCGGCCGCGGCCGGAGAAGATGATGAACGGTATCGAGAGGCCCCTGTTGCGGACTTCTTTTAAGAGCGTGATGCCGTCCATCTCCGGCATCTCGTAGTCGGCAACGATAGCGTCGTAGGGGGCCTTCGAGAGCATTTCGAGAACCTGCAGCGATGACGGCGTCGTATCGACCTGCATGTTCCCCGACTGCTCCAGGTAGATCCGGTTCAGTTCGAGAAGTGCCGGTTCGTCATCGACTACAAGAATACGATACATGCACCACCCCATTATGGAGTGATGGGCGATATAATCCTTAAGCATTTTGATTCGGCATTGTTGCTGATATTCCTGGAAAATAAAGGATTTTTATAGCTCCCGGGTCCGCCCTGTCTGCCTGGACGGTCGGTACACTCGCTAATGACGGCGGCTCCGGATACCATTATCTCGCCCTGCGGCATCTTCGACGGTGGTATGACTGCGATATGTATCGATACGAATCTCTTTCTCGAACTCTACGAGGCCGGCGAGGATCCGGAAGAGATCGTTGCGGATCTCGGTGCGCTGGCGGAGCACCTTGTCTTCCCCGACATCATCATCGACGAGTTCCTCCGCAACCGGTCGCGTATCCTCGACCGGATCGCGGACGATCTGCGGAGGCGGGAGGCAGGCGAGATTCGTCTGCCGTCCATCATGCGTGGCTACCCGAATGCAGCAGAGCTGCAGCGTGCCGCTATAGAGTACGACAGGGCTATCGGCGCCCTCTACAGCGATATCGAGATCATGATCACAGATCCCGCCGCCGATCCGGTTGCCCGGGCGTTCACCGCCCTATTCGGGGATCCTGCCGTGCAGGTCTATCGCCGAACCGACGAACTCGTTACGCGGGCTCACCGCCGCAAGCTTCTCGGTAACCCGCCAAAGAGCACGGGGACGGATACCATCGGCGACGAGCTCATCTGGGAGACGCTGCTTGCCAACCTCGAGGAAGACCTGTTCTTCATCACCCGGGACCGGACGTATCGCAACCACGCTGCCTACCTCGTACGGGAGTACCGGGAGAGAACCGGCGGCGCTCTTACGATCACCGACAGGATATCCGATGCCCTGGCGCTCGTCGGGAGACCGCCGTCGCCGGCGCTGGCCGGGTTCGAAGGCCGGGAAGAGACGCGCCGGTAAGGAGGGCCGGCCCGTCACTCGATGCAGGAGAGGACCTTGCGCTTCACCGGACCCTTGCTCGCGATGGTGCTGTAGGCCCATCGCGCAACCCTGCCGATGAGGTCTTCCCGGCTCACCTCCAGGAAGAGGTTGAGCGAGGGGTTGAACTTGGACTTGAAGAGGTTCAGGTTCTCGTTGTTCGCCCCGACGTTCTCCATCTGGCGGTATCCCTCATCCTTTGCCCGCTGGAGAAGCAGCCACTGCAGAAACTCGTTGCCGGGCATCGCGGTCATCTTCGGGGCCCCCATCCAGAGGGTGAAGGCCTTGTACTCCTGGGTTGCCTGCACGCCCGTTACGGCGCCTTCGTCATCGTAGAGGTAGTAGAGCCCGAGGTCGTCGGGATATGCCCGGAAGAGTTCCTCGAAGTAGGTGCGGCTGATCATCGGGATGTTCATGTCGGGATCGCTGAACCGCTCCGAGACCGTGGAGTAGAAGATCGAGAGATCGGTGCTCTTCTCGAGGTGGTAACCGTTCTTCTCGACCTTTCGCAGTTTGGTCCGGAGGTTGGAGGAGAAACTGTTCCAGATCTCGGTGAGCGGCGGATCGAGTGCGAGCAGATACGTGAAATGGAGCCGGGCATGGTACCCCTCCCTGAGAAACCGTCGAACATCGATGAAACCCGGAACCTGGATCATGGAGAGGTAGTTCGGAGCCAGGGCCGCAAATTCGCTCTCCAGGTCGTCACCGACCAGTTTGAGCATCGACTCCTTCTTGCTCTGCTTGGCGGTATCGTAACGGCGGCCCATGACGAACCCGAGGTACGGCACCACCGACTGGAGAGGGGGTGGGGAGAGGAGAATGTTGACCCCGTGCGTCTGCTTCCGGAAGAGCGGAATGACGGCGATCACCTCGTTGCCCTTGAAGACTCCATAGGGGAGAAACCGAAAGCCGGTATGCTTCTCCGTTATCTTCATGAAGTCCCATTTGTGGAAGAGGCGGCCGGAGGCGCTTTCGTCCACGAATCTGTCCCAGGCGTCCCCATCGTCGATAAGCCCTATCGTCATGCTCTACTCACCGCCCGGCTTGTCTGCAGGGTCGTTCGGATTATCCATCCTCTAGGTTATATACATTTCCCGGGAGGAGGGTTGTCCGTGGCGGGTGCGGCTCTCCCGTTGCGGCCGCCGGGAGAGACCCCGGGCAGGGGCAGTTTCGTGGGATCACAACGTTCAAATCGGCGTGGACACCACATAAACTGCGTACTCATCTGCGGATGCGAACGTTGCCTCTCCACAGCGAGGATGAGTGAGAGAAGATGCTCACGGATCGGGAACCGGAACGTTATCGGCGGCAGGTCGCGCTCTTCGGGGAGGAGGCGCAGGAACGGCTCGGACGTGCCCGGGTCGTCATCGTCGGGGCCGGCGGGCTCGGCTGTCCCGTCGCCCTCTACCTTGCCGCCGCCGGTATCGGCGAGATCCGGCTGGTCGACGGCGATGTCGTGGACCGGACCAACCTGAACCGGCAGGTGCTTCATGCCGACCACGACGTCGGGCGGGCGAAGGTCGAGTCGGCGGCCGAGAAGATCCGGGCGCAGAACCCGGATGTCACGGTCGTTGCCACCCGGGCAACCCTCGATGAAGGAAACGCCGCCCGACTCGCGGGCGGGGCCGACCTCATCGTCGACGCCACCGATAATTTCGCGGCGCGCTACATCCTCAACCGGGTGGCGCTCCGGAACAGCGTGCCGCTCATCCACGGGGCGGTCAGGGGATTCGACGGACAGGTGACGACGATCGTCCCCGGGCAGACGGCCTGCCTCGAGTGCATCTTCCCGGTAGCCCCGCCCGGGGAGGAGGTCATCCCCGTTGTCGGCACCACGCCCGGGATCATCGGGCTTGTCCAGGCAAACGAGGCGATCAAGTACGTCACCGGCATCGGCGATCTCCTAACCGGCCGGCTTCTCATCTGGGACGGGCGGGCCGCCACGACGGCGATCCTGCCCGTAGAGCGGCAGGATGACTGCAGCGCGTGTGGAAACAGGGGGCGCTGAGGAGGGGAAGTATGCAGGTTCGGGTAAGGGCTTTTGCCCGGTTGCGGGAGGCAATCGGGAGCGATCTCACGCTCGAGGTTCCCGAAGGGGCGACGATGAGCCGGCTCCTTGCGGCGGTCGCCGAGACCTCGGAGCAGGCCGGGGAGGCGCTCTTTGAAGAGAGCGGAGAACTCCGGGGATACGTGATCCTGATGCACAACGGCAAACGTGTGCGGCGTGCGGAGGCCATGACGCTCGCCCTCGCTGACGGGGATGAGGTCGCACTCTTCCCGCCGGTGGCGGGCGGGTGACGGAGGAGACTGGAATGATCGGCGTAACAGAAGACGATTTTGATGTGAATGCCGTGATCGACCGGGTGCGGAAGCCCGATATGGGCGCTCTCGTCACCTTCCTCGGCACCGTCAGGGACGACGGCGGGACGGAGGTTATGGAACTCGAGGCCTACGAGGAGGTCGCGGTGAGGGAACTTGAGACGATCCGGGACGAGGCGTTTGCCCGATACCCCATAGCGGCCGTCGAGATCATCCACCGGATAGGCAGGCTCCGGGTCGGGGAGAACATCCTCCTCATCGTCGTCGGCGCAGGTCATCGGAAGGAGGCTTTCGACGCCTGCGAGTATATTCTCGAGCGGATCAAGGAGAGCGTGCCGATCTGGAAGAAGGAGATCGGCGAGGGCGGCGAGCGCTGGGTTCCGGGCGAGTCCCACGGGGGCGACGCATGATCCGGCTGCAGTCGTGCAGGAAGGCCTACGCGAAGGAGACCCAGCGCACGGTTCCGCCCGAGGAGACGCTCCGTCTGGCACGGGAGAGGCTCCCCGTGGCGGGGATCACCCGCGTCGCCGACATCACGAACCTCGACCGGATCGGGATCCCGGTCTTCTCAAGCATCCGGCCGACCGCTGAAGCGGGAGCGATATCGGTCTACAACGGCAAGGGCGCCACCCCCGTCGAGGCGGAGGTCTCGGCGATGATGGAGGGGATCGAGCGCTACTCGGGCGAGATGGATAACCGGGAGCCGGTAATCGGGAGATACAGCGAGATCTCGGCCGGGGAGAACGCGCTCGACCCCGCGGACCTGATCCTCCCTGGCCGGGTTCCGGCCGACATCGTGGTTCCCTGGGTCAAAGGATACGACATCGTCCAGGAGGAGGAGGTGCTCGTTCCCGCCCACGCGGTCTACCACCCCCTCCCGGCGACCTATGGCCGCCTCTTTCGGACCAACACCAACGGGCTTGCCTCCGGAAACACCCTCGAGGAGGCGACCTTCCACGCCCTGATGGAGGTGGTCGAGCGCGACGCCTGGTCGCTCGTGGAGGTGACCCGGAACACCGGCCCCCGGATCGAGGGGATCGACGACGGGCTCGCCGCCGACCTGCTCGCGAAGTTCGCGGCCGCCGGCGTCGAGGTCACCCTCAAGGACATCACGAGCGATATCGGGATCCCCACGGTGGCCGCGGTGGCCGACGACGTGGTGCTCAAAGACCCCACGCTCCTCACGATCGGGATGGGGTCGCACACGAGCGCCCATATCGCGGTTCTCCGGGCGCTCACGGAGGTTGCGCAGAGCAGGCTGACGCAGATCCATGGTGCACGCGAGGATACCGATACGGCGGACGTCAGGAAGAGGATCGGCTACGACCGGACGAAACGGCTGAACCGGCACTGGTTCGCGGAGTCCGAAGTCGTCCGGTTCTCGCAGATGCCGTCGTTTGACAGCGACGATTTCCTCACCGACATCCACCACGTCACCGAAAGGCTCGATGCGGCCGGGCTCTCCCGGGTGATCGTGGTCGACCTCACCCGGCCGGAGATCGGCATCCCGGTCGTCCGGGTGATCGTGCCGGGGCTGGAGATGTACGCGATGGATCAGGACCGGATGGGCAGGAGGTGCCGTGACGCACGAAGTCGTCGTCTTCCTCGGTCCCAGCTGTGACCTTGCGGCCGCCCGGACGATCCTCGACGCCGAGTACCGTCCTCCGGCGAAACGGGGCGACATACTGGAGGCCGCACGTGCCGGAGCCCGGATCATCGGGCTGATCGACGGCGTCTTCTTCCAGGACTGCGCCGTCGCCCACCGTGAGGTCCTGGCCGCGCTCCGGGCCGGGGTGCGGGTCGTCGGCGCCTCCAGCATGGGAGCGCTCCGGGCTGCGGAACTCGACAGCCTCGGGATGGAGGGTGTCGGGGAGATCTATCGTGCCTACCGGGAGGGGAGGCTCGTCGCCGACGACGAGGTGGCGCTCCTCTTCGATCCCGAGACGTTCATGCCGCTCTCCGAGCCGCTCGTGAATATCCGGGCGACCATCCAGCGGGCACTGGAGTGCGGGGTTATCGGTGCCGACGCGGCGGGGTCGCTCCTTGAGGCCGCCAGGGCACTCTATTTTCCGGAACGAACCTACGACGCGGTCGTCGAGGCGGCTGAAGGGAAGACGGACCCGGACGACCTCGCCCGGTTTCTGACGTTTGCCGACGAGCATGCCGTCGACCGGAAACGCGAGGACGCGCTGCTCGCGCTCGAATACATCAGGGATCTCCCCGGGATGCATTGAACCGCGTGGTTCAATGATCCTACCGCGGCCGCCGTAGCAATATATCCCCGTCCGGGCCGACTTCCTGTACGTCGGTGCGGAACCATTCCCACCGCAGGGGCAACGTGTTTATCGGGCCGGAAGCGGTTCTTCCCGGCAGTCACCGTGCTTCCGGCATGTGCGGCGAACCGGAGAAGATCCACGGCCGAAACCACGCAGGCATGTACTGTGATTGCCCCGAATACCCCGGGTCCGGCCGATGCCCATGCAGATGCCATCAACCGCATAAGGCCGGATCCGATGCCGGCGGGGAGAACGCGTAACGTGGATCTCCTACACCCACCTATCCTGATCCACCGGACGATTCCGGCGCGGCATATGCCTCCCGGAAGTTCTCCCCGAACCCGACCTCCACGTAACGTCTGGTTCCCCGATACGTTCGGTCATACTACCTTCGCTCTGCGTGGCGAGACGATAGAGACCCCGGCGGCATACAGGATGCGGTATCGCAACACTCATATGTGTAAAAAATAATTAACACATGTTGACATTGTCTTTCAGCACCCTTCCCGAACTGGCGCGGCTGCTCTCCCTGCTCGGGAACGAGCAGCGACTTGCCGTACTCGGGGCAATCGCGGCCGAAGAGAAGTATGCCCGCGAGATTGCCGAAGAACTCGGCATATCGCGCCCGCTGGCCGCCATTTATCTCCGGCAGCTCGAGAAACTCGGTTTTGCGGAAGGGAACAGCAGGACGTCGGACGAACCCCCGTATCTCCGGAGGTGCTACCGGGCGGTGCCGTTTGAGGTGGTGCTGAACCTGGATTTGATTGTGTCGTTAGAGAGGTCAAAGGATGAGACAGGATAGGTGGAAACTCTACCTGAAGGCGCTGTGGGGCGCCGTTATTGCATTGCTCGTGATCAGCTGCCTTATTGCCGGCTTGTTTGGCGATTCGAACTCCTTGAATGCCGTGCTTGCCGGTTCCGTCTACGTTATCATTAATCTTGGTGTTCTGACGCTGCTCTTCATCATCGTTGTAAGGCTCAAGGAGTGGATCGAAGACCAGATCGCGAGTGCGGCGGGACAGAAGAGCGGTGCGGCCGGCGGGGAACTCCAGATGCTGCGGCAGTCGATGGAGCGGATCGAGGCGAAGGTGGACAGGATCGAGAAGGTTCTCGATGGGATCTCCGAGTGACGCTAAAAAGTGATCGGGGTGTATGAAGGACATGCAGTAGCGCGCTGCAGGGTGGGTGGACGAGGCGCAGGCAGGTTCCGTCGTCGCCTGGCCACGTATGGGTAAGAACTCACCACATAAAAATGTTTACCCTTTATAACAAAAAATTGCATTCGTAGCAATTGCCCCTTCTTTCCCGCTACCGGGAACGCTCCAGCGAGAGCACCCCGGCCAGCCACGCGACACGGTCGCGGCGGGCTGCTTCGTCAAGGAGATGGCCCGCGTCGTACCATTCGAGCGACTTCGGTTCGCCCGCCTGCTCGAAGAACTCCCGGGCCTGCTCCTCCGTGAAGAACTCGTCGCGAAGAGCGGCCTGAAAGAAGAGCGGGGTGGGTGCGGCACGGCCGACCCAGACGGCAGGGTCGAGTTCCGCGAGCGTCCGGCGGTAGTGCTCGAATTTCTCGCCCTGCAGGTCGGGCAGGTTCACCGCGGCGACGTCGACAAACCTTCCGGTGCCCGCCATCAGGACGGCGGCGCGAAGACGCCGATCGACGCCGGCGAGCACCGCCCCGAAAAGCGCCCCGACACTGTGGCCCACGAATCCGATCCGGTCCGGATCGATGCCCGGCTGCGCTACGAGGAGATCTATCCCCCGGCGAAGGTCGATCACCGTCCGGTTATGCTCCCGCACGGCCTCCTCGGGATCTGTGACTGCCTGACCCCAGGCTGCTGCCGTATCGGCGGCCCAGGGAGCGTCGACGAGCAGGGAGGCCGCACCCATCCCGGCAAGGGCCACGGCCTCGGCGAGGAACGTGGCGCGGGAACCAAGTCCCGGGTGGAGGTAGAGGACGGCAGCAGAACGCGTCCCCTCCTCTCTTGCCGGGGTCACCAGGTAGGCCCGAACCCCCCGGCCCGGGGCAGTCTGGTAGGTCAGGTCGCGGACCGAGATGTCGGTGCCGCCAATCTCGATCGCGGGCGGTCTCTCTGCATCGTAATCGAAGAGCGGGCGCAAATTATCGGCTTTTCGTTCCATAAGACTCCTTCTGCTTTCCTCTCGACCCGCCGGCAGATAAACCCGGCGCCTGCGGGGAGAAAGTGATTGCAGCGTTCTTTACCCTGCTCCGAATGGAAGGTTTTTCTACCCGGGCACCCCTTCCTTCAAGAGGTGATTCTATGGCGATTGACTGGTACGAAGAGTTTGTTGATTTAAACCACACCCCGGGCCCGGACGAGCTCGTAGCCCTCTACTACTTCGAGCCTGCGGCGGGGATCAGCAAGGAAGAGGCGGTCGGGAGGATCGCGTCGGAGAGTTCGACCGGAACCTGGACGACGCTCTTCACCCTGCCGCCCCGGATGCGGGATCTCCAGGCGAAGGCGTTCGAGATCGAGGGGAACTACGTGAAGATCGCATACCCGCTCGCCCTCTGGGAGGAGGGGAACGCGGCCCAGCTCCTGAGTGGGATCGCCGGGAACGTCTTCGGGATGAAGGCGCTCGACCGTCTCAGGCTGATCGACGCTTCGCTCCCGGCCGAATACCTCCGCCACTTCAAAGGCCCGCACTTCGGTATGGAGGGGATCCGGGATATGATGAAGATCCGGGGGCGGCCGCTCACGGGAGCGGTGCCGAAGCCGAAGGTAGGCTTCACGGCAGAGGAACACGCAGAGGTCGGTTACGAGACCTGGATGGGCGGGTTCGACTTCGTCAAGGACGACGAGAACCTGACGTCCCAGTCGTTCAACCGGTTCGATGACCGCGTCCGGGCGATGGCGAAGATGCGCGATCGGGCCGAGCAGGAGACCGGCGACGTGAAGTCCGCGTTCATCAACATCACCGCCGACACCGAGACGATGGAGAAGCGGGCGAAGATGCTTGCCGATTACGGCTGGAACTACGCGATGATCGACGTCGTGGTTGCCGGAACCGCTGCCGTCGCGACCCTCCGGGACTACTGCTCCGACCTCGGGCTTGCGATCCACGCCCACCGGGCGATGCACGCGGCCTTCGACCGGGACGAGAAGCACGGGATCACGATGCAGTTCCTGGCGAAGATGATGCGGCTCGTCGGTGTTGCGCAGATCCACACCGGGACCGCTGTGGGCAAACTGGTCGGCACCCGGGCGGAGGCCACGGTGCTTGCGGACATGCTCCGGGAGAAGCATACGAACGCCGTCGACCACATGGCCCTCGACCAGGACTGGGGTAATATCAAGTCCGCTTTCCCGGTCTCGTCGGGCGGCCTCCACCCCGGGCTCGTGCCGGACGTCCTCGACATCTACGGCAGCGAACTCGTTCTCCTGGTCAGCGGCGGCATCCACGGCCACCCGAAGGGGACGCGGGCGGGCGCAGAGGCCGCCATGCAGGCGATCGAGGCCTGGAAGGAGGGGGAGACGCTTGAGGAGAAGGCGAAGAAGGCTCCCGCACTTTCGGAGGCGCTCGAGAAGTGGGGGCGGTATAAGCCGAAGTGAGGGGGTTTTGATACTATTTCGATTGAGTGAGACTGCAAATACCCTGGATTATATGCCTGAAGTTGTGAGTTAGCCACGACGAACAGAGCGACTGAAGCGAGGAGAAAGCCCGGTGCAGTGGACCGTGGTGGCTATCGCCCCTGGGGAAGGGGCTGACGGGGAGTGCGAGTGAAGCGAGCTTGAGCACCGATAGGTGCGAAGGGGGGAGTATTCCCCCCTCCCCTGTCCCCACCCCCCTCTCGGCGATATCCCCCTGAAATCGGTGCCAGGTGCAATCGAAGGAGACTAGAAGGCAGTCAACGAATTTTAAACAACTCTTTTCCTTCGCACCCAATCACGCCCTCACCGGCCCCCGCCGCTCCGGGCACCCTTCCAGAGCCGTCGTGCCCCCGACGTGTAGCTTCCCCGCCAGCCTCACGAGCCCCTCGCGGAACTCGTCGATGTAGCCCTGCATCGAGAGGCTGCCCTCCGGGAAGGGGCAGTCGATGTCGTAGAGCCGCTCGATCATCGGATCGGAGGGGAGGAGGTCGACGGCGATCCCGGTCGCTTCCGCGGCCTCGACCATCGCCTTCCGAAACGGCCCGATGCAGTAGGCGAGCCGGTGCCGGTAGGTCTCCCGGGTCTTCTCGAGGTAGCCCTTCAGCCGGTAGACCTCGATCCGGTGGAAGTCCCGCCGGATCCGCTCGTCCGTGGTCTTGCCGAGCATGTAGTGGTAGTTCCGGTAGGGGTACATGCACTCGAGCTCCGCGGGGACGGTTCCGCAGGTGCCGAAGATGACGATGTGATACTCCTCCGGGGCGAGGACGCCGTCGATGATCCGCCGGAAGAGTCTGTGGCTCGGGCTCTGGCTGTAGGGTTTCCGCACGGCACAGGGGAGGAAGAGGCCGATCTCTCTTGGCGCTACCGGATAGTCGTCGATGATGAACCGGTAGGCCTCCTCGAACTCCTTCTGGTAGAACGGCGGGTCGAATATCTCGATAGGGTTCCCGTGCCTGTCCTGCGCGATACTGGCCACCTGCCGGGAGGCGCCCGCACTTCGCACTATCCGATCCTTCTGCATGAAAAATGTTCCACTCTTGATGTATACCGTTTTGACCGGAAAAGTCAAAAAGGGTGGTCATGCAGGAGTGGTTCCGGAACCCTCCCAAACGGGCGTCATTCCGGGCTCCGCTAACTAAATTTATTTAAACTTTATGTCGGCAAACGGCTATGAGGTAAGACGACAAACATATCTGAACAGACAAATGAAGAAGATCACCATCAAGGGGGCGCGGGAGCACAACCTCAACAACATCACCGTCGAACTTCCGCGCGACCGGCTCATCGTCCTCACCGGGGTATCCGGATCGGGGAAATCCACGCTTGCCTTCGACACTATCTACGCCGAAGGACAGCGGCGCTACGTGGAGTCGCTCTCCGCTTATGCACGGCAGTTCCTCGGGCTGATGCAGAAACCGGACGTCGACAGCATCGACGGGCTCTCGCCCGCCATCTCCATCGAGCAGAAGACGACGTCCAAGAATCCCCGGAGCACCGTCGGCACGGTCACCGAGATCTACGACTACCTGCGGCTCCTCTTCGCCCGGATAGGGACGCCGTTCTGCCCGGAGCACCATATCCCCATCGAGGCGCAGTCGCCGGAGAAGATCGCCGATCACATCGCCTCCACGATGGCCGGGACGGTCACCATCCTCGCCCCGGTCATCCGGCAGAAGAAGGGAACCTACCAGCAGGTCTTCAAAGACCTCAACCGGGAGGGCTACGCCCGGGTCCGGGTCAACGGTGAGATCCACCGGACGGACGAGGAGATCACCCTCGAGCGCTACCGCAAGCACGACATCGACGTGGTCATCGACCGACTCTCCGTCGACGAGCGCTCAAGACTCGTCGAGGCGATCGAGAACGCCCTTGCAAAGTCCGAAGGGCTCGTCATCGCCGTCGACGAGGACGGCAACGAGGAGACCTGCTCGGCGCTCATGGCCTGCCCGATCTGCGGGATTGCATTCGAGGAACTCCAGCCCCGGATGTTCTCCTTCAACAGCCCCTTCGGCGCGTGCGAGGAGTGCAACGGGCTCGGGTTCAGGATGGAGTTCGATCCGGACCTGATCATCCCGGACAAGAGCAAGTCCATCGCCGAAGGCGCCGTCATGCTCTACCGGAACTTCCTCGACGGCTACCGGAGCCAGTACCTCGGTGCCGTCGCGAAACACTTCGGGTTCTCGGTCATGACGCCGATCAAAGACCTCACCGAGCAGCAGTACAACGCCCTGATGTTCGGTTCGTCGGAGCACCTCCGCCTATCGATGCGAACCAGAAACGGTGACTCATGGTCGCACTCCGGGACGTGGGAGGGCCTCGCCCCGCAGGCCGAACGGCTCTACCACCAGACCCAGTCGGAGTACCGTCGCCACGAACTCGAGAAGTTCATGCGGATCCTCCCCTGCCCGAAGTGCGAGGGCAGGAGGCTCAAAGAGAAGGTGCTTGCCGTGAAGGTCGCCGGGAAGTCCATCGTCGAGGTCACCGACCTCTCGGTCACGGGAGCGCGCTCGTTCTTCCGGACGCTGGACCTCACCGAGAGCCAGCGCGAGATCGCAAAACAGGTCTTGAAGGAGATCGCCGCCCGGCTGGAGTTCCTGGAGCAGGTCGGCGTCGGCTACCTGACCCTCTCGCGGAGCGCAGGCAGCCTCTCGGGCGGGGAAGCGCAGCGGATACGCCTCGCGACGCAGATCGGGTCGAACCTCACGGGGGTGCTCTATGTCCTCGACGAGCCCTCCATCGGGCTGCACCAGCGGGACAACCGGAAACTCCTCGAGACCCTGCAGCACCTCCGCGACCTCGGGAACACCCTCGTCGTGGTGGAGCACGACGAGGATACCATCCGGAGCGCCGACTGGGTCGTGGACATGGGGCCCGGAGCCGGGCTCCACGGCGGTGACATCGTCGCGGAAGGGCCGCCGGACGCCATCGCGGCAAACCCGGCATCGATCACCGGCCGCTACCTCTCCGGCGATCTCAGGATCGAGGTTCCTGCTTCTCGCCGGAGGAGCGACCGGTTCATCAGGCTCTCGGGCTGCCGGGAGAACAACCTCAAGGGCATCGATGCGAAGATCCCTATCGGCGTCCTGACGGTCATCACCGGTGTCTCGGGATCGGGGAAGTCTACGCTCATCTACGAGACGCTCTACCGAGCGCTGATGCAGAAACTCCACGGTTCGCGGGAACTTCCGGGGAAGCACGACAGCCTCGTCTTCGACGACGAGCTGGACAAGGTGATCGTCATCGACCAGAGCCCCATCGGGAGGACGCCGCGCTCGAACCCGGCGACCTACACCAAGGTCTTCGACGAGATCCGGAAGGTCTTTGCCGAGACGAAGGAGGCGAAGGTCCGGGGCTACAAGCCCGGCCGGTTCTCGTTCAACGTCAAGGGCGGGCGGTGCGAGGCCTGCCAGGGTGAAGGGCTGATCAAGATCGAGATGAACTTCCTCCCCGACGTCTACGTCGAGTGCGAGGAATGCAAAGGGGCGCGCTACAACCGCGAGACCCTCGAGGTGAAGTACCGGGGCAAGTCCATCGCCGACGTCCTCGACATGAGCGTCGAGGAGGCACTGGCCCTCTTCGAGAACGTCCCCTCGATCAGGAACAAACTCGATACGCTCTCCAGGGTCGGGCTCGGCTACATCAAACTCGGCCAGAGCTCCACCACCCTCTCGGGCGGCGAGGCGCAGCGGATCAAACTGACCCGGGAGCTCGCAAAAAGGGCCACGGGGAAGACGATCTACCTCCTCGACGAACCGACGACCGGGCTGCACTTCCACGACGTGAAGAACCTGATCGCCGTCCTCGACGATCTGGTGGCGCGGGGGAACACGATGGTCGTGATCGAGCACAACCTGGACGTGATCAAGTCGGCCGACTACATCATCGACCTCGGTCCGGAGGGCGGGGACGCCGGCGGCGAGGTCGTCGCGACGGGAACCCCCGAGGAGGTCGCTCTGGTCGAAGGGAGCTACACGGGTGAGTTCTTAAAGGAGATCCTCAAGAAGCCATGATCGATACCCAGAGTCTTCCGACCGAGCCCGGCTGCTACCTCTTCTCCGACAGGGAGGGCACCATCATCTACGTCGGGAAGGCGAAGAACCTCAAACGAAGGGTCTCGAGTTACTTCTCCCGGCACGACCTCGACCGGAAGACGCAGAACCTCGTGGCCGCGATCGCCGGTCTCGACTTCATCGTCACCGACACCGAGGTCGAGGCGTTCATCCTCGAGAACACCCTGATCAAGAAGCACCAGCCGAAGTACAACATCGACTTGAAGGACGCGAAGCGGTACGCCTACATCCACATCACCGACGAGCCCTATCCCCGGGTTCACACCGCCCGCCAGCCCGACGGGAACGGCCGCTACTACGGGCCGTTCGTCTCCGGCCGGGAGCGCGAAGACCTCCTCCGGCTGCTGAAATCATTATTCGGGCTCCGGTCGTGCCGGCGCCTCCCCCGCCGCCCGTGCCTCCGTGCGCACATCGGTTCGTGCAGCGCCCCCTGCATGGGAAGGATCGGCGAGGACGAATACCGGGAGCGGGCGAGAAGAGCGGAAGCCGTCCTGAAAGGAGATATCGCCGGGCTCATCCGGACGCTCCGCGCGGAGATGGCAGCCTCGGCAGAACAGCAGGAGTTCGAGCGGGCGATGGAGCTCCGCGACCAGATCACAGCCATCGAGGGGCTGCGCGAGCGCCAGCACGTCGACCGGCAGAAGACCTACAACGAGGATATCGTCAACTATATCGTGAGCGAGGGAACCGTCTTTCTGATGCTCTTCAACGTCGACCGGGGAACGCTTGCCGGGAAGCGCGAGTACACCTTCGACGAGACGGAGGGGTTCCTCGAGGAGTTCCTCGTCCGCTACTACGCCGACCACGAACCGCCGCAGGAGGTGATCCTGCCCGTGCCCATCGACGATGCCGTCGCCGGCTACCTCTCCCACCTTCGGGGCGGCAAGGTCCGGGTGGTCGTGCCGCAGCGGGGCGAGAAGAAGAATCTGCTCGATCTGGTCAGGAAGAACGTGGAGATCGCATTCTTCGGCGACCGGATCAAACTGGACGAGCTCAAACGCCGGCTGCACCTCCCGGACCTTCCCGTCGCGATCGAGTGCTTCGACATCTCCCACCTCTCCGGGACGGCGATGGTGGGTTCGATGGTCCGGTTCCTCTGGGGGAAGCCCGACAAGCGGAACTACCGGCGGTTCAGGATACGGACGGTCGAGGGTGTCGACGACTTCGCGGCGATCGCCGAGGTTGTCCGCCGGCGCTACTCGCGGCTCCAGAAGGAGGGCGGCGAGTTCCCCGACCTGATCCTCATCGACGGCGGGAAAGGGCAGCTTGCGGCGGCAACCGCGGTGCTGAGAGATCTCGGTATCAAAGTCCCGATCGCGGCGATCGCGAAGCGCGAGGAGGAGGTCTTCGTGCCGGGCTTCTCCCACCCCCTGCCGCTTGAGAAACACGAGAAGGCGTCGCTCTTCCTCCAGGAGATCCGCGACGAGGCGCACCGGTTCGCGATCGCGTATCACAGAACCCTCAGGAAGAAGACGGTGGCACCATGACGGAATTTCACCTCAAGGCTGACTTCAAGCCGACCGGATCGCAGCCCGACGCGATCCGGAAACTCAGCGACGGCCTTTCCCGCGACGAGCGGTACCAGACCCTCCTCGGGGTCACGGGCTCGGGGAAGACGTTCACGATAGCAAACGTCGTCGAGGAGGTCCAGAAGCCCACCCTCGTCATAGCCCACAACAAGACGCTTGCCGCCCAGCTCTACAACGAGTTCAGGTCGTTCTTCCCCGATAACCGGGTGGAGTACTTCGTCTCCTACTACGACTACTACCAGCCCGAGTCCTACATCGCGAAGCGCGACCTTTACATCGAGAAAGACGCCCAGATCAACCCCAAGATCGAGCAGATGCGGCTTGCGGCCACCGCCTCGGTCCTCTCCCGCCCCGACACCATCATCGTCGCTTCGGTCTCCTGCATCTACGGTCTCGGGAACCCCGCGAACTTCCAGGGAATGGGGTTCGAGGTGAAGGTCCGCGACCGGATGCGGCGGGACGACATCATCAGGAGACTCGTCGACATCCAGTTCGAGCGAAACGAGCTCGAACTCATGCCGGGCCGGTTCCGCGTGAAGGGCGACACCATCGATATCGTCCCCGGCTACTTCAACAACATCATCCGGATCGAACTCTTCGGGGACGAGGTCGACCGGATCAGCGAGATCGACAAGGTATCGGGAGAGCGGCTCGAGGCGATGGACTACTTCTTCGTCTACCCGGCGAGGCACTTCGTCGCCCCCGATGAGGTGAAAGAGCAGGCGATCGTCTCGATAGAGGAGGAACTCGAGGAATGGCTCCCGGGCCTCGGCATGATCGAGGCGCACCGCCTCCGCCAGCGGACGCTCTACGACATCGATATGATCCGCGAGACCGGAACCTGCAAGGGGATCGAGAACTACTCCCGCCACTTTGACGGGCGGAAGGCCGGCGAACAGCCCTACTGCCTGCTGGACTACTTCCCCGAGGACTTCCTGATGGTGATCGACGAGAGCCACCAGACCCTCCCCCAGGTCAGGGGGATGTACCACGGCGACTACTCTCGGAAGAAGTCCCTCGTGGACTACGGCTTTCGGCTCCCGTCGGCGTTCGACAACCGGCCGCTGAAGTTCGACGAGTTCTCGGGCTACATGCGAAACGTCATCTTCGTCTCGGCAACCCCGGGAGACTACGAACTGAAGCGGTCGAGCGTCGCGGAGCAGATCATCCGGCCGACGGGGCTCGTCGATCCTGCGGTCGAGGTTCGGCCGATCGAGGGGCAGATCCCGGACGTGATGGCGGAGATCCGGGCCACCATCGACCGCGGCGACCGCATACTGCTGACGACCCTTACGAAACGGCTTGCCGAGGAGCTCTCGGAGTATCTCGCCGAGCAGGGGATCAAGACCCGCTACCTCCACTCGGAGATCGAGACCATCGAGCGGACGGAGATCATCCGGCAGCTCCGTCTCGGGAAGTACGACGTCCTCGTCGGGATCAACCTCCTGCGGGAGGGGCTCGACATCCCCGAGGTGGGGTTCGTCGGCATCCTCGACGCCGACAAGGAGGGGTTCCTCCGCGACGCGAGAAGCCTGGTCCAGACGATCGGGCGGGCGGCCCGCAACGTCAACGCGAAGGTCGTGCTCTACGCCGATACCATGACCGACTCGATCAAGAAGGCGATGGCCGAGACCGGGCGGCGGCGAGCGATGCAGCTCGAGTACAACGTCCGGCACGGCATCACGCCGCAGACGATCCGAAAACCGATCCGCGAGAAAGAGGTCGATATCACCGATATCAAGCACGTCCCGAAGTCCGAAGTCCCGAACCTGATCATCGAACTCGAGGCCGATATGCGGGAGGCGGCGGAACGCCTGGAGTTCGAGCGGGCGATTGCGCTCCGGGATATGATCAAGAAGTTGCAGGAAGGGAAGGGGCGGTAGAAAGGCTAAGGCTCCGGATTGCTGCGGAGTATGGGGCCGGGAGGGGCTGTGACGGTAAACGTGGTAACCTCTCTTGTTTTGACGACAAAACTGTTGAGGCGATGGAAAGCCCGGTACAGTGGGCCGTGAGGATATCGCCATTGGGGAGGGGCTGACGGGGAGGGGGGCGAGCCCCCTCCCCTGTCTCTGTCCCTTAAGGAAGGACGCGTGTAACCCCCACCCCACCCGGCCTTCGGCCTCCTCCCCCGCCCACGAGGGGCGGGGGCAGTGCGTGGCGATAGCCGGTGGAAAGCCGTATACGGGCGAGCGATCAAAGGAGGTCTGATTAAAACTCCCGTTATGGGACAAGCACTATGTCAGGTCGAGTTCTCTTGTTTGAAACATTCTCCGCCACCCTCGACCGCCCCTCCTCAAAAACCGGGTGCAGCCTCCCCGGCCGCACCTTGCCCTCGCTCACGCTTCGCTGTACGTCCCCACCGGCCGCGCCTGCCCCTGTTCCGGCAGGATGATCCAGAGCAGGATATAAATGATTACCCCCGGGAAGACCGTCGTGAGCACGCTGAGGACGACCCAGATCATCCTGATGACGTTCGGGTCGATCTCGAGATACTCTCCAATACCGCCGCATATGCCGGCGATCCACCGGTCGGACGTCGAACGAGTTAACTTCTTTGCCATGACAAATCCCGGCAAAGTCTTTTCCCGTCTCCGTAATAGGTGTTTCCCCGGGAAGGGGGACACCGGTACCCAACGGTTCATCCCGATGCAGAACGGGCGGCACCGCGCTTCCGCCGCTCGGAGCGGGGACGAGCCTTTCCTGCCGGAGCACAGGCATCGCAGCCGTTGCAGGGCTCCTCGATCCGCTCCCCGAAGTATCCGAGGAGTATCGCCCTCCGGCACCCGGTTGCGGTGCAGTAGTCGACCATGCTCTGGAGTTTCGAGCGTGCAACCTCGCGCTGGAACTCGGACGCAAGATCGCGGTCGATGAACGATCTGAGGCGCCGTGCGTCGTCGTCGCTGTAGTAGAGGATGCAGTCGCTCTCCTTCCCGTCCCGTCCGGCCCGGCCGCTCTCCTGGTAGTAGGCCTCGAGGGTCTTGGGCATATCGTAGTGGACGACGAACCGGACATCCGGCTTGTCGATCCCCATGCCGAACGCGCTCGTCGCGCAGACGACCGGAATCTTCCCGCCGATGAACCTGTCCTGCGTCTCTCTCCGGGCGGCCGCCGTCATGCCGGCATGGTAGGGGAGTGCCGGGATGCCGCCGGCGCGGAGCCGTGCCGCGAGCGTCTCGGCCCCCTCCCGTGTTGCGACATAGACGATCCCGGCGTCCCCTCTCCTGCCCCGCAGGTAGGCCCGGAGCCGTTCGAACGCGTCCTCCTCCTTTCCGACGACGGCGTAGCGGAGGTTCTCGCGGTTGAAACTCCCGACGTAGACCGAAGGGTCCGAAAGATTGAGCTGCCGCGCGATGTCGTCGCGGACGTCCGGGGTCGCGGTCGCCGTCAGGGCAACCATCGGCACCCCGGGGAACCGTTCCTTGAGCACCGAAAGCGACCGGTACTCCGGGCGGAACTGGTGCCCCCACATCGATATGCAGTGCGCCTCATCGACCGCGATCAGGGTGACCGGAAGGGACGCCATCAGGTCGATAAAATCTTCGCCGACCGCCTTCTCCGGCGAGACGTAGAGGATCTGGATCAGGCCCTCGTTGAGTTCCGAGAGGATCCGGCGCGTCGCGGCATATGATCCGGAAGAGTTCAGCGCTTCCGCCCCGATCCCGCGGGCCTGCAGGTCGTCGACCTGGTCCTTCATCAGCGCGATGAGGGGCGATATCACCAGCGTGATACCCTCGCCGATGAGCGCGGGGACCTGGTAGCAGAGCGATTTGCCACCTCCGGTCGCGAGCACCGCAAGGACGTCGCGCCCGCCGAGGAGATCGCGGATAATCTCCTCCTGGTAGGGGTTGAACGCAGAATGCCCGAAGTAACGCTGGAGGAGCAGGTGCAGGCGATCCATCACTATATATGTGGGGGCTCTACCGGCATAGTATCTTCGGCCGGAAAATTCCGGCGGAATGCGGCCCGATAGGGGCGTTTTTTCACCCCGAAACCTCGTCCCAGAACCCCGCGAGGGCCGAGAAGATCCTCCCCCGGAGTTCGGCGAGCCGTGCCTCGTCGGCCTCGCGGTCTTCGGTCTCGTAGAAGCCGCGGTTGATCTCGACCTGAACCCAGGGGATCCGCCGCCGCCGGTAGTGCGCCACCGAGATGAACCCGCCCCGGAAGGGATCGTTCATCGCAACCCGTCCCTCGCCCTCGAACTCCGCCTGGAACGACCGGGTGAGCGCCTGGAGCCACTCCGGGGGGCAGGTCACAAGACCGCCCGCCCGTTTCGGCCTTCCGTTCCGGTCGCCCCGGTTGCTCAGACAGAAGAGCGGGCGGGGGCGTCCGGCGTCCATCCTGACCGGCGGCGAATGTGGCAGCATGCTGTGACAGTCGAAGGCGATCTCGATCGGCCGGGTATCGAGCGCCCCGGCTAGTTGTTTGTGGAAGGGGTGGTAGTAGTTCTGCAGGAGGGTTCCTATCAGTTCCCTGCCGGGTGTCTGCCCTCTCTTGAAGGCCGGGGTTCCGTCCTGCGTTATGACCTTGACCACGCCGTCCTGCGTCCGTGGCGGGTAGTCGTAGGGAGGCCGGTTGGTGTCGACGAAGACCCTCGAGACGTCGAAGTCGACCATCGCCTCCACCGCATCGTCGAACCCGTAGAGGCGGCGGGTATAAGGGTCGCTATTGAAGACAATCTCCTTATGCGTGAGGTTGACGTGACCGCGGAGTTCAGACGGAACGGCAATGCCGCCATGAGGGATCGAGACGAGGAACGGGTGCCGGCCGTTCACGCTCTTTCCCTCCTGCCGGGACATTTCCGGAAACTGGCGCTCATGCTGCTCCTGACCGCACTCGTATGGGGGCACCCGCTACAAAAGTGCAGTGGTCGGGTACCCGGCGGGCATGCATATAAAGGCGGAACGCCTCCTTACTCCCGGGGAACCGTTCTCAAACGGTGAGTGATATGGCAAGAGAGCACTGGTCGTCGACACTGGGCTTCATCCTTGCAAGCATCGGCTCGGCTGTGGGTATAGGGAACATCTGGCGGTTCCCCTACATCGTGGGGGCCAACGGGGGCGGCGCGTTTCTGATCCCGTTCCTGATCGCCGTCCTCCTCTTCGGTCTCCCCCTGATGGTGCTGGAACTCGCCATCGGCCGCTCGACGGGGACGTCGGTCATCTCCGCTTTCCGCTCGATACGGCAGCGGTTCGCCGCCGCCGGTCTCGTCATCGTCGCCGTCATCAGCCTGATCCTCGGCTACTACCTGGTGATCACGAGTTGGGTGCTCGCATACGCGATCTTCTTCGCCTTCAACCGGCCGATGGAGTTCGATGCGTTTACGGGTTCCTACCTCCCGCTCGTCTTCTTCCTCCTCTCGGGACTCGCGGTCTATGTGACGGTGCGGTCCGGCGTCAGGAGCGGGATCGAGCGGGCCTCCCGGTACCTCATCCCGGCCCTCTTCGTGATCCTCATCTTTCTCGTGGTATTTTCGCTCACGGAGCCCGGAGCGGCCGAGGGGATCGGGTTCTACCTCTCCCCTGACTTTTCGAGGCTGGCCGACCCCGGCGTCTGGATCGCGGCCTTCGGGCAGGCCTTCTTCTCGCTCTCCGTGGGTATGGGCATCCTGCTCACCTTCGGAAGTTACCTCGGGAGAGAAGCCCTCTTCCGGAACGCCGCCATCATCGCCGCCGCAGATATGCTGATTGCAGTCCTTGCCGGGCTTGTGATCTTCCCCCTGGTCTTCACCGCGGGCCTCGACCCTGCAGCCGGGGTGAACCTCGCGTTCATCACCCTTCCTGCGGCCTTCACAGAGATCCAGTACGGCATGGTGCTCGGAGCGCTCTTCTTCCTGATGCTCTTTGCAGCGGCGCTCACCTCGGCGGTCTCCATGCTCGAGGTTCCGACGGCGGCGCTGATGGACTCCTATGGCCTCCCCCGGAAGCGTGCCACGCTCCTTGTCTTCGCCGCGGTCATGCTCCTCGGGCTTCCGTCCGCCCTCAGTTACACCGCCCTGAACCTCGAAGCGCTTGGAATGCCGTTCCTCGACCTTGCCGACTACGTATTCGGGACGATCGGCCTCATCGTCGCCGGGCTGATCGTGAGCATCGTCGGAGGGTGGTTCATGACCCGCACCCGGATCTGTGCAGAGATCGGCGGCTGCGGGTGGCAGCAGACAGTCTATATGGCGCTCATCCGCTACGGCGTTCCGGCCGTTCTCCTGATCACGCTTGTCGGCAGTTTCTTCCAGGGCGCGGGGTGAGCGGGGCCGGGTTACGCCTCCGGCACCTGCTCCGCACGCCTCTCCTGTGCCCGGAGAGCATTGAGGACGTCCTGCATGCCGGGCACCGTCGTCGCCGGGTATTCCGCGACGAAGATGACGCGCCCGAACTCGTCGACGACGATGTTCGCCCGCCGGGAGTAGCCCTTCTGGCTATCGAAGACACCGTACATCTCCGCCACGGCACCGTGCGGCCAGAAATCCGCAAGGAGCCGGGTTCCCCTGATCCCGAGGTTCTCGGCCCACGCATGTTTGCACGGGACGGAATCCACGCTGATGCCGAGGGCAACGGCACCGAGGGCATCGAACGCCTCCCTGTTCGCCTCAAGCGCCTTCATCTGTTCGGCGCAGATGCGAGTCCATGCCAGCGGGTGGAACGAGAGAAGAACCCGCTTTCCCGGGAACGCCGATAACCGGACAGTGTTCCCGTTATGGTCCGGTATCGAGAAATCCCCGGCCTGATCGCCGACCTCGACCATCATGTATCACCGGATGGAACTCCGTCCCGGCGACGATAAATATTTCTCACGGACGCTCCTCTCCCGTCCGTGAAGCCGCAGGTTTAAGGCTCCTGCTGGCAAGACTACTACAATGCCGCCGGCCACCGACATCGCGATCATCGTCCTCCTGATACTCACAAACGGCTTCTTTTCGATGGCGGAGTTCGCGCTCATCTCTGCAAGGACGGCACGCCTGCAGAAGAGAGCGGCGGGAGGCGACGCCGGGGCGGCGACCGCTCTCGAACTTGCACAGAATCCGACGCAGTTCCTCTCCACCATCCAGATCGGCATCACCCTCGTCGGGATCCTGGCCGGAGCCTTCGGCGGGGCGACGCTCGCGGGACCTCTTGCAGAAGAGTTTGCCCGATTTCCCTTGGTCGCGCCTTACAGCGGCACGCTCGCGGTCGTAACCGTCGTCGCCGCCATCACCTACTTAACGCTCGTCGTCGGGGAACTGGTGCCGAAACGGGTGGCCATGACCCACGCCGACCGGATTGCATCGCTGGTCTCGCGCCCGGTACGGC
The DNA here is from genome assembly GCF_001602375.1 of Methanoculleus horonobensis. Classification (NCBI taxonomy): domain Archaea; kingdom Methanobacteriati; phylum Methanobacteriota; class Methanomicrobia; order Methanomicrobiales; family Methanomicrobiaceae; genus Methanoculleus; species Methanoculleus horonobensis. Next base: position 154,374 of record NZ_BCNY01000013.1, on the reverse strand, counting down.
TCCTCTCGCTGGTCGCCGCACCGCTCGTCCGGCTGCTGAGCGCCTCGACCGAGGGGGTTCTCATGCTGCTCAGGGTTCGGAAACCTTCGGAGCCCGAGGTTACGGAGGAGGACGTCAGGGTTCTGATCGGGCAGGCCACCCGGGCGGGCGTCTTTGAGGAAGCGGAGCAGGATATGGTGGAGAGCGTCTTCCGCCTCGCCGACCGGCGGGTCAGCGTGCTGATGACCCCGCGGCCCGACATCGTGGCCGTGGACGTCGAAGACCCCGTCGAAGAGAACTGGCAGAAGATGGTGGATTCCGGGCATGTCTACTTCCCGGTCTACCGCGACCACCTCGATAGCCTGCTCGGCACCGTCTCGGTCCGCAATCTCTGGGCGCGAATGATCACGGGCGAACCTCCCGACCTTTCGAATGCCATCGAGCCCGCCTTCTTCGTGCCCGAGAGCGTCCCGGCACTCTCGGTGCTCGACGAGTTCAAGACATCCGGGGCGCGGATCGCCCTCGTCACCGACGAGTATGGAAGTATCCAGGGTCTGGTCACCATCCATGACATCATGGAGTCGATCGTCGGCGGCATCCCGTCGTCCGAGCACCCCCCCGAGGGTCCGGCGGTCCGTCGTCCGGACGGGTCGTGGCTCCTCGACGGGATGCTCCCGGTCGACGAGTTCCACGATCTCCTTGATGTGGGCGCCCTGCCCGGAGAGGGGCGCGGCTACTACCAGACGCTCGGCGGGTTCGTGATGATGTACCTCGAACGGACGCCGGAAGCCGGCGACCGGTTCGTCTGGAACGGATTCCGGTTCGAGGTGCTCGATATGGACGGTCACCGGGTCGATAAGGTGCTCGTCACCCCGGTGGGGGCCGGGAAGGAGAAGAATGGGTGACTATTGGCCTCGTTAACTTTTCTCTCCGGGGAAAGTCGTCAATTGCGTCGCGGGCATGGGTTGGGGGGACTGCACGACTCGAAGCCTGATGGCTTCTCGTGCTCCGGTTCTTCGCACCTTTGGCCAGTCGTACTCACATATCATTCCTGGGACATCGCTTACCCCGATGCACGGATTTCATGGAGATATCGCCACGCACTGCCCCCGCCCCCTTGGGGGCGGGGGAGGAGGCCGGAGGCCGGGCGGGGTGGGGGTAGTAGGTGTCAGATAATGATCTGGAGACAGGGGAGGGGGGATGCTCCCCCCTCCCCGTCAGCCCCTCCCCTATGGCGATACTCCCACAGAAGCCGTGCCAGTGTGGCGAGAGAAAAGTGGTTTATGAGTTCTCTGCAACTGCGATAGAGGCCGATCTGCAGAGCCGGGCTTGTTCCAGGGATGCCCCTCCAGAGGGAGTTCCAAAAAAATGTTGAGTAATTTTACACAATCTCGACGAGACTAACATTGAACGTAAGATCCTCGCCCGCAAGATGGTGGTTCGCATCGACGGTGACGGCATCGGCCGATACGGCGACGACCTTCGCGGGCAGCACCTGTCCGTTCTGCAGGGGTAATCCGACCTGATCGCCGACCGTCAGGTTCTCCGTACCGGCAGTCTCGGTCGTGTTGAAGACGAAGACGAGATCCTCGCGGTGCGGCCCGTAAGCCCGGTCGGCCGGGATCTGAAGGGTCTTCTCCTCCCCGACCTGCATCCCGACGACACCCTCATCGAACCCCCGGATCACCTCGCCCTGGCCGACGGTAAACCGGAGCGGTTCGCGGCCAGCAGAACTGTCGAAGACCGTCCCATTCTCGAGGGTGCCGGTGTAGTGAACCAGCACCGTATCCCCGGACTTCACCTGCTCTGCTTCGCCTGCGATGCAGCCTGAACAGAGGGCCAGGGCGCACGCAATCAGCAGCAGGACACCGTACGCATGCCGCCCCTTCATTCGTCTTCGCCTCCGCCCCCGTTATCGAGCGCCTTCTTAAAGCACTCCACCGCTTCGGCAAACCGGCCCTGCTTATCAAGCGCTCTCCCTTTCAGGTACCATGCCCGGGCGTGGCGAGGTTCGGCCTCGAGAACACGGTCAAAGCAGGCGGCCGCCTGGTCGGGCTTGCCCAGGTGGCCGAGAGCGAGCCCCTTCGCAAGCCAGGCATGAACGTCTTCCCCGCCCAGCTCGATGGCTTTACCAAACGCTTTGACGGCTTCTTCGTGGCGTCCCAGCGCATCCTTGAGCCTCCCGGCCGCGTTCCAGAGTGCCGCGTTCTTCGGGTCGATCGAGAGCGCTTTCTCGTAACTCGCGAGGGCATCGTCATGCCTGCCCGCCTTCTCGAGCACCGTCGCCCGCATGAAGAGTGCGGCGGGGTTCTCGTCCTGGAGAACGATGATCTTGTCGATCGACTTGACTGCCTCTTTGTATCGCCCGAGATGAATGAGGGCCGACGAGCGGGCGTGGAGAGTCTCGATGCTGGTCGGCTCCCGGTCGAGCACCTGCGTGTAGGCGGCGAGGGCATCCTCGTACCTGCCGGCCTTCTCGTGGGCTTCGCCGAGTCTTCTGAGGGTGAGAACGTCGGCCGGATCGGCCTCGATCACCTTCACGAAACACCCCACCGCGTCGGCGTAGCGGCCGAGCCACATGAAGATCTCTCCGCGCCGCTGCCAGGCAGCCCAGTTCTCCGGGCTCGCCTCGACGATGCTGTCGGAACACTCGAGCGCCTCCTCGTATTGCCCCATGTGCACGAGGGCGCTCTCGAGGGTGTACCATGCTTCGGTGTCGCGCTCGTCGCCCTCGAGCACCAGCGCATACTGCTTGATCGCGTCGGCGAACTTCCCGTCTCGCTCGAGCGCCATGCCGAACGCCATTCTGGCGTCGCGGTCGTCAGGGGAGTTCTTCAGGTAACGCTCGTATGCTTCCGCCGCCTCTTCGTGCCTGCCGACGGCTTCGAGCATATCCGCCCGGATCCGTGCAACCGCGGCGTTCGAGGCATCGGCGGCGAGCACCTTATCACAGCACTCGATCGCCTTCTGGTGTCTGCCGAGCCGTGCGAGGGTGACGGCGAGCGCGAAACATGCGCCGGTATCCTCCGGCCGGCCTTCAGCCACTTTTGCGTAACACTCGGCCGCATCTGCGTACTGCCCCATCCTCTCCAGCGCCCGGCCGCGGTTGAACCACGCAAAGAAGTTCTCCGGATCGGCAAGCGTGACCTCTTCGAACCGTCCGGCGGCCTCCTCGTACCGCCCGAGCATGGCAAGAACAAACCCGAGACCTGCCGAGTATCCCCTGGCCTCCGGGTCGGCCGCAAGGAGGGCTTCGTAACACCCGGCGGCTGCATCGTAGCGGCCAAGAGCCTCAAGGATCCATGCTTTCCGAAGAATCGTCCCGGTGTCTCCAGGACCGATCTCCGTCAACCGGTCGATGGATCCGAGCGCCTCTTCGTAGCGTCCGAGGCGTTCGAGTGCCGCGCTCCGGCCGAGCAGAGCGGCACGGTCGGCCGGGTCTGCCGAGAGCGCCCCGTCATAGCAGGCGAGCGCCTCCTCGTACCGTCCGAGGTGCATGAGCGCTTCTCCCCTGCTGTTCTCTGCCGCCGCATCCCCTGGATTGATGTTGAGGAAGGCTTCGAATGTCTCTGCCGCTTCCGTATACCGCCCGAGGTGCAGGAGGGCGTCTCCCTTCCGGTACAGGATATGGGGTTCGCCGCCGGCCCCCTGTATCGAATCAAGGCACGCCAGAGCATCGTCGTGCCTGCCGAGGTTCAAGAGCGCGTCCGCCTTCATCGAGACGGCGACGGCATTATCCGGTTCTTTCTCAATGACGGAATCCAGGCAGCGTGCTGCCTCCTCATACCTGCCGAGATGGAGGAGCGCGGTGCCGCTCCGCTGCAGGACGGAGACGTTCCCGGGATCGATCTGGAGGACACGCTCGAAGTCCTTCTGCGCCTCGGCATACCGCCCGAGGTTAAGCAGCGCAGTTCCCCGGCAGTTGTGAACGAGCTCGTTCAACGCATCGAACTTCAGCGGCTTCTGTTTCCGGGGCGCTTCCGCTTCGTCCCGCTCGAAGAGCGCGAGATCGGTGCCGTCTCCGATCCACTTCATCCCGGTCGTCGCCCGGCTCTCAAGCACGCGATCGAACGACCGGATCGCCTCGGCATACTGGCCGAGACGGAAGAGCGCCATGCCGCGGGCGTGCCATACCTGGACCTGACCCTGGTCGTGCTTCAGGATATGGTCGAAACTCTTGACCGCCCGCTCGTAGCGGCCGAGGGCGTCGTAGACCATCCCCATGGCGTAGCGCGCCGGGACGTGATCCGGGTCGGCGAGGGCGACCTTCTCGAAGTTCTCCAGCGCTTCGGCATATTTTCCTGCGCGGAGGAGCATCGAGCCGCGGTGATACCAGGCGGGGACGTTCTCGGGCTCAAGGGCAACGACCTCGCCGCAGCAGTCGGCAGCCTCCTGGAACCGACCGAGATACTCGAGCGCCCGGGCCTTGCCGTAGAGAGCGTCGATGTTCCCCGGTTCCGTATCGAGTACCCGGTCGAAGAGACCGGCGGCTTTCGAGTGATCGCCCTGGTAGAGGTATGCTGCCCCGATGCGAGCGAGCATATCGGTGCTGCCGGGATTCGTCCTGAGGATCTTCTCGAAGTTTGCCGCCGCTTCCCGGTAGTCGCCGGCCCGCTCGAGCATTCTCCCGCATCTCTCCCGCAGGACGATATTCTCCGGGTCTCCTGCCAGCGCCCGGGCATAGGCCGATGCCGCCTCGGCATATCGCCCGAGCCGTTCAAGCATCTCCCCGTGCCAGTACGAGGCGTTCGCGTCCGCGGGTTTCTCTTCGACGATCCGTGAGAAACACCCCGCCGCCTCCTCGTACTCGCCGGAGCGAGCGAGGACGTGTCCCAGCACCCGGAGCGTCCCGGCATCGCCGGGAGCCGACTCGAGTGCCTTCTTCAGCCACTCGGCGGCTTCGCCGTCCCTGCCGAGACAGGCGAGCGCCCGCCCCATATACAGCCGGGCGAACCCGTTTTCAGGCTCTATCTTGAGCGCTTTCTCGAAACTTTTCACCGCCTCGCTGTAGTTCCCGGCCTCGAACTGAGAAGTCCCCTGCTGTATCGAGGGGTTCGCGTTCTTCCCCTGACCTAGAATATTACTGAAGAAATCCATCCGACATCATCTGCCGCTGCTCGTTTGATGCGCGATCATTCAACGCCGCATTTTTTGTGGGTGGCTGCCCTTAACGGAGGCAGCCGGTCTTTTCTAACATTGATGCGCCGGCCAGTATTTGAAAGGACCGATTTTGAGTGAACGGACTGACCCTGGATATAATGGGTGTTCGGGATTCTTAAAAGAGTGCTGCCGCGAAAATCCGGCATCGTGCCGGCGACCGGATCCCCTGTAGCTTCTGGGATTCCGGTCGGCACGGTTCTGTTCCGGGAGAGAGGCGGGCGGCCCCGACCCCCTTCAGACGTCCAGGATGGGTTCGAACTGCGATTTGCCGACGGGGCCGTGGAACTTCGAGATCTGCGGATCCATCCCGCAGACCGGGCATACGTAGTCCTCCGGCAGATCCTCGAATGCGGTGCCCTTTGGGTAGCCGCGGAGGGGTTCGCCGCGCTTTTTGTCGTAGACGTAGCCGCAGATCTTGCAGACGTACTTGGTCGGCTCCCAGAGTTCGAATCCCCACTTCCCGATCTGCCCTTTTCCGGTCGCACCGCAGACCGGGCACACGTAGTCCTCCGGCAGATCTTCAAACTCGGTACCCGCCGGAATGCCGCGGTGGGGTTCGCCACGCATCGGGGAGTAGATGTAGTTGCAGTACTTGCAGCGGTATCGTTTCACTTTCTCCATGGGCATCACGTTCACCTCGCGATAATCACCCGGCACGAAGGCGGTCTCACCAGATAAGGTTTCCCGTGATCCGACTGGCCCGGCGTGGATATCCTCCTCTTCTCCGTATCGCGGTGCCGATTGCCGTGGGGAGAGGAGAATCTTCGGGTAAAAAAGGTGTTCAGGAGTCCTGCTGCCGTTTGCCGCCAGAGAAGGCACGAGAGAGGAGCGACAGGACGAGCATGAAGACGATCAGGACTCCTCCGAGGAAGAGGAGGAGCACGACGCCAAGCCTGCCGGTCCAGGAAACCGGTGCCTGTCCGCTCCACGAGAACCCTCGCGTCCAGGCCGTCTGCCCGCCGGGACGGTACTGCTGGAACGGGTCGTGCGGCCCTGTCGTGCAGCCGCCCCGGAGAGCGAGGTCGTAGCGTGCCCGGGCGTCGGGGTCGATCAGCGTCTCGTAGGCCTGCTGAACCGCGATGAACCGCTCGCCCGCATCCGGGTCGTGGTTTACGTCCGGATGATACTGTTTGGCGAGCCTCCGGTAGGCTACCCGGATATCGTCGGGCGTGGCGTCGGGTGAGACGCCCAGGATCTCGTAATGAGTCTCCACGGCGCCTCACGAAGTCCCGTCGCAGGAGACCTCGCCCGAATCGCCGTTCACCGTCACGGCGGTGCCGGGCGGGAGATCGGAGAACTCCGGCGGGAGGCGGTCGACCATGGGAACCCCCGCGATGATCGCGCCGACCGCGATGATCGGTTCGGCCTCCGTATTGATGATCGCTGCAGGAGCGAGCCCGTTCTGTTTTAGCGCGTAGATCACGTAGGATCCGACCGTCGAGCCTTTCCCGTACGGGAAGGCCAGCACCCGTCCGGCGACGGATTGGCCTTCGAGCGGGTGTCCGTGCTCGACGACGATGCCGGTCTCGGGGTCGACACCGGAGAGGAACGATATGGGTTCGGACGAGATGAGGAGTTCTCCGGTTCCGATACCCCTGGATATGCTTCTGCCTTGCATGATCACTCCAACCACATTATAATGTGGTTGGAGAACCAACTATATGAGTGACATGGACGAAACCATTGGCAGCACTCCTGGCAGCGAGCATGACATGCTCACTCTCCAGATCCAGGACCTGAAGGCACAGATCCTGGACTACAAACTCAAGAACGAGTTGCTGGAAAAGGAACTCTTGCAGCTCCGGAAAGAGAACGCCCAGTTAAAGCGGGTGCCGCTGTTTGTTGCCGCTGTGGTCGATGTACTTGAGAACGGCGAAGTGTATCTCCGGCAGCAGGGCAACAACCAGGAATACGTCACCGCGGTCAGCGAGAAACTCCACCGCACCCTCAAACCCGGAATGAAGGTGGCGGTGAACAATACCCTCTCCATCGTCAAGACGATCGGCAATATCTACGATGCGAGAGTCAGGGTCATGGAACTCGACGAGCAGCCGAGCGTGACGTTCGAGCAGGTCGGCGGCCTGAAGGAGGAGATCGAAGAGGTCCGGGAAGCGGTCGAGTACCCGCTCACGAAGCCCGAGATCTACGAGCGCGTGGGCGTGGAGCCCCCGAAGGGCATCCTCCTCTACGGCCCGCCCGGCACGGGGAAGACCCTGATTGCAAAGGCGGTTGCCCGCCAGTCCCAGGCCCGGTTCATCCGGATGTCTGGGAGCGAACTCGTCCACAAGTACATCGGGGAGGGCGCGCAGCTCGTGCGCGAGCTCTTCATCCTCGCCCGGGAGCGCGCTCCGGCGATCGTCTTCATCGACGAGATCGACGCGATCGGAAGCATGCGCACAAACGACGGAACCTCCGGAAGCGCCGAGGTTCAGCGGACGCTGATGCAGCTCCTGGCGGAGATGGACGGGTTCGGGAATCGGGGCAACATCCGGATCATGGCGGCGACGAACCGGATCGATATGCTTGACCCGGCGCTCCTCCGCCCCGGCCGGTTCGACCGGATCATCCAGGTTCCGCTGCCGGATGCCGGAGCACGCCTTGAGATCTTAAAGATTCACACCGCGAAGATGTCGCTTGCCGGGAGCGTTGACCTGCCCTCGCTTGCGGAACTCGCCGGAGACACCACCGGCGCCGAGCTGCAGGCGATCTGCCGTGAGGCCGGGATGATGGCGATCCGGCGGGACGCCGATGCCGTCGAGCGCGAAGACTTCCTCGCGGCAATAAAGAAGGTGAAGCGCGAGACGGCGGCGCCGGACAGCCGCATGTATCTCTGATGGGGTTTTTTCTTCCTACCAATCTTTTTTTGTTCACATTTGCCGCCGGAGTATGAAAGGGGGCATTTTGAAGTTCTGTTGTCGAGGGGTTCGAGAGCCTTCCGCGTTCTCATATTTGCACTGCACAGCCGTGTGGTGGTACTCGAATTCCACGTCGGATCCCTCACCTGACGTGCTTGTGTCCTGCTTTTGCTCACACTTCCTAAGACGCAATGTTCGTTGGATAGCCATGCACAGGTGAACCCCAAGCACGCTTGAACCTCTTCTGATTTTTCCACGAACTAAATGGCTGAAACTATGGAATAGCCTGGTACACTGGACCGTGGTGGCTATCGCAATGGGGGGTGGGGACAAAGGGGAGTGCGAGCGCAGCGAGCATGAGAAGGCCGAAGGTCTTCGAGGGGGGAGACCCCCCTCCCCACCTGACGGTGGTCGAACTCCGTTCCTTCGCACCTTCGGTGCTCACGCTCCGGTTCTAACGATCCGTCGCGCTTCGGAACGTCGCAATCCCCGTCAGCCCCTCGCACCTCGCACCTCGCACCTCCGGTGCTCGAACTCCGTTCCTATGGAACGTCGTTCCTAACGGTGCTCATGCTCCTGCCCTCCAGCCAGTCGCACTCCCCTATGGCGATATCCCCTTGAAATCCGCGTATCGTTCACACGACTGGCAGAAACTTGAATTTCAAAGGTATGCAAATTCAGACACTTGACGGATTTGCAGTGAAATTGCCTCAAGGCGCTACATCTCATCCGTCTTTCCATAGACAAAGTCCCGTTACGATATCGAAGGAAACCTTATCGACCTCACGCGCCCACAATAATGCAATGAACGTCCTCCTCATCCAGTCGGAGGGGGTTGACCTCTACGACACCCTGCTCAAGTCCGAGACCAGCAGAGGCGTTCTCCGTTTTTATCGGCCTGACCGGCTCGCGTACGGCATACGTATCAGAACAGCGTCGCTCGGGAGTGCGCTTGCTCTCGTCTCCGAACTCCGGTGGTATATCCAGCGCTACGTCGATGAGGTTCTCTTCGAGCCCGGGGTGGGAATATTCTGCTCGTCCGGGCTTGCCCGCCAGATCTACGAACGCGACGTGATGCCCTCAGAACCGTGGAGGTACCGCTGCCTTTACCGGATCTCCGGCGACCACATGGTCGATACGATCTGGATGGAGAAGGGCACGACGCCGGAGGCATATGTCGACCGGACGGAGCCTGAGGATACGCTGCTCGAGGTCTGGTGCGCCGAAGAGGAGTACCCGGCAGATTAGAGGGGGATCCGCCGTTTTCTTTACGACTGTGATGCCTACACGGTGACGAATGGGAAATTTCGGCGGCAGCCCCGTCCGATAGCAAGAACCATAAGGTATTCCGGCGCAATTCGGATACGGAAGAACCGTATGCCCGCACCTGCCCCCTCCCTCGAGACAACCGTCGGCCCGCTCGCGCTCAAGAACCCGTTCCTCCTTGCCTCGGGCCCGCCGACCACCTCGGGCGAACGGATCCGGCATGCGTTCCGGCTCGGCTGGGCGGGTGCGGTCACGAAGACCATTGTACCGGACACGATGGAGATCCGGGACGTCTCGCCCCGGTTTGCGACCTGGAAAGACGGAAACTCCGGGCTTCTCGGTTTTGAGAACATCGAACTCGTGAGCAAACACGAGGAGTCCTACTGGGTTTCGGAGATTGCCGCCACGAGAGAGGAGTACCCGGACAGGATCCTCGTTGCGAGCATCATGGCCTCGCCTGACCCTCGCGAGTGGCAGGAACTTGCCTGCACCGTCCAGGACGCAGGGGCGGACGCAATCGAGCTGAACGTCTCCTGCCCCCACGGGATGCCGGAACGGGGGGTCGGTGCGGCGATCGGGCAGCACCCGGATCTCGTGCGGGAGGTGACGCGTGCGGTCCGGCAGGTCGCCAGGGTCCCCCTGATCGTCAAGTTGACCCCGAACGTGACGGAGATACTGCCCATTGCAGAGGCTGCGGTGGACGGCGGGGCCGATATCCTCGCGGCCATCAACACCGTCCAGTGCCTCATGGGCATCGATCTCGAGACGCTCGAGCCTCGACCCTCGGTTGCCGGCTTCGGCACCTACGGGGGATACTCGGGGCCCGCGATCAAACCCGTCGGTCTAAGGATAGTCTCGCAGATCGCACGGGAACTTCCGGTTCCCCTTATCGGAATCGGCGGGATCTCCCGCTGGCAGGACGCTGCCGAGTACATAGCGGCCGGGGCGTCGGCGATTCAGGTCTGCACGGCGGTGATGTGGGAGGGAGCCGGCATCATCCGCGGGATGAACGAGGGTCTCTCCGGATACCTCTCGCGCAAGCATTTTACCGGCGTCGGGGCGCTCAGGGGCCGCGCTCTCGAGAGAATCGGGACGCATGCGGCGCTCTCCCGGGACAGACGGCTCTTTGCATCCCGGAGGTTCCCGGAGCGGTGCACGTCCTGCGGCCGCTGCGTAACGGCCTGCCGCGACGGCGGGTATCATGCCGTCTCGATGGCGGGCGGAGAGGTCGTCATCGCGACGGAGCGGTGCGACGGGTGCAGCCTCTGCTCCCACGTCTGTCCCGAAGGCGTGATCGTGATGCTGCCCGGTGCGTGAGCACCAAAGACGCGAGTTTGAAAAAAAAGAGAGCGCACCTCAGGCGAACATCTCGCCGAAGGTGGTGTGGAAGTGGTGGCGGTCGAAATCCACTGAGAGTTTGTCGATCGCCTTCATGAAGTCGTCGCTGTTGACGGCGTCGCGCTCCATCCTGATGGCGAACATCCCCGCCTCCATGCATATCGCCCGGAGGTCGGCGCCGTTCTTGCCCTCCGTCAGCCGCGAGACCTCCGAGAGGTTGACGTCCTCGCCAAGGCTCATGTGCAGGGTGTGGATCTTCAAGATCGCAAGCCTCCCCTGGTGGTCGGGGAGCGGGATCTCGATCATCCTATCAAACCGGCCCGGGCGGAGGAGGGCGCGGTCGAGGATATCGATCCGGTTCGTCGCCGCGACGATCTTGACGTCGCCCCGGTTTTCGAACCCGTCCATCTCCGCCAGGAGCTGCATCAGCGTCCGCTGGACTTCGCGGTCGCCGGAGGTGGTCGAGTCGTTCCGGTGCGCGCCGATCGCATCGATCTCATCGATGAAGATGATCGACGGCGCCTTCTGCTTCGCGAGGTCGAAGAGTTCCCGGACCAGGCGGGCGCCCTCGCCGATGTACTTCTGCACCAGTTCCGAACCGACCACGCGGAGGAAGTGCGCGTTCGTCTGGTGGGCCACCGCCCGCGCGAGGAGGGTCTTCCCCGTGCCGGGCGGGCCGTAGAGGAGAACACCCTTCGGCGGGGAGATGCCGACCTTCTCGAAGAGCTGCGGTTTAGTCAGGGGGAGCTCGACGGCTTCCCGGATCTCCTCGATCTGCGGTTCAAGGCCGCCGATGTTCTCGTAGGTCTCCTCCGGGGACTCCACCAGTTCCATACCGTAGATCTGCGCGTCGTAGCTCGTGGGGAGCACATCCACGATCGCGAGGGACTGCTGGTTGAGCGTACACCGCACACCCGGTTTGAGGAGATCGGGGTCGATGAGCTGGGACGTACGGACCAGGAATCGCGGCCCTGCACTGCTTCGCACAATCACCCGGCTGTTGTCGATAACGTCGGTAACGGTTCCGATCACGAGAGGAGGGCTTCTCAGCTGTTCGATCTCGCTCTTGAGTTTTCGGAGTTCCCGCTCGTAGCGGATCTTCTGGGTCTCAACGTATCGTTTCTCGGACTCCATCTGGCGGAACTGCTCGCGTAGCTCCAGGTTTCGGTTTTCGAGGTTCGTAATCCGTTCCAGGAGATACTGGTAGATGTCTTCACCGGTATCCTTGTCTGGTGCCTGCCGAGCGATATCTCCCATAGGTCTCCTCGATTAATTATATAGGTTAAAATGAATATAAAGTTGTTTGCGAGACTTATGCAGTGCGAACTATGCGGCGCTCCTATAGTGGGACCGTCGAAAACCATCCAGATCGAGGGTGCAGAACTCTGCGTCTGCGTTCGATGTGCGAAACACGGTACAGAAGTCCAGCAATCGCGACGAAGAGGTGCCCCGCAGAAGAAGCCGGGAGTCGCAGCCCCGCAGGCCGCCAGGAGGAGGCCACGGGACGTCTTTGACCTGATGGAAGGAGAACTCGTCGACGATTACGCCGACCGCATCCGCGCCGCCCGGGAAGAGAGGGAGTGGTCCACGCTCGACCTCGCACATGCGATCAAAGAGCGTGAGATCCTGATCAAGAAGATCGAGAAGGGCGACCTCATCCCCGAGGACGATGTCCGGAAGAAACTCGAGAAGGCACTCAATATCAGGCTTATCGACTCGGCCGAAGACACCGCCTCCGCGGGCGGACCCGGCCGGGTGACCATGACCGTCGGCGACGTCATATCGTTCAAGAAGAGCCGGAAATAAGGCAAATCACCATACTTTTTTCCGCCGGGCCATCTCCTGCCCGGGATTCTCCTCCCGCGTGCAAATCCGGCATATTTTTATACAAGGACACGTAACGGTATAGCCAATGCGTGGTGGATGTTTTTTCGCCGGTGACCGCTTTTATCTCGGTTAACGGAGTAACCGCCGCGTGCGCAGAAGCGATCTGCAAGTTTTCTACAGCCGATATCCGTAATGTTGGAGCGGCAGCGTTCTATCGCTATTTTACCTGGTTTATCCAGTTTTAACTACTCCCGGAAAGATTTCATCATCAAAATCCGGGGAGGACTATGGTTATGAGAGGAAAAGAGATTCGTCTGGAACGTATCATGGATCGGAACACCGGCAGGACCATCATCGTGCCGCTCGACCACGGGGTGACGCTCGGCCCTATCCCCGGGCTGGTCGACGTAGGGAGAACCATCGACCTGGTCGCCGAGGGCGGAGCGAACGCGGTCATCGGCCACGTGGGGCTTGCCCTGCACGGCCATAGGGGGCACGGGCGGGATGTCGGCCTCATCATGCATCTCTCGGCGAGCACCAGCATCGGACCCGACCCGAACGACAAGGTGCTCGTCAACACCGTCACGAACGCCTTAAAAATGGGCGCCGACGGCGTCTCGGTGCACATCAACGTCGGCGCCGACTCCGAGGCGCAGATGCTCGAAGACCTGGGCAGAGTCGCGGTCACGTGCATGGAGTGGGGGATGCCGCTCCTCGCGATGATGTACCCGCGGGGCAGGAAGGTCGCGGACGAGCACGACCTTGAGTGCGTCAAACTCTCCGCACGGGTGGCGGCGGAGCTCGGCGCCGATATCGTCAAGACCGTCTACACCGGGGATGCGGACTCGTTCCGCGAAGTAACGAGAGGATGCCCGGTGCCGGTCGTGGTCGCGGGCGGCTCGAAGACCGATGATCGGGCGATCCTCGACCTGGTCGAGGGCGCGATGGAGGGGGGTGCCGCCGGGATATCGATCGGGAGAAACGCCTTCCAGCACCCGGCGCCCGATCGCCTTATCCGTGCCGCCGCACTGATCATTCATGAAGGGCGGTCGGCAGAAGAAGCGGTTGAGATTCTGAAGACGTGATGGATATGATAGGAAAAGAGATCCGCCTTGAGCGGATAATGGACAGGAACACCGGCCGCGCCGTGGTCATCCCCATGGATCACGGGTTCACGATGGGCCAGATCGAAGGGCTCTGCAACATGACCGAGACGGTCAACGCGGTGAGCGAGGGCGGGGCGAACGCGATCGTCCTCCACAAGGGCATGGTGAAAGGCGGGCACCGGAAGCATGGAAAGGATATCGGGCTCATCGTCCACCTCTCCGCGAGCACCTCGATGAACCCGGACCCCAATGATAAGGTAATCGTCTGCACCGTGGAGGAGGCGGTCGCGCTCGGCGCCGACGCGGTCTCGATCCACATCAACCTCGGCGCGCCGAACGAATCGAGGATGCTCGAATCGGCGGGCGAAGTGGTGCGCGACTGCAACCGCTGGGGGATACCGCTCCTGATCATGATCTACCCCCGCGGCAAGGGGATCGACCCCACCTCGCCGCAGTCGATCGGGCACTGCGTCCGGGTGGCGGAAGAGCTCGGGGCCGACCTCATCAAGACGAACTACACCGGGGATCCGGAGACGTTCCGCCGGATCACCGCCGCCTGCTCGGTGCCGGTGATGATCGCCGGCGGCGAGAAGAGCGGGGATGTGGAGACGCTCACGACCATCCGCGACGCCATCGATGCGGGCGCGGCAGGCGTCTGCATGGGAAGGAACGCTTTCCAGCGCGACGACCCCGCCCGGTTCATCGCTGCGATATCCCGGGTGGTGCACGAGGGCAAAAGCGCGGCCGAAGCCCTGGGGTCGGAGCGATGAAACTCTTCTGGGTCGATCTCCGGCCGTGGAGGAAGGATCTTGCGACGACCGCGCTCGAGAGCGGCGCCGACGCCCTGGTCGTCGAGGACGCAGAGCGCGTCCGGGAACTCGGCCGGGTGATGACCGTCGCAGACAATGGCGATCTCGTCCCCGGAAAAGACGTCTTCGAGATCGAGATCGTCGACAAGGAATCCGAAGAGGAGGCGCTCCGGCTCTCCCGGCGGGGCTACGTCATCGTCAGGACACAGGACTGGACGGTCATCCCGCTCGAGAACCTCGTCGCGCAGTCCGACCGGATCGTCGCCGCGGTCGGGAACACCGACGAGGCGAAGGTCGCCCTGACCGTCCTCGAACGCGGGACGGCGGGCATCCTTCTCTCGACCGACGATCCGGCGGAGGTTCGGCGGGTCGCGAAGACGATCGCCGGCGCCGGCGAAGCGGTTCCTCTCGTCCCGTTCGAGGTGACCCGGATCGTCCCCGTCGGGATGGGCGATAGGGTCTGCGTCGACACCTGCTCGATCCTCGCCGACGGGGAAGGGATGCTCGTCGGCAACACCTCATCGGCGTTCCTGATGGTGCATCCCGAGACCCTGGAGAACCCCTACGTAGCGCCGCGCCCGTTCCGGGTGAACGCCGGGGCGGTGCACGCCTACATCCTCCTCCCCGGCGGGAAGACCGCGTACCTTGCCGACCTCGCGGTGGGAGACAGGGTGCTCGTCGCGGAGCATACCGGCCCGACCCACGACGCGGTCGTCGGCAGGGTGAAGATCGAGCGCCGCCCGCTCCTCCTCGTCGAGGCGAAGGCCGGCGACGCGACAGTGAGCCTGGTTCTCCAGAACGCCGAGACGATCCGGCTCGTCCGGGAGGACGGGACGGCCGTATCGGTCGCCGCCCTCGCGGTCGGCGACAGGGTGCTCGGCAGCGTCGCGGAGGGCGGGCGGCACTTCGGCGTCGCCGTCAAAGAGACGATCCTGGAGAAGTGACGGGAATGCTTGCAGGCATCATCGGCGGTACAGGACAGATGGGGCGGTTCTTTGCCGGGGTCTTTGAGGCCGCCGGGTGGGAGACGATTGTCTCGGGGACTGCGACCTCCCTCACCAACCGCGCCGTCGCGGAGACAGCGGACCTCGTCATGGTCTCGGTTCCCATCCGCGCCACCGTCGGGGTGATCCGCGAGGTCGCGCCGCTCCTCTCGGAGGAGCAGGTCTTCTGCGACGTAACATCCCTCAAGGTCGAACCCGTCCGGGCGATGCTCGCCTCCCGTGCGGAGGTGATCGGGCTCCACCCGATGTTCGGGCCCGGCGCCGCGTCGCTCCGGGGGCAGACGATCGTCGCGACCCCGGCCCGGTGCAGCCCGGAGTCCCTTGAAGGACTCTTATCCGTCTTCCGCGACCAGGGGGCGGCGATCACCCTCTCGACACCGGAAGACCACGACCGGATGATGGCGGTGATCCAGGGGCTCACCCACTTCGGGACGCTCGCAAAGGCGGAGGCCATCCGCCGGACCGGCGCCGACGTCGCGGAGACCCTCCGGTTCACGAGCCCCGTCTACCGGATCGAGATGGGGTTCGTCGGGCGGCTTCTCGCCCAGGATGCGGGGCTCTACGGCGACATCCTGCAGATGAACCCGGCCGTCCCGGAAGTGCTTGCACAGTTCGAGGAGGCTGTCCGGACGCTCCGCGAGATCGTCGAGTCCGGGGACGCCGAACGGTTCCAGGACTTCTTTACCGCGAACGCCGGCCACTACGCCTCCTACCTCGCGGCCGCAACGGAAGAGACCGACGACCTCATCAGCCACGTGGTGAGCCGATGACCGTCGCAACACTCGGGCCGGCCGGGACGGTCAGCCACGAACTCGCGGCCAGGCTCTACGGCGACGATATCGAACTCCTGCCGACGATCCGCGCCATCATCAAACGCGTGGCTTCCGGCGGAGCGAAAGGGCTCGTCCCGATCGAGAACTCGGAGGCGGGCGGCGTCGGGGAGACCCTTCAGGGGCTGATGGAGTTCGATGTCTCGATCACCGGAGAGGCTTACATGCCCGTCCGGCACCACCTCGCGGCCCGGGGAGACCCCGCCCGCCTCTCGGTCATCTACGCCCACCCGCAGACGCACGAGCAGTGCTCCGTCCTCCTCGACAGCCTCGGGGTGGAGGTCGTGCACACGAGCAGCAATGCGGCGAGCGCGATGGCGATGCAGAGAGAGAGCCGCGCTGGCGCGGTCGTCTCGGAGACGGCGGCACGGATCTACGCCCTTCCGATTGCCGTCCGGGACGTCCAGAACAGCAGGGACAACACCACCCGGTTCGTCGAGATATCCGCTCTCCCCCATGAGATCGCGGGAGCCACGAAGTGCAGCCTCCTCGTCGATCCAGAACTCGACCGGGTCGGGCTCCTTGCCGATATCCTCGCGGTCTTCGCCCGGCGCGGGATCAACCTGACCCGGATCGAGTCGCGGCCGTCCCGCCGGGGCATGGGGAAGTACCTGTTCTTCATCGACATGGAGACCGCCGAAGGATGGCGGGAAGCAAAGGAGGAACTCAAAACCATGACCACCGTCAGGGAACTCGGGTGCTACGCCCGCCTGGAGATGCCGATATGATCGTCCGCGTCTCGCAGACCGGCCCGGTCGACGCGGCGTTTCCGGCGCCGCCCTCAAAGAGTTACACCCACCGGGCGCTGATCGCGGGAGCGCTCGGCTCGGGGAGAACGCGGATCGCACGGCCGCTCCGGGCGGCCGATACGGAACTGACCGCCCGGGGGCTTGAAGCCCTCGGGGTGCCGCTCGAGTGGCTGCCGGGGGAGATCGCCGTCGACGGCTGCGGCGGCACCTTCCCGGCGGCGGGAGAGGTGACGATCGACTGCGGGAACTCCGGGACGACGTTGCGGCTCCTCACCTCGGCGGCGCTCCTCTCGCAGCACCCGGTGGTGCTGACGGGGAGCCCGCGAATGCTCGAGCGGCCGGTCGGCCCCCTTGCCGGAGCGCTCCGGGCCCTCGGGGGTGACGTCGCGTTCGTCGGCGAACCGGGGTTTCCCCCCATCCGCATCTCCGGCAGGCTCCGGGGCGGGAGGACGGCGATCGACGGGAGCATCAGCAGCCAGTTCGTCTCGTCCATCCTGATGGCGGCGCCCTACGCGGAGGAGGACGTGGAACTCACCCTCCCGGCGGCCCCGGCCTCGCGGTCGTACCTCGACGTGACCGCGGACGTGATGCTCGGGTTCGGCGCGCATATCGAACGGCGGGGCTACGACTGGTTCCGGGTGCAGAGCGGTAGAGCCTACCGGGGGAGGGACTATCCTGTCGAGGGCGACTACTCCTCGGCGTCCTACCTCTTCGCGGTCGCGGCCGTCTGCGGCGGGAGGGTCACGGTCACGGGCCTGAACCCGGCATCCGTCCAGGGCGACCGACGGTTCCTCGAAGCCCTCGAAGCGATGGGGTGCCGGGTGACCTCCGGCACCGACGCGGTGACGGTGGAGCGGACAGGCGATCTCGAAGGCATCGAGATCGATATGTCCTCGTCCCCCGACACCGTCCAGACGCTCGCGGCGGTGGCGGCAACGGCAGGGTCGCCGACGACGATCACGGGGACGGCGCACCTGCAGTACAAGGAGAGCGACCGTGTGGGGGTGACGGCGGAGACCCTCCGGCGGATGGGTGCGCGGGTCGAGGTGACGGAGGACTCCCTCACGATCACGCCCGCGCCCCTCCACGGGGTGGCCGTCGACCCGCACGACGACCACCGGACGGCGATGGCGTTTGCCGTGCTCGGGCTCGCGGTCGGGGGGATGGCGATCCGTGACCCCGAATGCGTGGAGAAGTCCTTCCCCGGGTTCTGGGAGGCGCTTTACGGGGAGGGGCTGCTGTGAAGGTCGTCCTCATCGGCTTCCGGGGGACCGGGAAGACATCGGTCGGGCGGATCCTCGCGAGCCGCCTCGGGCTGCCGCTCCATGACACCGATGCGCTTATCGAGCAGCGGGCCGGGATGCCGATCCCGGAGCTATTCCGACAGCACGGGGAAGCGCACTTCCGTGCTCTCGAGCGTGAGGTTGTCGCGTCGCTCCGGGCAGCGGAGGGCGTGATCGGCACCGGCGGCGGGGCGGTCTGCGACCCGGCAAACGTCACCGACCTCCGGCGGCACGGCAGGGTCTTCCTCCTCACCGCCCCGCCCGGGATCATTCACGAGCGGATCGCCGGGAGCGACCGGCCGGGGCTGACCGCTCTCCCCCCGGAGGAGGAGGTGCGCACCCTCCTTCTCCGGAGAAAGGAGGCTTATCTCGGCGCGGCCGACATCTGCATCGATACCGGAAGGCGCACGCCGGACGAGGCTGCCGAGATCATTCTGGGGCAGATTCACGGGGAAAGCGTCCGTTCCCCCGATGAACGGCGCGAGCGGGACAACCTCCTCTCGAAGTTCGGACTCGAGACCGTCCGGGAGATGGTCGACCGGGATCCGGGTCTCATGGTCTGCGGCATCGCCGGGAACCCCTGTGCCCACAGCAGGAGCCCGCTCCTCTACAACCGGCTCTTTGCGCACTTCGGGATGAACTATCATTACACCCGCTTCGAGTGGCCGGATGCGGGAGTCATCATCCGCCTCGCGACCCTCCTTCCCCTGAAGGGCCTCTCCGTCACCATCCCGTTTAAGACCGACGTAATGCGCCATCTCGATGAGATTGACGATCACGCGGCGGCGATCGGGGCGGTGAACACCATTGTCTGGTGCGGCGGGAGGATGTACGGCCATAACACCGACTGGCTGGGCGTACAGATCCCGCTCGCCCACCGGCAGGGGGCACGGGCGGTTGTCCTCGGCGCCGGCGGTGCAGCGGCTGCGGCGGTCTACGCGCTCAGAACGCTTGATATGGACGTGACGGTGCTTGCCCGGCGGCCGGAGGCGGCGAGGACGCTCGCCGAACGGTTCAGGTGCCGGTGGGGGGCACTGGAAGAGTTCAAGGGGGGCGACGCCGATGTAGTGGTGCACACGACCCCGGTCGGGATGGAGCCCGACATCCGGAGCCTGCTCGCCCCCTGCGATCTCGAGCGGAAGACGACCGTCTTCGACCTCGTCTACACGCCGCCGGAGACGCCCCTCATCCGGGCGGCGCAAGAGGCCGGGTGCGAGACGATCCCCGGCACAGAGATGTTCGTCCACCAGGCGACGGAGCAGTTCCGGCTGATCACCGGGATCGCGGTCACGCCCGAACTGGTTCGGGAGATGCTTGCATGAATACGTTCGGAAGAAACTTCAGGTGCACGACGTTCGGCGAGAGCCACGGGCTGGCAGTGGGAGCGGTCGTCGACGGCTGCCCGCCGGGCATCCCCCTCACGGAGGCGGATATCCAGCCCTACCTCGACCGCAGACGGCCGGGGAAGAGCCCGCTCGAGTCCGGCCGGCAGGAGGCCGACCGGGTGGAGATCCTCTCGGGGATTTTTGAAGGAAAGACGACCGGCGCTCCGGTCGCACTTCTCGTCAGGAACCGGGACGTCCGGTCGGAGGACTACGACGCGATCCGGGACGTCTTCCGGCCGGGGCACGCCGACTACACCTGGCAGGCGAAGTACGGGCGCCGCGACCACCGCGGCGGCGGGAGGAGTTCGGGCCGGGAGACCCTTGCCCGGGTCGCGGCGGGGGCGGTGGCGATCCGCTGCCTTGCACCCTGCGGCATCGCGATCCACGGGAGCGTCATCGAGGTGCACGCCGCGACGGATCCGGCAGCGATGGAAGCGGAGATCCGTGCCGCCCGGGATGCGGGCGACTCCGTGGGCGGGATCGTCGAGGTGACGGCCACCGGGTGCCCGGCGGGGCTCGGCGACCCGGTATTCGGGAAACTCGACGCCGCCATCGCCGGGGCGATGATGGGGATCGGTGCGGTGAAGGGCGTCGAGCTCGGCGAGGGGTTCGGATCCGCCCGGCTCCTCGGGAGCGAGATGAACGACCCCATCACCGGAGCCGGGTTTGCAAGCAACCACGCGGGAGGCATCCTCGGCGGGATCAGCACCGGGCAGGAGATCGTCGTCCGGCTTGCTGTCAAACCGACGCCCTCGATACGCAAGGCGCAGCGGACCGTCGATATCGCCGGGAAGGAGCGGGAGATAACAGTCGAAGGGCGGCACGACCCCTGTATCGCGCCGCGGATCGTTCCGGTCGCGGAGTGCATGCTCGCGATGGTTCTCATGGATGCGATGCTCGAGCAGGGGAAGTATCGGGGGTTTGGTGCGACGGGCCATGGGGTCGGAGCTTGAGAAGACCGGAGGTCTTTGAGTGGGGGGGTAAGGCAGGAGCAGGGCAGTCCCTTTAGGGAAGGGTTTTAAGGCTCCTGCCTTGCGAGGTATCGCTATCCCTGTGGAACCGAGATTGCTAGACCAACGGATATCAAGTAAGGCCCGATGCGGTGGACCGTGGGGGTATCGCCATTGGGGGAGGGGCTGACGGGGAGGGGGGCGACCCCCCTCCCCTGTCTCCAACTTGCATAAACCGTGCTCGAACTCTTGTCTTTAGGCAGTTGCCGCCCACAAGTTGACAGTTGCAAACCCCCACCCCACCCGGCCTCCGGCCTCCTCCCCCGCCCCAGGGGGCGGGGGCAGTGCGTGGCGATACTCAATGGAAAGCCGTGGTCGGCGATGTGGTAAACAGTCCTTCGTTTTCACAGCGCGAGCTGGAACCTAGCGGCACTCGAACCTTCGTGTTCATAAATCCACTGTTTTGCCGGATGCAGTCTCTGGCTCCAAAAATCCCACCCCGGATCATGTCGAACCCCCCCCTCACTTCAGCAGATCCGCAAGCTGCCGCATCTCCCGTATGTGGTACTGCCCTTCGGCCGTCGGGGTGCCGGCATGGCAGAAGACGAACTCCGACCCGAAGAGGGGCAGGATTGCACGGGCGTAGCGGAACTCGGCGCCCATGATGCTCGTGCAGATCGGTTTCTGGGCCTGGTGGGTGAAGAGGACGAGTTCGAAGAGGTCTTCACGGGTCTTAGGGCGCACGACGATCTTCGGGATATCGCCGTATGACCGGAGCATCTCCTCGATCCTCCCGAGTTCCGGCGATGTGGGCATCTCGTTCGTGTGGAGCGACGCAAGGATCTGGACCCCCTGACTCTTGATGAACGGCGCGTGATCCCGGTAACGTGCTTCCACGTCCACGATATCGACGTACCGTGCTATCGGCCCGACGATCCGGGCCCAGAGATCCGCATCGCCGACAAACCGGCCCCCCTCGTCCCTGCTCCTGAGCGTGGCGATCAGCGGGATATCGGTCTTCTCCCGGATGGCACGAACCTGATCCAGCAGATCCCCCTCCATCCTGTCAAGCCTGATCTCGATGAACGTCGGGTTGTACTCCGCCACCTCGTCGATAGCGGCGGCATCCTCCACAGAGACGACGATCTTCATAGTTACCGGATGTATTCCCGCCCTATCACTTAAAAGTCTGCCTCCGGTCGCCCGGAGATCGGGAGGAGTTCCGGCCTGCCGTCACTTCCCCACCGTACCGTAGCGTTCCAGCATGGCAGCGACCGCCTCGTCGAAGACTTCCGGCAGCCGTTCCCGGAGCCCCCTGACACCGACCTCCGTGACGCCGCCGCCGGTCGCGACCCGCCCGACCAGATCGCCGGGGGTCTCGCCGGTCTCCCGGAGGTAGGCGGCCGTAGCCGCCGCCGTCTCCGTTGCGAGGCCAAGTGCCTGAACCGGCGTAAGACCGCTCGCACGGACTGTTGCGGCCGCAAATTCCTCGATGATGGCGGCGAGCAGCCCCGGCCCGCAGCTCGAGAGTATGGTGGCCGCCGGGAGTTCTTCCTCGCCGACGAGCATAACGTTCCCGATGGACGAGAAGAGCCCCTCCACCCGGCGAGCGTCGTGCATGCCCACCTGCCGCCCGTGGCAGATAAGCGTCGTCCCCCGCCCGACCGTGGAGGTGATCGTGGGAACGACCCGGGTGACCGAACCCGAAAACGTCCCCTCAAGCTCCGCGAGGCTGATGCCTGCGGCGAGCGAGACGATATGCTCGTCACCGTCCATCACGGGGACGATCTCGCGGAGGACTTCTTCTATCTCCTGCGGCCTGACGGCGAGGACGATCGTGCGGCACCGCCGGGCGAGTTCCCTGTTCGCTCTAGCGATGCCGATGCCCGGCCACGCTGCGGCGCATGCATCCCGGCTCTCCCGGCTCCTGGACGTAACCACGACCTCATCGATGCCGAGCACACCGGACGAGAGAAATCCGTTCACCAGCATGCCGCCCATGTGCCCGTAGCCGATAATTCCTGTGCAATCCATACAATAGCCCCTCTCCAGATCGTTCTCCTGCCCAAAAAGGATACCCGCTTCATCCGGGGTGGGTATATAGGCCGCCAGAGCGAACGGTACGGAACAGATGCCGCACGATCACCATAAGACGTCCGTGTTGCCGGAACTGCTTGCTCCGGCCGGGTCGCCGGAGGCCCTGGCCGCAGCGGTTGCCGCCGGTGCCGATGCCGTCTACCTTGCCGGCCGGCGGTTCGGAGCCAGGCACTACGCGGCGAACTTCTCCGACGAGGAACTCGAATCAGCCGTCGGTTACGCGCACCTCCACGGTGTCAGGGTCTACGTCACCGTAAACGTCCTCGTCCGGGACGCCGAACTCCCCGACGTCGCTCGCTACCTCCTCCACCTCTACGAGATCGGGGTCGACGCCGTCCTGGTGCAGGACCTCGGGGTGGCGGCGCTTGCCCGGGAGATCGTCCCGGACCTCATACTCCACGCCTCGACCCAGATGGCGATCCACAACCGGGAGGGCGTGGCGCGAGCGGCACGGGAGGGGTTCTCCCGCGCGGTGCTCGCCCGGGAGCTTACCCTATCCGAGATCGAGGATATCGCGGCCGATGCCGGAGCGCGGGGGATCGGGATCGAGGTCTTCGCTCACGGGGCGCTCTGCTACTGCTACTCGGGCCAGTGCCTCCTCTCCTCGGTCATCGGGGGACGGAGCGGGAACCGCGGGATGTGCGCCCAGCCCTGCCGGAAGCCCTATCGGCTCATGGCCGCCGGGACGGATGAGTACGGGCGCCCGAGGAACCTCCGTGCCGTGCCCGGAGATGACCGTTACCTGCTCTCGACCCGGGATCTCTCGGTATATCCCCGCCTCGACGTTCTTGCACGTGCGCCGGTGGCTTCGCTCAAGATAGAGGGGAGGATGCGCTCGGTGGAGTACGTTGCCACGGTGACGGCCATCTACCGGCGTGCTCTCGACGCGATCGCCGCCGGGGAAGACTGGTCGCCCTCGCGGGAGGATATGCGCGACCTTGCGCTTGCGTTCAACCGGGAGTTCACGGAGGGCTACATCCTCGGCGCCCGCGAGATCATGGCCCGCGACCGGCCCGGGAACCGGGGTCTCCCGCTCGGCACGGTCACCGGTTACGACTCGCGGAGGCGGGAGGCGACCGTGCGCCTTACGGGCGATCTCGTGCCGCGTTCCGGTGACGGGCTCGCCTTCTGCACCGACGACCCCGACCGCGACGCAGGAGCGGTCGTCCGCGGCACCCCCGCCGTCCGCTCCGGCACGGTGCGGCTCTCCGTCCCTGCACCCGTCGATCCCGGCGCCCGGGTCTTCCTGACGAAGAGCGCGGATCTCGAGGAGCGGACGAAGCGGATCCTGGAAAGGCCCCTGCAACCACTGCCGCTCGACGTGACGGTCGTCTGGGAGGATGGGACGCCCGACCTCGAGGCGGTCGTCGACCCGGACGGCGGCGAACCGCTCCGGGTGCGCTACCGCTCCGACCTCGTGATGGAGCCGGCACGGAGCCGGCCGCTCATCGAAGAGCAGATTGCGGAGCAGCTGACAAAGACCGGGGGGACGCCGTTTGCGATCCGGAACCTGACGCTCCGCTACCCCGGCGGGCTCTTCGCGCCGCTTGGCGAGTTGAACCGGGTCCGGCGAGCATTCCTGGAGAGAGTCGGGGAGGCGGTGCTCGCCGCACGGCGTCCCGGGGAGGATGCGGTGCATGCTGCGCGGGAACGGGCCGGGAAGGCCATCGCCGGGCTGGAGCGGCCGGCGGGATCGGGAAGAGAAGAACGGCTTCCGTCGGTCTCGGTCTACACCAGTACCCTCGAAGAGGCAGAGGCCGCCGTCCGGGGCGGCGCCCGCACCGTCTACCTGGAGGTCTCCGTTCCCGGCCTCCTCGAGGAGGCCGCCGCCGTCTGCCGGGAGGCAGGAGCGGATCTCGTCTGGAAATGGCCGTCGATCACCCGGCGCACCTTCCTCGACGCTGCAGCCCCACTCCTCCCGTCGCTCTACCATGCGGGCGTCCGCGGGGTGATGGTGAGCGGGACGGGCGCAGCGGACGCGGTGCGGCGGGCCGAACCCCGGATGGCGCTCTACGGCGCCGCCGGGCTGAACCTCTGGAACCACCGCGCCGCCGCGGAACTCGCGCCGCTCTTCCTGCGGTGTACGGCCTCCCCCGAACTCCCGGCCGACGACCTTGCCGGGCTTGCGGCCCTGGCCGGGGATACCCCCGAACTCGAGGTGCTGGTGCAGGGCAACGTCGAGGCGATGGTGACCGAGGACAGGCTCGCGGCGGCAGTCACCGGAAAAGAGCCCGGCGGCCGGTTCCTGGGCCTCCAGGACGGAAGAAACCGCGTCTTCCCGCTCCGGTGCGACAACGAGGGGCGGACGTATATCGCAAACGCCGTCGAGACCTCTCTCATCGATCGCCTCCCCCGGATCGCAGGGATGGGGATCGATGCCGTCGCCATCGACGCACGGGGACGGGGGGCCCGCTATGCCGGGGATATGGCCGGGATCTACCGGGCGGGGATCGACGCTGCAGGACGAGGAGACCCCGGCATGCTTTCCGCGCTCAAGGACGAGGTGAAACGGCGGGCACTCGGCGGCATCACCGGCGGGCACTTTGTCAGGGGGATAGAGGAGTGAGGCTGGTTACGAAGAGAACTTGTGCCGGAATCATCCGCGAGGAATCTAGGCACACAGTTTTTTTTAATCTCCAGAGAACGTGAAAAACTACTCGACTAAGCGGATCATGCCAAGCTGTTCTTTACACCATTCGCACTCGGAACTGGATAACCCTGTTTCCGGAGAATCAATCAAATTCAACCAGTTTAAACGAATTTCTTCATATTGTTCCATAAGGTGCGTGTGATCAATCTCACCTTTAATTCGTGCATATACATTTCCATCCGACTTCTTCACCAGGCCAGCGATCTCATTTCTTCCAAGAAAGAAGCCGATTAATGTCCTCATCTGCTCGGATATCTCTTTTATCTGATGAAATTTCGGCGCAACTGTTTCTACTGAGATAGAATCTTGGTTAAACCTTATATACACAGCCCGATCCATACGACTCCCTTACGTCATGTACAGATAAGCATTTTCTTTCTAGATGGAACTATTTTACAGGGTTCCTCCCAGAAAGGTCTGCAAAACTTTGTTTTATCGTGATCGGAACGCAGTATGAAGTTTTTTCCCACTTGATCTGTAGTAGAAGCCAGAATGTAGAACGGATCTTATCCCGGTATCGCCATGTGGGGAGGGGCTGACGGGGAGGGGGGAGCATCCCTCTCCCCTGTCTCACCACTAAGGGATTCCTGTAACCCCCACTCCACCCGGCCTCCGGCCTCCTCCCCCGCCCCGGGGGGCGGGGGCAGTGCGTGGCGATAGCCGACAGAACTCCGTAATCGGGAGGTCTGTGAACACAATCTTACAGTTCCAACTTAGCTACAGTTTTTATGCGAACTATCTGTATTGAAAGAGGAAGTTTGGGAATATTCTCATCAACATCTATCGGTTCTTCCATGTCATATCGCCAGTTCCTTTGATGTGGAAATCCGGTACCTTCCGCTTCCACCATGCGCGAACCGATAACAGCGCAACGAAAACCATGATCATTGCTATGACAGCAATCCAGAAATGGAACTCATTGAGATGGGTATGCATACGGAAGGAAGGATCAAAGAGCGCGATTCTAAAGAGAACAAGCGAGGCAAAGAGGTACAGACCAGCTGAAGCAATGGGGTGGTGCGCTGAGAACCGTTCGAACTTTCTGTAAATTTTTGAGAGCGTCGAGCGACTCGGTTTCCGTTTTTTGCTATGGTGGTGATGATGATGAGACTTTTTTCCCATATGAAAAACGCTTATCGCATGGGGAGTTTAATCTAACGATTTAACACCGTGAGCGAGATCGTGCGTAGGTATTATCACCCCCGTGATGAATTACACAAATGTCTTTCGAATGCTTGTAAAGGAAATATAGTATGTATCTACTTGTTATGAGGTTATGAATATGGATTCCCCGTTCATTCTGGTCAATCTCAAGACCTATCAGGAGGGTATGGGCAGCAACGCTCACCGAATCGCCGCTGCGGCCGAGATCGTGGCAAAAGAGAGCGGAGCCGTCATCGGCATCGCGCCGGTCTTCACCGAGCTCCACCCGATGAGCCACCACTACGCGATCCCGGTCTACGCCCAGCACATCGATGCGATTACGCCCGGTGCCCATACCGGCCATATTCTTCCGGAAGCCGTCCGGTCGGCGGGCGCACGGGGCACCCTGATCAACCACTCCGAGCGCCGCCTCACCCTGGCCGATATCGACGCCTGCGTCGAGAGCGCCCGGAGGCTCCACCTCGAGACGGTCGTCTGCACCAACAACGACGCGACGAGCGCCGCCGCCGCAGCCCTCCGGCCCGACTACGTGGCAATCGAGCCACCGGAACTGATCGGGAGCGGCGTCTCGGTCTCGAAGGCCGACCCGGGGATCATCGAGCGGTCGGTCAACGCCGTCCGGGCGGTGAACCCGGACGTGAAAGTCCTGACCGGGGCGGGCATCCAGTCGGGCGAGTGCGTGAAGATCGCCGTCGACCTCGGGACATGCGGCGTTCTCCTCGCCTCAAGCGTGGTCAAGGCCGAGGATCCCGAAGCGGTTCTCCGGGACCTGGTCTCGCTGCTCTAAAATCAGGTGATCAACGATATCAGGTCGTGCTTGGTGATCACGCCCTGCACCTTCCCCTTCTCGATAACGACGACC
This sequence comes from Methanoculleus horonobensis, assembly GCF_001602375.1. Taxonomy (NCBI): domain Archaea; kingdom Methanobacteriati; phylum Methanobacteriota; class Methanomicrobia; order Methanomicrobiales; family Methanomicrobiaceae; genus Methanoculleus; species Methanoculleus horonobensis. The sequence goes on along the minus strand of NZ_BCNY01000013.1, from coordinate 127,060 downwards.
GCGTGGCTGTGGTGCAGGAGGTGAACGACCGTATCGATCGGCGCCGACGGGGGAACCGTCGGAAACCCGGGTTCCAGGTAGTCCCGCACCAGTTTCCGGTGCGTCTGGTGGAGCCCTCCTTCCTCCATGGCGTTCATGATCGCCGATTCGGATATGCACCCGACGGGAACCTCGTTATCGAGCACCGGCAGCTGGGAGATACCGTTTGTGCCCATGATCTCGACAGCGCGGCCGACGGAATCGTCCGGGCCGACGGAGAGTACGGGTGTGTGCATCACGTCTGCCGCCGTGATTGCCGAGTGCTCCGCTGCCCGCAGGACGTCCACGATCTTGGCGAGCGTGCTCACCCTCGGGTCAACGCTGCCCGCCTCGATACGCGCGACCATGGACTGGCTGATTCCAGCCATGCGGGCCACATCAGCCTGCTTTAAGCCCATTCGGAGCCTTTTTTCCCGCAGTTCCGCCGGGGTGGGAATCTCCATCTTATTACTAAAGGTAATTTTTACGTATATATTTGCCTGTGGGCACCGGAGAGGTTAATATACCCCCGGGGGCATGGGAGGGTATGGCTGTAACGGAGGAAGAACAGCAGGCCGTCCTTATGAAGGTCAGGGATATCCTCTCGACCTACTACACCCGGGACGCCGTCCGGAGCGAACTGGAGGTCATCGGCTTCGAAGTCAGGGCGGAGCACGGCGACGTCGTATCCATGGAGAACGCACCCGCCGAGATCTTCGTCCAGATCTCCATAAACGAGCGGGGCGACGTCTTCGATTCGCACGTCGTGACGTTTGAAGAGATTGACCTGAGACCGCGGGGCGGCTGAGGCTCTATAACGGTTTTATTGAAAAGAGCTCGCGATTGTGAAGAGTGGGAGGAGTAAGCCTCCTTCTGTTCGGTGCGGCATTCAGCTACGCGCCATACCTGGGCGGATACCAGACGATCCATATGCCCGATTCTGGCTTGCACCCGCAGGGATTCACCGTTTCATCGTTTCCCGCCGCTGCGTTCAACGAGTTGCGCGGAAACCCGCGCCGCTCGCCTCCTGACGGAGGCTCGATCGTTTCATCACTGACGGCGGGCCGTGTCGTTTCTGTGTCATTGCCGTGACTCTCGCCACCCGCACTTGCATGCGGCTGCGTGTCTGGCTGGTGGGAGGACTTTCCTCAGCGGCACAAGCATGTGCCACCGTCGGCCGCACTCTCCCTCTCCCCTATACTATTCATCGCGGGAGTATATACCCGTACGGGTGCTCCGCCCGGGTTCACCCGGATCTGCCGGAAATAGAACCATTTTGTGGGCATTTCCCGTTCAGCCGCGCACACCCTGGATGGAGATACGTTTTTATACCGGTTCCGGGGTCTTACCATTGGCGTTACCATGGGGGGAAACGAAGTTCATACACACCTGGAGCTAGCGGCAATCTTTGCGGCGTTCGTCGCGGTCACCACACTCTTCTCGCTCGTCTCGTACGGGGTGGGCGGCATGAACGGCGGCTCAACGCTTGACTCGAATATGTATCCTGTCTGCACTGCAGGCGAACCATGTCTTGAACCGGTCGGGGGGGTCACCGGCTCCTCGTCGGTTCCGGGGCCCTCCGGGGCCTTCGTCGATACCGTCGCCGTCCGCGTCGCCCATACCGGGGAAGGCGATCCGGTCGACCTTGCCCGGGCCACCGTGACGGTCATGGCAGGGAGTTACCTCGAGATCCTCGCCCCGTCCAAAGACCTCCTCCCGGAACCGGGGACATGGTCGGCGGCAACGCCCGGGGGCGGTAACCTCCTCGGTGCCGGGGAAGAGTGCATGATCCGCCTCTGCCTCGACCGGCCCATCCCCGCGGGCGAGACCCTGACCGTTCTGGTGCGCCCCGAGGGCAACGTGCCCTGTTCCGTCACCTCTTCTCTCGATGCTCCCGCTTCCTCTTCACCCGAGAAAGACTAAAAGTATTCAATATCATACAACCCATTTTGATGGAAATGCTGACCCCGGAAGAAGGCAGAACGGCAGTTCGACTGGCACGGAGCGCCGTCGAGAACGCCGTCGACGGCAAACGGATGGTGCAGCCCGATCTCCCGGAGATTTTTGGGGAGAAGCGCGGCGTCTTCGTCACGATAAAGCGGCAGGGGCACCTCCGAGGCTGTATCGGCCTCCCGTACCCGGTAAAACCGCTCGGCGACGCGATCGTCGAGGCGGCAGCATCGGCGGCCCTCGAGGATCCCCGGTTCCCGCCGGTATCGCGGTCGGAACTCGACGCCCTCGAACTCGAGGTGACGGTGCTCACGCTTCCCCTGACGCTCGACTGCCCGCCGGAGGAGCGCCTCGACCACGTCGAAGTCGGGAAGCACGGCCTGATCGTCAGCGGCCTCGGGAGAGGAGGTCTTCTCCTCCCGCAGGTCCCGACCGAGTACGGCTGGAGCAGCAGAGAGTTCCTCGACCAGACCTGCGCCAAGGCGGGGCTTCCGCCCGGGTGCTGGAAACGCGGCGATGTCGCCGTGCAGACGTTCGAGGGGCAGATATTCGAAGAAAAGGCGGTTTAATCCGAATGGCAATTACTTTTGAAGTTATACACAAAGATATCGCGGGAAGGGTCGGCAAACTCAGGGTGAACGATAAAACAGTCCGGACGCCCGCGCTCCTGCCCGTTGTCAATCCCCACCTCCCCCTGGTCACCCCCCGCGAGATGCGGGAGATGGGTGTCGAAGCGCTGATCACGAACGCCTACATCTTCAGGCGGAGCACCGAGTTCCACGACCGGGCGCTCGCGGAAGGGCTTCACGGCGTCCTCGACTTCGACGGCGTCATCATGACCGACTCGGGCTCGTTTCAGCTCTCCGTCTACGGGGAGGTCGAGGTGAGCAACCGGGACACGCTCGAGTTCCAGCAGGCGATAAAAAGCGACATCGTCGTCCCTCTGGACATCCCCACCCCGCCGGACGCAGGGCATGAGAGGGCGGCACGGGAACTCGCGGTCACGATGGAGCGGATCCGGGAGGCACAGACACTCTTCCCCGACGCGAACCTGGCAGCGCCGGTGCAGGGCGGCATCTTCACCGACCTCCGCGAGGAGGCGGGCCGGGCCGTCCGGGACCTCGACTTTGCCTTCGCACCCATCGGTGCCGTGGTGCCGCTGATGGAGAGTTACCGCTACAAGGAACTCGTGCAGGTCGTCCTTGCGGCGAAACGCGGCCTCTCCCCGGCGACCGCCATCCACCTCTTCGGCGCAGGCCACCCGTCGATGTTCGCCCTCGCCGTCGCGATGGGCTGCGACCTCTTCGACTCGGCCGCATACGCCCTCTTCGCCCGGGAAGGGCGCTACATCACCCCGCACGGGAGCCTTAAGATCGACGAACTCGCGGAACTCCCCTGCCCCTGCCGGGTCTGCCGTTCGATGACCGCCGACGAACTCCGGAAGTCCGACGACCGGGAGCGGCTGCTCGCCCTCCACAACCTGCACGTCACTCTTGCGGAGATCGCCCGCATCCGGCAGGCGATCCAGGACGGAACACTCTGGGAGCTCGTCGACGAGCGGTGCCGGAGCCACCCGCGCCTGCTCGACGGCTACCGGGAACTCCTCGCCCACGTTGCGGAACTCGAACGCGACGATCCCGTCTCCAAACGCCGGTTCTTCTACCGGGGCTCGGAGACCTGCCGGAGAACCGAGGTGCTCCGGTTCCACGAGGTCATCCCGAGAATCCCCGTCGGCGAGCGGGTGCTCGTCTCGTTCGACGGGCAGGGAGCGTCCGGGTTCGACACCCTCCTGAACTTCAAACCGCCCTTCGGGCCCTACCCGGTGGAACTCGCCGAGACCTTCCCGGTAGGCCAGAGCGAGGTTCCGGAGTGGGACGACGATATGGTCAGGTCGGGTTGCGCAGGCATCCGGGCGCTGATGGAGGCACACCCGGAGAGCCGGTTTGCCGTCCGGTGCGGCGAGGAGTGGGCGCGTCTCGTCCTCGAAGAGGTTCCGGATGCGGAGGTGTTCCATGAGCAGGTATGAGGCGGTAAAGCGCGACGGCCTTGCCCGGATAGGAACCTACGAGCACGAAGAGGCGAGCGTATCCCTTCCCGCCGCCCTCGATACGGATGCCCTCTTCCCCACGCTCCGCGACCGGGCTCTCTCGAATGTCCCGCTCGCCATCGACCCGGCGTTCGTGGAGAACTACTTCAGCCCCGGCGAGGGGCAGCCGGTGACCGTCCACCCGCTCGCCGCCTCGGCGGAGTCCGGCGACTGCATCATGGTCGCGAACTGGCATACGGCGGAGAAGAACCCCAGGAATTACGTGGGATGGCTTGCTGCCATGAAAGAGAAGATCCTGCCGGACACCGCATGGTACGCCCCGGCCGCGGCGCTCCCCTCGACCGCCTGCCTCCTCGTCTACTCAGGTTTCGACCTCTTCGACTACCGGGCAGTCGATCTCGCCTCCGCGCAGAAGAAGTTCTGCCTCTCCGAAGGCGAGTTCCCCGCCTCGCTGATGGAGACCGGGGTCTGCGGGTGCGAGGGCTGCCGGGAGGGCGACCTTCTCAGGCATAACCGTCTCGCGCTCGACCGCGAGCTTGCCCTCGTACGGCACTACGTCGAGGCCGGCAGGCTCCGGGAACTGATGGAGGCCCGGTGCCGCACGGATGCCGCACAGGTCGGCATCCTCCGGTTCCTCGACCGCAACTACGCATTCATGGAGCGCTCACTCCCGGTGGCGCGGGCGATCCCGATGCGGGCCAACACCGCCGAGTCGCAGAACCGCTCAGAAGTCCGGCGGTTCGCCGACCGGGTGATCGAGCGGTTCGTCCCGACCCGGACGGACGTCGCGGTCCTCCTCCCCTGCTCGGCGAGGAAGCCCTACTCGCTCTCACGGAGCCACCGGCTTTTTGTGAACACCGTGAACCGGCGGGCGCACGAACTGATCGTCACCTCGCCCCTCGGCCTCGTGCCGAGAGAACTCGAGCGGGTCTACCCGGCGGCGCACTACGACGTGCCGGTGACCGGCTACTGGGACCGCGAGGAGTGCGCCTTCATCGCCGATATCCTCACCCGCTACTTCGCTGCGCATCCCTACCGGCGGGTGATCGCCCACCTCGAAGGCGGGGCGCTCACGGTTGCGGAGATGGCGGCGGAAGCCTGCGGGATCGACCTCGAGGTGACCTGCAAGGGGCACCCGACGGCGCCGGGCTCGCTTAGAGCGCTCGATGCCGCCCTCGAAGGCGAGCGGCGGATACAGACCGACACCATCCGCGGCACGGTCTCCTGGCAGTTCGCGACCGACATCAACACAAAGGGTCTCCAGCTCCGGGGAAGGAGCATGCAGATGGCGGTGCTCCGCGGCAAGCAGCAGCTCTTCAGCATCGACGCGGGAACCGGGCTCTTCCGCCCGACGTTCGAGGGCTGGGACCTGATCCCGGAGGGCTACCGGGTCAGGATCGATTCGTTCGTGCCGCAGGGCGACGTCCTCGCCCCGGGGATCACGGCATGCGACCCCCGGATACGGGAAGGCGACGAGGTGCTGGTCGAAGGCCCGCTCGCGATCGCCACCGGCCGGGCGACGATGGGCGCGGACGAGATGCTCCGGTCGAAGCGCGGGGTCGCGGTCAGGGTAAGGAAGACGCAGAAGTTTTAGGAGGAAGAGCGACCGGGGGCTTTTGTCCCTCCGGGACTCACGTTTTTCGGCGGTTAACCCTGAAATCGCTGCAGGGCGTCGTTATTCATATCTGTGGCACTCAAGGGTCAAAACAGTCGAGCGAGGATAAAGCCCGGTACAGTGGACCGTGGGAGTATCGCCATGGGGTGGGGCTGACGGGGAGGGGGAGTATCCCCCCTCCCCTGTCTCCAACTCATACGAGGATGATTATAACCCCACCCGCCCGGCCTCCTCCCCCGCCCCAGAGGGGCGGGGGCAGTGCGTGGCGATACTCGGTAGAAATCCGTGTATGAGTCTACACAATACCCCACGGTCACTTCATCTCCAGCCCTCCTTACCGCAAAGATAGTCCCACCTGCTAGTGGGCCACACGACGCCGTTCACGATAACCACGGGCTCAACCTATGCCCGTAAATTCCAACCAAAAAAGGGCAGAATGTTCTGCCGTAAAGAGCCGGGGACTCACCCCCAGCCCCTAATAAACCTTACTTCTTCGGGACGAGTTTCACTGCCGTCCCGTAGGCCAGGAGTTCCGCCGCCGCCGCCATCGTCTGGGACGTCGCGAACCGGACGTTCACCACCGCATCGGCGCCGAGGTCGCGCGCGGCGTTGACCATCCGGTTGTACGCCTCGGTTCGGGCATCGGAGAGCATGGCGGTATACTCCTCGAGCTCCCCGCCGACCAGGCTCTTTAGCCCGGCCATGACGTCTCTTCCTACGTTCTTCGATCGTACCGTGTTGCCGGAGACCACGCCGAGAACCTCTCCCACGGCGTAGCCCGGAACCTCTTCTGTCGTCGTCACTATCATCTGTTCACTCCCTGATTGTTTCGATGATCTCCTCGCGCCCCCGCCAGATGATCAGCGCGAGACCGATCACGATGAGCGGGATGCTGTAGATGAGGAGGAACGGGATCCCCAGGACCGCGACGATCGCGATCGCCGCGCCGATGGCGGTCAGGGCAATCCCCCAGATTACCTGGCTCCGCATACCTATCCCTGTGACGGATAAGTGGATAATTCTTCGGCTTTTTGCTCCATACCCATACTTGCTCCGATCGGTCATGGAGTACGTTCAAGGTCGAGCAGCTGCAGTAAAGAGGCTGGAGCCACAATATGTACGAAGCGTTAGATGCATTTCGACGTTATGACGACCAACATCATCAGGAGTGAAGCGGTTGTATAAGATAGAATTGGCGACGAAACTCGCCGACCGGGTTTACGAATACTGGATACGGGCGCCGCAGGTGGCCGAGCACGCGCGGGCGGGCCAGTTTGTCATCCTGCGCCTGCACGAAGCGGGCGAGCGGATACCGCTCACCATCTCCGCGGTCAAGGGGGACACCGTCCGGGTGATCTTCATGACCGTCGGCAAGACGACCGAGGAACTTGCGACCCTCGGCGCGGGCGACAGCATCAGCGACGTCGTGGGGCCGCTCGGCAAACCGAGCGAGATCGGCAACTACGGCACCTGCTGCGTCATCGGCGGCGGTGTCGGGATCGCGAGCACTCCCCTCATCGCAAAGGAACTGAGAGAAGCCGGCAACCACGTCATCGGGATCATTGGGGCGAGGAACGCCGATCTCCTCATCCTCGAAGACGAGATGGAGGAGATCTGCGACGAGCTCTTCATCACGACCGACGACGGGAGCAAGGGCATCCACGGGTTTGCAGCCGACGTCCTGAAGAAACTGCTCGAAGAGAGGAAGATCGACCGGGTCTGGATCATCGGCCCCGCCATCATGATGAAGGTCACCTCCGGCGCGACGGCGCCTTACGGCGTCAAGACCTACGTCAGCCTCAACCCGATCATGGTCGACGGGACGGGGATGTGCGGCTCCTGCCGGGTGACCGTCGGCGGGGAGACGAAGTTCGCCTGCGTCGACGGCCCCGAGTTCGACGCCCACCAGGTCGACTTCGCCGAACTGATGCAGCGGCAGCGGATCTACACCGGGCAGGAGAAGGCCTCGCTCGAGCGGTTCGCGGAGCACCGGTGCCGGTGCGGCGAAGGAGGCCACCACCATGAGTGATCGGCCGGCCGACGTCCGGGTTAAGGACTTCAAGGAAGTCGACGGCGGCCTCTCCCCCGCCGAGGCCGTCGCCGAGGCGGAACGCTGCCTGCAGTGCAAGAAACCGCTCTGCGTCAGGGGCTGTCCCGTCTGCATCGACATCCCCGCCTTCATCGGGCACGTCGCGGAGGGGGACTTCCCCGCGGCCGCACGGGCGCTCAAGGAGCAGAACATGCTCCCCGCCATCTGCGGGCGTGTCTGCCCGCAGGAGACCCAGTGCGAGGGTGTCTGCATCCTCGGCAACAAGGAGACCCCGATCCGGATCGGCGCAATCGAGCGGTTCGTGGCCGACTGGGAGCGGGCGAACGACCCCACCCTCCCCGACGTGGCGAAGCCGACCGGGAAGCGCGTGGCGATCGTGGGCTCCGGTCCCGCAGGGCTGACGGCCGCGGCCGAGCTCGCCCGTGCCGGTCATGCTGTCACGATCTATGAATCGCTCCACGAGGCCGGCGGCGTCCTGACCTACGGCATCCCCGCATTCCGGCTCCCGAAAGACGTCGTCAGGGCAGAGATCGACCAGGTTCTCGCCCTCGGCGCCCGGCTGAAGAAGAACCACCTCGTGGGCCGGAGCGTCAGCGTCGACGAGCTCCTCGCTTACGATGCGGTCTTCCTCGCGACCGGGGCGGGGCTCCCCGCGTTCATGTGCATCCCCGGCGAGAACTTGAGCGGTGTCTACTCGGCAAACGAGTTCCTCACAAGGGTGAACCTGATGCACGCCGAGGCGTTCCCCGAGTTCGACACGCCGGTCATGCACGGAGCCCGCGTCGCGGTGATCGGCGGCGGGAACGTCGCGATGGACTCCGCCCGGGTGGCACGCCGCCTGGGGGCGAAGGTCTCGCTCGTCTACCGGCGCGGCGAGGAGGAGATGCCGGCACGGAGGGCCGAAGTCCTGCACGCGAGGGAGGAGGGGATCGAGTTCCTCACCTGCACGAACCCGACCCGGATCCTCGGCGAGCAGTGCGTCACCGGTATCGAGTGCGTGAAGATGTCCCTCTGCGGCATGGACGCGAGCGGCCGCCGGTCGCCGAAGCCAACCGAGGGGAGCGAGTTCATCCTCGACGTGGACATGGTGGTTCAGGCGATCGGCACGAGCCCGAACCCGCTCCTCGTCTCCCTGATCCCGGGGCTCGAGCGCGGGCGGAAGGGCAACGTTGTCGTCGACGAGAACGGCCGGACCTCGATCCCCCATGTTTACGCCGGCGGGGACATCGCCACCGGCGCCGCGACGGTGATCGAAGCGATGGGCTCGGCGAAGAAGGCGGCCGCGGCGATCGACGCGATGCTGAAGGGAGAGTAAGGCTCTTCCACGGCTCCGGCGGGAGATCGATCAGGGTGTACCCGCCCTGCATACACTCTTTTGAGAACAGTCCTGCAGCATCCGGCCCCATCACTCCCTGACACAGTAGACGTAGTAGACCCGGCGCCCCTCCCTCGTCACGACGTCCACCCCGTGCACCTCGTTCTCGAACCCGGGGAAGAGGGTGTCGAACTCCTGCGACGCCGTGAGATAATCGACGATCGCCCGCGTGGCCGCCCCGCACCGCTCCCCCGGCATGATGACGGGAATACCGGGCGGGTAGGGAACGACCATCACCGCGACCGTCCTCCCCTCGAGGTCGTTCGCGGGCACCGGCGTCACCTTGCCGCGCACCAGGCGGCGGTAGGCCTCCGCCGGCGTCATCGCCGGTTCAGGCAGCATTGCGTAGACGCTCCTGAGCGTGCCGGCGATCGACTCGTCCCGGAGGTAGCCGTGCATCTCCCGGCAGAGGTCGGCAAGGCCGCGGCCCGCGTACCGGGCCGGGTGCTCCCGCACGAGATCGGGGAAGACCTCCTCGAGCGGGCTGTTACCGTCGTAAAGCGCCTTGAACCGGAAGAGCTCCGCAAGCAGCGTCCCGGACTTGCCCTTGGTGATCCCGAGCGTGAAGAGAACCAGGAACGAGTAGTACCCGGTCTTCTCGACGACGATCCCGTTCTCCCGGAGATACTTCGTGACGACGGCCGCCGGTATTCCCCGCTCCTCCATCCTCCCGCCCGGCCCGATCCCCGGGGTGAGGATCGTCACCTTGATCGGGTCGAGCATGGCGTAGCCCTCCTCGACGCCGTCGAACCCGTGCCAGGCATCGTGAGGCTGGAGGAGCCAGCAGCCGGCGTGGTTCCGGAGGAGCACCTCGTCCGCCTCACCAAGTGGTCTCTCCGTCTCCTCGTCCATGATGCAGTCGGGCTGCCAGACGGTGAACCACCAGTAGTCCTCCCCGGCCCGGCTCCCTGCCCGGATCTCTTCGGCCACCGTCACCATCTTCTTTCGAAAGACGATCGCCTCCTCGATCGCCTCTTCGACGAGGAACCTCCCCGAGTGCCCGGCCATCATCCTGGCGGCGACGTCGAGCGACGCGATGATGGTGTACTGGGGGGAGGTCGAGGTGAGCATCATGAACGCCTCGTTGAACCGCGGGTGGTCGACCGGTCCCCGGCCCTGCCTGACGTGGAGCATCGAGCCCTGCGAGAATGCCGCGAGAACCTTGTGGGTCGACTGGGTGGCAAAGACCGTCGGGCCGACCGCGTCCGTCTCGTGCATCCCGAACCTCCCGGCGTAGAGGGGGTGGAACCGGGCGTAGCCCGACCACGCCTCGTCGAAGTGGATGTACGGGTCGGTGTCCTGGAGCTGCTCCTCGATCCTCTCCGCGCTGTAGCAGATCCCGTCGTAGGTGGAGTTCGTGACCACGGCCATCCTGACCGTCTGCGACGCAGGGTCGTCGATGAGGGGGCAGTTCCTGATCTTCTCCGCGACGACTGCAGGAAGGAACTCGCTGCTCCGGATGGGGCCGATGATCCCGTACTCGTTCCGGGCCGGGATCAGGTAGATCGGGACGGCGCCGGTCATGACGATCGCGTGCATCACCGACGCATGGCAGTTCCGGTCCACGAGGACGACATCGCCGCTGGTGACGGTCGAAAGCCAGACGATCTTGTTCGCGGCCGACGTGCCGCCGGTGACGAAGTAGGTGCGGTCGGCCCCGAAGACCTCCGCGGCCTTCCGCTCCGCCTCCCCGACGACGCCGGAATGCTCGAGAAGCGAACCGAGTTCCTGCACCGAGGCCGAGAGGTCTGCCCGGAGAGCGTTCTCCCCGAAGAAGTTGTAGAAGATCCGGCCTGCGGCGTTCTTGAGGAATGCGACGCCGCCCATGTGCCCCGGCGTGTGCCAGGAGTAGCGGTACTCCTCGACGTAGTCCATCAGCCCCCGGAAGAACGGTGGAAGGACGTCGGCGAGGTAGTTCGTTGCCGCCCGCTTGATGTGGCCGGCGATGAAGCCGGGAGTATCCTCGAGTTTCCAGATGTAGCCGTCGATCCGGGATATGACGGAGAGGGGTATCGCGGAGATCGCCAGTTTCTCGGTGTTCAGGAATATCGGGATCTTCGGATTCCTCTCCCGGATGAGGGTGATGAGGTCTCGCGCGGTGAGCGTGCCGTCCGCGGCCTCGGAGGAGAGTTCCCAGTCGATGACGATGCAACTCGCGTGGGGGTGCGAGAGGAATGCGTGAACCCCGTCGCGGGCGGTCAGCGCCTCGATGACGGGGAAGTTCTCGCGTTTCAGCTCTTTCACGATCTCCCGCGACGCCCGTCCTTCTGCGGTATCCGAGTGCAGTTCGTCGTCGATGACAAGAACGGGAAACTCCTCCAGGTAGTCCATGCAGCCACACTTCCCGGAGGGTGATCGGGAGAGGTCGTTTTAGAATCTTTTGGCCGGGTCACCCGAGCTCGAACGACGTTACGCCGAAGATCTCGCGAATGGGGAGGTCGGGGATCGCCTTCGTGTAGATCCGCCCCGTCTCGAAGACCGGAACCATCCCGTGCCGGCGGGCGAGCGCCACGGCGGCGGCGTTCGGTTCCGGCGTATCCAGATAGACCTGTTCGCCCGCTGCCTGCGAAGAGAGCGAAAGGAGGATCTCCTCCGCGATCCCCGGCGTCTCCGCAAAGAGCGGCCCGATCTTATAGCCGCTCCGGCACCGCCGGATGACGCCGTATCCCCTGACATCGCCGTCGTCCGCGAGAACGGCACGGCCCAGCGTTCCCTCCTGCCGGATCCAGGATTTCAGGAACGCGGGGCGCGGCGCCGGGAAGTGCCGGGCATCGTATGCGCAGAGGCGCTGGAACGGCACCTCCGCGAGGTCGACCGTGCCTTCGGGAACGCTCCCGCCGCCGGTGCCCTCGAACCTGATGTTACGGTATGAAGGCTTAAACCCGGATCGCGTGCGGTACTTCTCCTGCATCGCGACGACGCCGTCGCCCCCGACGTTCCGGTCACCGGCATGGGCCATGCCTGCGGCAAAAAGCCTGCTCCCGTAGCCCCGGTTCCGGTACTCGGGTTTCAGGACGTACAGTCCGGCAAAGGCAAACGTCCCGCCGTAGTTGACGACCGAAACGGAGCCTATCGGCTCGCCGTCGAGTTCCCCGACGAAGAACCCCCCGGGATCGGCGGCGTAGAAGGGCTCCGCGTCGTGAATCCCCGGGTTCCACCCCTCCTGCTCCGCCCAGTCGACGGCGGTCTCGACCTCTCGCCGGTCCATCGTCCGCACCAGAAATCCGTTGCTGCTCACGATGTTCCTCACTATGCGATGGATCGTCCCAGGATTTGAGCCATCCGGAAGATAACGGGATGAGACTCTCTCTATCTCCTGCCGGAGCAACATCCGCACGCCGCCGTTGTATCGGAGCCTGGAGAGACGGAGTGGATCGATGGGAGGCCGGAGCCGACGACATTTATATACGGAAACGGACATCTACCACCGATGACGGGCGAGGGCTTAAATCCACCGAAGGTCTGTCTGGGATTCGATATTCATTATCCCTGCTACCTTAACCCCGGGTTTTTACCTGATCTGGTAAAGGGAAAGAGAAACGTAAAAGAGAGTTACTTTAACCCTGACGCGAAGGAAGACCTGGGGGAGGTCATCGACCGCTCCTTCCGACCGACGACGGAACTCCTCCTCGAACTCCTCGATGAGGGGTTTACGTGCGCCTTTGCGATATCCGGAACGGTGGTGGAGAACCTCGATGCGTGGTACCCGGAGATGCTCGACCTCCTCTCCCGTGCGGCCACCCACCCTAACGTCGAACTCCTCGCCCAGACCTACCATCACAGCGTCGCCGGACAGTTCACCGATCTCACGGAGTTCACGGACGAACTTCTCATGCACCGGAACCTGATGAAGGAGCACTTCTCGGTCACGCCGACCACGTTTGCGCATACCGACTACCCGATCACCCCGACCACCGCAGAGGCGCTTGCCGGGGCCGGAATTGAGGCGGCCATCATCGAGGGAGGCGAAGGCCCTGCTCTTGAGAGGGACCCAAACCACACCTACACCTACCGGGGCCTCCCGGTCCTCGTCACCCACTGCGACCTCTCCGACGATATCGCCGTACGGTTTCCGTGGCGGGGGTGGGACAAGTGGCCGCTGATGGCCGACCAGTATGCGGGGTGGCTCTCCGTATCCCCCGGCGACTGCATCACGCTCTTCCTCGACTACCGCATCTTCGGGGACTTCATCGGCCCCGAAGCGGGCATCCTCGAGTTCCTGCGTGCGCTCCCGTCCGCCCTCGCGGCGGAGGGGATAGAGACCGTACGCCCCTCAGACGCCGCCCGGCTTCCACCGCACGAGGAGATCGGGGAGACAGGCGACCCGACCGGCTTGCCGGGCCGGCAGAGGACCATCATGCAGCAGTCCGCCCTCGAGGCGCTCGAGGAGGCCGGGGGCCTGGTGACAGACGCGGAGATCTGGCGCCGCCTCCTTGAGACCGAGCATATTCGCCGGATGGCCATGCGCTCGACCTCGTGCGGAAAGCCGCTCCACGCCGTCAGCCACCAGGCGACCTACGACTACTTCGCCTCATTCATGCGGATCCTCTCGCACGCCGAGGAACGGTCTGCAACCATCGCCCGGTCGCCCAAGGCCGCTCTCTCGCTCCGCTGCGTCCCCCCGGATAAGGCGTTCTACTTCTCGTCCTATGACCGGCCGGCCGGGTACGCCGCCCACAGTCTCCAGGAACTTGCAAATATGCTCGAGTTTGCCCCGGACGATGTCATCCGGTACCACGTGGAGCGGGAGGACTTCAACCGCTGGATCGCCCAGGTCATCGGTGATACGCAACTGGCGCAGAAGATCTGGGGTATCTCCGACCGCACGAGACTCCGAACGATGATTCAGAAGAGGATCAACAAACTATGGAAACGCTTAAGTTAGCATTCTTCTGCTGGGAGTCGCTCAATGCCACGTTCAAGGTGGGCGGCCTTGCGCCGGCAGCGACCCACCTCGCCGAACGCCTCGCACAGAAGGGGCACGAGGTCCATTTCTTCACGCGGGGAGAGGGAGACGACGCGGCGATCAATAACGTCCACTACCACTACTGCCTTCCCTATGGCGACAACATCGTCGAGTACTGCAGGACCATGAGCAACATGCTCGTGGATGCCTTCCGTGCCTGCGACACCCCGGCTTTCGACATCCTCCACTTCCACGACTGGCATGTCGTGGAGGCGCTGCACGCCCTCCGTGACCGAAACACCGTCCTCTCCTACCACTCGACCGAGTATGGGCGGCACGGGGGGAACTTCGGGGGCTGGTGGGAGTTTCAGGAGATATCGGGCAAAGAGTGGTATGGGGGCTACATCGCAAAGGCGGTCACGACCGTCTCGAACTCGACGAAGACCGAGGTGATGTGGCTCTATAACGTCCCGGGATGGAAGATCACCGTCATTCCGAACGGGATCGACCCTTCTGCCTACCGCACCAGGGTCGACCCGGGCGAGGTGAAGAAGCACTACGGTATCCACCCGCTCGCGCCCGTCGTCCTCTTCGTCGGACGCCTCACCTACCAGAAGGGGCCCGATCTCTTGATGCAGGCCATACCCGATATCCTGGCCAAACGCTGGGACGTGCAGTTCCTCTTCGCCGGCACCGGGGATATGCGCGGTTACCTGGAGGGAATGGCGCACGGTCTTCCCGTGCAGTTCCTCGGCTACGTCTCCGATGAGGAGCATATCCGGCTCCTGAACGCCTGCGACCTCGTCGTCATACCAAGCAGGAACGAACCCTTCGGGCTCGTCCTCACGGAGGCCTGGAGCGCGGAGCGCTGCGTTGTCGCGACCGATGTCGGGGGGCTCGCCGAGAACATCGATAACTTCAGGAACGGTATCAAAGTTCCCGTCCGGCCGGACTCGATCGCCTGGGGGATCTGCCACCTCATCGACGACCCGGCCTCCATGCAGAGACTCGGGAAAGCCGGGCGGAGGAAAGTGATGGAGAGGTTCAGGTGGAGCGTCGTCAGCGAACGGATGCTCGGCGTCTACGCGGAGGTCATCCGGACGGACCGCGACGAAGACCACCGGGTCGGGTGAGAGCGTGCAGCAGGCGTTGCCCGATATCACGAAGACCGGGAGCCTCGTCACCGATTACGACGTCTACCTCTTCCGGCAGGGGAACCACTCCCGCCTCTACGAGAAGCTGGGGACACATCTCGCCGTCGCCGACGGTGTGCAGGGGACGTTCTTCTCCGTCTGGGCGCCGAACGCCGCCGAAGTCTCGGTCATCGGGGACTTCAATGGGTGGAGGGCGGGAGAAGACCCGCTCACGGTGCGGGGCGACGACTCAGGCATCTGGGAGGGGTTCGTCCCGGATATCGGTCACGGGGCGCTCTATAAATACCATATCCGGAGCAGGTACCGCGATTACTGCGTGGAGAAAGGCGATCCGTTCGCCCGCTTCTGGGAGGTTCCGCCGAAGACCGCGTCCGTCGTCTGGGATCTCTCCTACGCCTGGCGAGACCGGGCGTGGATGCGCTGCCGGGAGGAGGTGAACACACCGGACGCCCCGATATCGGTCTACGAGGTCCATCTCGGTTCGTGGCGGATGCAGGAGGGGGAACGGCGGTGCAATAACTACCGGGACCTCGCAACCGAACTCGCCGACCACCTGCTTGAGACGGGGTTCACCCACGTCGAGTTCCTTCCGGTGATGGAGCACCCGTTCTATCCCTCCTGGGGCTACCAGACGCTCGGCTACTTCGCCCCCACGAGCAGGTACGGCACCCCGCAGGAGTTCATGCACCTCGTCGACCATCTCCACCACCGCGGGATCGGGGTGATCCTCGACTGGGTGCCGTCCCACTTCCCTTCCGACGGCTACGGCCTCTCTTACTTCGACGGCACCTACCTCTACGAGCACGCCCTCCCCGGCCGGCGCTACCACCCGGAATGGAAGAGTTACGTCTTCAATCTCGCGAGGAACGAGGTCCGGTCGTTCCTCACGAGCAGCGCCGTCTTCTGGCTCGAACGCTACCACGCGGACGGCCTCCGGGTGGATGCGGTCTCGTCGATGCTCTACCTCGACTACGCCCGGAGCGCCGGGGAGTGGACGCCGAACGCCTACGGCGGGCGGGAGGACCTCGAGTCGATGGCGTTCCTCCGGAAGGTGAACGAGACCGTCCACGCAAACTTCCCCGACGTCCTCGTCATCGCCGAGGAGGCGACCGCCTGGCCGGGGGTGACCGCCCCGACCGCGACCGGGGGGCTCGGGTTCGACCTGAAGTGGAACATGGGCTGGATGCACGATACGCTGGATTACTTCACGCTCGACCCGGTCTTTCGGAAGTACCGCCCCGATCTCCTGACGTTCAGCATATGGTACGCGTTCTCCGAGCGTTACGTCCTCCCCCTCTCGCACGACGAGGTCGTTCACGAGAAAAGTTCGCTCATCGGGAAGATGCCCGGCGACGAGTGGCGGAAACGGGCGAATCTCCGACTCCTGTATGGGTATATGTTCACGCACCCGGGCAAGAAACTCCTCTTCATGGGCGGGGAGTTCGGGCAGTGGTCGGAATGGGGCCACGAGACCGGACTTGAGTGGCACCTCCTGGAGTATGCCCCGCACCAGGGGATCCTCCGGTGGGTCGCCGACTTAAACCGCCTCTACCGGCGGGAGCCCGCGCTCCACGAGCGGGACTCCGATCGGGGGGGGTTCGAATGGGTCGACTTCTCGGACGCCGAGAAGAGCGTCGTCAGTTACCTGCGGCGGGGCCGGTCGGCCGACGACGTCATCCTGGTCGTCTGCAACTTCACCCCGGTGCCGCGCTACGACTACCGGGTCGGCATACCGTTCGGCGGGTTCTGGAAGGAGGTGCTCAACAGCGATGCGGTCGAGTACGGCGGGAGCGGTGTCGGGAACCTCGGCGGGGTGAAGGCGGAACGGGTTCCGGTTCACGGCCGGCCGTGTTCGCTCCCGCTTACCCTGCCCCCGCTCGGGGCGGTGATATTCTGTCCCGAGGGGGCGTGAGTGGTGAAACATGCCGTCTGCATCCACGGTCACTTCTACCAGCCCCCGCGCGAGAACCCCTGGCTCGGGGAGGTCGGGGTGCAGCGTTCCGCCGCCCCGTACCACGACTGGAACGAGCGGGTGACCGCGGAGTGCTACGCCCCGAACACCGCCGCACGCATCCTCGATGACGACGGGCTGATCGAGGAACTCGTGAACACCTGTTCCCGGATCAGTTTCACGGCCGCACCGACGCTCTTTTCCTGGCTCGAGCGCCACCGTCCGGATATCTACGGCGCGATCCTTGATGCCGACCGCGCGAGCCGGGAGCGCTACGGTGGCCATGGCTCTGCGATCGCCTGCTGCTACAGCCATGCCATCATGCCGCTTGCGACCCGGCGGGACAAACGGGCCCAGGTCGCCTGGGGTGTGCGCGATTTCACGGCACGATTTGGCCGGGAACCCGAAGGGATTTGGCTTTCGGAGACAGCGGTCGATATCGAGTCCCTGGACCTGATGGCGGCAGCAGGAATCCGGTACACCATCCTCGCCCCTCACCAGGCCGCAGGCGTGCGGGTGATCGGGGAGGAGGGCTGGACGGACGTCTCCGGCGGGCGGGTCGAGACGAGGATGCCCTACCTCTGCCGCCTCCCGTCCGGGCGGAGCATCACGGTCTTCTTCTACAACGGGACAATCGCCCGGGACGTCGCGTTCGGCGACCTGCTCTCCGACGGGCGGCGGTTCGCCGACCGGTTGCTGGGTGCATTCTCCTGGGAGAGAGGCCGCCCGGAACTCGTGCATATCGCAACCGATGCAGAGACCTACGGCCATCACCGCACGTTCGGGGAGATGGCGCTCGCCCGCTGTCTCCGCGTCATCGAGGCGCAGAGCGACGTTCGCCTCACGGTCTACGGCGAGTACCTCGACGGCCATCCGCCCACGCACGAGGCACTGGTTCGTGAAGGGACGTCGTGGAGCTGTGCCCACGGCGTCGAGCGGTGGCGGGGGGAGTGCGGGTGCCGTACCGGGAGAGAGCCCGGGTGGTCGCAGGCGTGGCGGTGCCCGCTCCGGGAGGCGATCGTCATGGTCAGGGACGCTCTCGCTCCTCGGACGGAGGAGGCGCTCGCGGCCGGTGTCCGCGACGCCGCCGCCGATCTCGTCCTCGGCCGGTGGTCGGATGAGAGCGTGGCGGCGTTCTTCTCCCGGCACGCGCCCGGCGGCATCGATGCCGAAGGGCGGCGGCGGGTGCTCTCCCTCCTTGAGCTGGAACGGCAGGCGATGCTGATGCAGACGAGCTGCGGCTGGTTCTTCGACGACATCACGGAACCGGGGAGCGTTCAGGTGATGCGTCACGCGAAACGGGCTATGGATCTTGCCCGGCAGGTTCTCGACCTCGACATCGAGGCGGCGTTCGTCGAGATCCTCCGCCGTGCTCCGGTGAACGATCCGCGGTACGCGACCGGCGCGGAGGTCTACGAGGCCCTCGTCCGAACGGCGGCGGTCGATCTCTCCCGGATCGCGGCCGGGGCCGCTCTCTACGCGCTCTTCGGCCTCGAGCATCCCGCGGCCGCGTCGGGGATGTACGCCGTTCATGGAGACTGGCCGTACCGCTTGAACGCGGAAGAACGACGTCTTCTCGGGACCGTCCGGGTGCGGTCGCGGGCGACGGGGGAAGAGGCGCTCTTCGATGCGGCCGCGTGCTTCGACGGGCTTGACCGGGTCGTCATCGGCGTGCGCGAACCCGGGGGCGGCGAGACGTTCAGGACGGTATGGGAGGGTTCCGATCCGGCCGGAGCGATAGCCGGAACCTTCTCCCGGGTCTACACCGCGCCCGACCTCTCCGACGAGGAGCGGTGGACGATCGCCCGCGAGATCGCGCCCGGTATCGGGGACGCAGTCTCCCGGGTCTATCGTGATTCGGCGGCGCTGATCGGGACGCTTGACGACCTCGCGATCCCCTTACCAGGGGCAGTCGCCCGTCTCCTGGCGCACGCCCGCGCCGAATGGCTGTTCGCGATGCTCGAAGAGGGATGCACCGACCCGGAGCGGTTTTACGTGCTCGCGGAGGAGGTGCGGGGAGAGAGCATCGAACCCGATCTCGCGGCCCTCGGAGAGGCGGCGAGCAGGCGGATCACGCTTGCTCTCCGGGCGGCATCGGCCCGACCGAACGATCCTGCCCCGCTCGAAGAGGTCTCCCGCATCGTCGGGTGTGCAAAGGTATTTCCATTGCCGCTCGCTCTATGGGAGAGCCAGAACATCTGCGTCGGGATGCGCGGGCACTATGCGGAGGTGCGGGAGCGCGCCGGCAGGGGTGACGGGGGTGCAGAACGATGGGCGGAGGCCTTCAGGAGAGCGGCGGCATGCCTCGGCGTGCGGGTGACGTGAGCGTGATCCGGGTATGAACAAGCGGAGCAGCGGGGTTCTCCTGCACATAACGTCGCTCCCGTCGCCGTACGGGATCGGCGATCTCGGGCCCGCGGCGTACCGGTTCGCGGATCTCCTCAGCAGTGCCGGGCAGCGCTACTGGCAGATCCTCCCGCTCAACCCGACGTGCCCGGAGTTCGCCAACTCGCCTTACCAGAGCACCTCGGCGTTCGCCGGAAACACCTGGATCATCAGCCCCGAGCAGATGGTCGCGGACGGCTTCCTCGCCCCCGAGGATATCGCAGACCCGCCCGACTTTCCTGTGGACCGGGTCGACTACCGTGCGGTTCTCGACTACAAAAACGGTCTCTTCGATACGGCGTTCGAACGGTTCAAGGAGCGCGGCTCGGATTTTCGCTACGAGGATTTCGCGGCCGACAACACGTCGTGGCTCAACGACTATGCTATCTTCATGGCTCTCAGGGAGCGGTTCTCCGGGAGGGTCTGGGGCGACTGGCCGGCCGGGATCCGGGACCGGCACGAGGAGGCGCTGCGGAAACACGGCGCGGAACTTGCTGACCGGATCTTCCGGGAGAAGTTCCTCCAGTACGTCTTCGACCGCCAGTGGGAGACGCTCAAGAACCATTGCCGCATGCGCCACCTCCAGATCATCGGGGATATCCCCATATACCTCACCTACGACAGCGTCGACCTCTGGGCAAACCCCGGGCTCTTCAAGCTCGACGAGCAGAAGAAACCGACCGCCGTCGCGGGCGTGCCGCCGGATATGTTCAGCGATGCCGGGCAGCTCTGGGGGAACCCGGTCTACAACTGGGATGCGCACCGGGAGCGGGGATTCGGGTGGTGGGAGAGCCGGATCGATCGCACCCTCACTCTCGTCGACCGGCTGCGCCTCGACCATTTCCGGGGGTTCGTGCAGTTCTGGGAGGTGCCGGCCGGGGAAGAGACCGCACGGAACGGGCGCTGGGTCGACGCGCCCGGAAGGGATCTCTTCACCCTGCTTGCACGGAGCAGGCCGTGCCTTCCCATCATCGCCGAAGACCTCGGCCACATCACTCCCGACGTCCACGAGATGATGGCGTACTTCGGGTTCCCGGGGATGAAGATCCTGACCTTCGGCTTTGCCGGCGACGTCGCGCACAACCCCCATGCGCCTCATAACATCACGGAAGGTTCCGTCGCCTACACGGGGACGCACGACAACAACACCGTCCGCGGATGGTTCGAGCGCGAGACCTCCGAGGAGCAGAAGAATCTCCTCTTCCGCTACATCGGAGGGCCGGTGAGCGGCGATGAGATACACCGGATCCTCATCCGTCTCGCGATGCTCTCCCCTGCCGATACCGTCATCGTCCCGATGCAGGACGTCCTCGGTCTCGGGGAGGAGGCGCGGATGAACCGGCCGGGCACGACGGAGGGGAACTGGGAGTGGCGGCTCCGGCCGGATCAGGCGGGAGAAGAGGGCATGCGGGAGTTCGCCGAGGTGACGGGGATCTACGGGAGGGGATGAAGGGGCGTTGGGGTTCGAAAGATAAATTTCGAGCGCAGATAGACGCACCAGCCAGAAAACGATGACAGAGCCTGACGCGCGGGATTGCGAGGCTGGGTACCTTCGGTCAGTCACCTATCGCCACGCACTGCCCGCCCCCATGGGGGCGGGAGGAGCGCGAAGCGCGGGCGGTGGGGGTCACAGGTAGGGCCTTCTGCGGTTGAGACAGGGGAGGGGGCTGCGCCCCCCTCCCCGTCAGCCCCACCCCGAGCGGCGATATCCAGCGGAAATCCGTGCACACTATACGCGAAGTTGTCCCAAAACCTCTTTGCCGGGAGGGGGACACCCCTTCGAAGCCTGATGGCTTCTCATGCTCGCTACACTCGCACTTCGCACCTGACGGTGCTCAAGCTCCCTTCGGTCGCACCTCCCCGATCCCTCACCCAAGTGGCGATACCCGATGGGAAGCCGTTTCACCCCCCCTTGCTCGGGATATAGAACAGATGGGAGAAACCTCGGAGTTGAGTGTTCCGATCAGGGGATGCAGAACGTTCAGGATTTTTTCGGGATGACCTCTGCAACAGATAAGAGCGAAGCAATCAACAGGGGAGTTAAACCCACCCTACATCGTCGCCAGACCGCCCTGAGGCAGGATCACACCAGGAAGTGGCGAGCACCTTGCACCCCAGACCTCCTTCTCTTCCTTTCAGAGCGTCCTACAGACCCCCGCCACACCATTCACCACGGCACCCGTCCAGACCCTGACACCCCTCAACAAGCAGCATATTAACTTTTATTTTTTATTTTCTCACCATTTTGATGAAATATGGAAACATATATAATAATAAACAGGGAGAGTACTCCAACCAAAAGGGGACAGGATTCATGGAATACTCCATACCCAATCAATTCGATCATGTCCCGGAGCGGCTCTCCGGGCTGGTCGACCTCGCATACAACCTCTGGTGGAGCTGGAACGCGGAAGCCCGGACACTCTTCAAGCAACTGAACAACCAGGCCTGGAAAGCAAGCGTCCACAACCCGGTTCGTATGCTATCCGAGATCCCGGTCGAGTTCCTGAACCGGGCGGCGGAGGATCCCGCCTACTGCCACCGCTACGATATCGTCATGCACCGGTTCAGGAAGTACATGAGCGCCGCCGGAACCTGGTTCGCTGAAGAGTACGGCGACCGGCCCCCGCTCCCCGTCGCCTACTTCTCGGCGGAGTACGGGCTCCACCACTCGCTTCCCATCTACGCGGGGGGGCTCGGGTTCCTCGCCGGAGACCACCTGAAAGAGGCAAGCGACCTCGGATTCCCGATGGTCGCCGTGGGGTTCCTCTACTCGCAGGGCTACCTGCACCAGCAGGTCAACCACGACGGCTGGCAGGAGGACGTCACCGAGCCCTTCGACCGCGATGCGGCGCCCGTAACCCCCGTGCTCGATGCCGACGGCGAAGACCTGTTGGTCCGGGTTCCCCACATCGACCCGCCCATCTACGTCGCCGTCCGGAAGGTGCAGGTCGGCAGGATCCCGCTCTATCTCCTCGATACGGATATCCCCTGTAACGACCCCAAAAACCGTGGCATATCGTCCCGGCTGTATGCCGGCGATCGGGAGCAGCGGCTCCGGCAGGAGATCGTCCTCGGCATCGGCGGGCGGAAGGTGCTCCACGCCCTCGGTATCGAGTACGCGGCGGTGCACCTGAACGAAGGCCACCCGGCGTTCGCGCTGCTCGAACGGATCCGCGAGCGGGTCGACCGGGGGATGGAGTTTGAGGAGGCGCTCCGCGAGGTGCGGGCGACCTCCGTCTTCACCACGCATACGCCCGTCCCTGCAGGCCACGACGTCTTCTCCGTCGACCTCATCGACCGCTACTTCGCGCCCTACTACGCGGCGCTCGGCATCGACCGGACGAGGTTCCTGCAACTCGGCGTCCACCCGGAAAGCCCCGCCTCGGGGTTCAACATGACTGCGTTCGCCCTGCGTGCGTCGGCGCACCATAACGGCGTCTCGCGCGCAAACGGGGCCGTCGCCTCCGACATGTGGAGGTGCCTCTGGCCCGGGGCCGCGGAAGCGGCGGCGCCCATCGACTACGTCACGAACGGCGTCCACGTGCCGACCTGGCTGAACCCCCGGATGAAGGCTCTCTACGACCGGCATATCGGGCCGATCTCTCCTGACTGGCTCCCGGAGCACGACGATCCGGCGATCTGGGAACTCATCGACGAGATACCGGACGCCGAACTCTGGCAACTGCATCTCTGGCTGAAGGCGAAACTGATCAACCGGCTCCGTGAACGCGAACGGCTCCGATGGACGACGCGCCCCGGCGGGGTGCCGAACTCAGCAATCGAAGGCGCGTTCCTCAACCCCTCCGTCCTGACGATCGGGTTTGCCCGGCGGTTCTCGACCTACAAGCGTGCATACCTCGTCTTCGAGGACCTGGAGCGGTTGAAACGCATCCTGAACAACCCCTGGCGCCCCGTCCAGATCATCTTCGCCGGCAAGGCGCACCCGGCCGATAACGAGGGCAAGGAAGTACTCCGGCAGATCTACCGCTACACGCAGGATCCAGCGTTTGGAGGACGGGTTGTGTTCATCGAGGACTACAACGATCAGGTGGCCCGGTACCTGGTGCACGGCGTCGACGTCTGGCTGAACAACCCCCTGCCCCCAATGGAGGCGAGCGGCACGAGCGGGATGAAGGCGTCGCTCAACGGGGTGCTGAACCTCTCCATCATGGACGGGTGGTGGATTGAAGGCTACAACGGCAGAAACGGATGGGCGTTCGGGGAAGCGGCAGCCGACTGCGAGGCAAGAGACGGCGTCGATGCCGCGGCGATCTACGACCTCCTGGAGAACGAGGTCGTCCCGCTCTACTACGACCGTTCCATCGACGATATCCCTCACGGCTGGGTAACGATGATGAAAGAGGCGATCAAGAGCAACGGCCCCCGGTTCTCATCCCGCCGGATGGTGAAGGAGTACGTCGGCCGGTACTACCCGTCGCTCCTGAAGGCCGCGGGGGCGGCATACGCTCCAAACCCGGCGACGGTGAAACCCCGGCAATCGCCGGTCTGGAACCCGCAGGTACAGGGAAAAGAAGCTGACGATCTCTTCTCCCCGTGAGCACGTGAGACGCCGGGGCCTCCTATGGGGAGACCTCCGGGGCGATCCCGGAGCGGTTGCCCTTACGGCCCCCCTTCCTTCGGCCCTCCCCTGCGCCCCGCTTCACATGCGGGGTTCTTCCGCCGGCCCGCGCAACCCGCTGCCGGGTCGCTTCGTCGGCGGCCTGAAGTCCCCGCTCGGTGTGCGGTGCCCTGCCCCCGGCACTCGCGACCCTCTGCCGGGTCTCAATACTTGCAGCCTGAAGCCCCCGTTCGGTGTGCGCCGCCATCCCGCCGATTCTCGCGACCCGCTGCCGGGTCGCTTTGTTGGCCGATGCAAGACCTCGTTTTGCCAATCCCTTCTTTCCGGTCATACCGTCATCCCCCGATCATCTGTCTCAACGGGCGCCTCTTGCATCCGCTGCAGGCCGGGGATACCCCCGCCCGGCGCGCCGTTCTCTTCCGCGCGGCCGATTGGGTTTTACCTGTTCGTGAGATGGGCGATACCGGCGGGCCCCTGCCCCGCCCATCACGCTCTCTCCTGCCGTCATCCGTCTCTCACCATGAGGTGCGGGTGAATGGGGCATCGACTATAAAAGGGTAATTCCACCGTCAAAACAGCAAAACACTACCGAATCAGGCAGGACGACACGGCGAAACGGATGGGTATTTCAGGGGATCCGTGCAGGATAGGATCCTACCCCGCCCTGCATCTCCCTGATAATCCGCCGCACCTGGCCGAACTGCACCTCCGGCCGGGTAAAGATACAGAGATGTTCATCGCCGTAGGGAGCGATGATGATGTTTCCACCGCGGTAGAAGAGTGTCATCTGTACAAATTCCCCGTTTGACGGCACAGCCGACTG
Organism: Methanoculleus horonobensis; assembly: GCF_001602375.1. Lineage (NCBI taxonomy): Archaea > Methanobacteriati > Methanobacteriota > Methanomicrobia > Methanomicrobiales > Methanomicrobiaceae > Methanoculleus > Methanoculleus horonobensis. The sequence goes on along the minus strand of NZ_BCNY01000013.1, from coordinate 102,204 downwards.
CAGGCGGAGCACCCACCGGAGCAGATCCTCGGCGACGGCAACGGTATAGTCGGCATCGATCTTCCCGTACGATGAGGTGCAGAGGCCGTCGGCAAAACAGGCGATGGCGGTCACCCCGGGATGCCGGAGCAACGCCCCGAACTGATCGGGTTCCTGCCCGAACGTTGCATCGTGGGGTACGGCGTCTTCGTGCTCCACGGTTTCGGCCACGATATCCTCCGGCCTGTCATTCTCTGCAGACCGGCCGGTCATGGAAGAGCCATTGCCGGGCTGCACGAGGGCCTGCATCTCTACTGATACGGCGAGAGCCTCCTGCATCTCCCCGGGCTCGTACCGGAAGAGGCCGAAGTCGAGGATCGGCTGGCTGCCGAAGTACTTCAATGCCGACGGCCCGCTCAGGGACTTCAGCGGGTGCATGAACTGTGCGGCGAGAGGCTCGCCCTTCCGCACCAGCATGAACCCCTCTCCGTCCTGCATCCTGATCCGTACCATCCCGGAAAAACGGGTCGTATGGGAGAAGATCCACCGGAGCGGCGCCTGCATCTCCCCGATGGCCGTTCCCTCCGGCATTTTATCCGTCATTTACAATCCTGCCCGAACGCATCCAATGTGTCGAAAACAAGCGTCCTCACCGCCCGTTTCCCCTACTCGGCGTCGTCCTTGGCAAGGGTGTCGAGGATCATGTAGGAGTTGATCAGGCGGTTGAACGCGACTGCGAGTTCGCCGATCTCATCGTTGCTCGTCACCGTGATCTCGACGTTCGTGAGATCGCCCTGGCTTGCACTGGTCGCGGCCTTCGAGAGCTGCTCAATGGGGTTCGTGATGCTCTTTGCAAGGAAGAAACTCCACATGAAGACCACGAGAACCGTGAGCAGGGTCATGATGATGATGCTGTTCTGCAGGCCGAGCGTGGCGATGACACTCCCGGTGTCCCCTGCCGAGACGATCCCGAGCAGGAAGATGGGGATGACTGCAACGGTGAGCATGCTCGCCATAAGTTTGTAAAACATCGGGATCTGGATGGTGAGGCCGTCCTGGAATACCCCGATATCTTGCGAGAAGGATTCAGCCATGAGAGAATAGTTTCTCATTTTAATATATTAATCTACCCATTGACAAAAAAATGATACTCGTCCAAAATATCAGATTTTAATGGATCTAAATAGCCGATCCGCGATTTCAGGCATTTTTATGCACATTTAAACATAATATCCAGAATTCCCGGAAATCATGCCGTCCTTGAATTCCAGTATATATGTACACGTGAATATCATTCATATGCTCGCTGCAATCAGTGAATGTTTTTCACGCAGAGGTCCGCCCGGCATCTTGCCGGGGGACGATCTTCAGACCGCGGCAGGCGAGGCATGAAACGGCTATCCGAAGGGGCATCGACAGATTGATACGGATACGAAGGAGTTGGGATGAGCGCAACTCCCCGCCCCGTGCCGGGGGTTGAGGGTTCATAGTATGACGCTTGTGATTGCCTTCATCGGAAAACAGGGCGCCGTAATGGCAGGGGATATGCGGGAGATCGCATTCGGAGGGGACGATTCCCTCATCGAGGAGCTGGAACGCGAACTCTACGATGGTTCGATCGCCTCCGACAGAGACCTCGCGGAGCGGGCGGACGCTATCGGAGTGGCAATCCGTGTCCGGGACGACAAAGCCAAGGTCTCGCAGCGGGACGGGATGCTCGTCGGCGAGGTGACCGAGACGGAGGGGGCGAAGACCTCAAGAAAGAGGCTTTATGCTACGAAGGGGAACTATGCGATCGCCGAGGTCGTCGAGTCCCGGCTGCAGGTGACGCAGAAAGGGAGAGCGAGCAACTTCGTGGTGCTGGGAAACGAGATCACGAAGAGAGTCGCCGACCAGTGTATCCAGGGGATGTGGGAAGGGGGAACGATCCGGGATGCGTTGCGTCTCATCATGCTCACCATGCAGATAGCGGCAAGCGTAACGACGTCGGTGAGCAGAACGTTTGTACTGGTGCATACCGATACCATGGCGGATATCTCAGGCGCTATCGCTAACGATGCCCGAAAAGAACAAAAGCCGGATTGAGTTCAATCCCGATCAGGTGCGGGGCCCTGCCGGAGACAGGCGACGCTGCCTCAACCCCGGCGCGCAAAATGCGGAAGTTACTGGCTGAGATAGTTGTGCTTCTTGAGCCAGTCTACCTGAGGCTTGATGTACCGGTAGACGATATCGCACTTCTCGTCCTGGAAACTCCAGGGGACGACAATCAGGAGGTCGCCTTCGCGTATCCAGAGCCGCTTCTTGATCTTGCCCTTGATCCTTCCCGTGCGTGTGACGCCGTCCTCGCAGCGGACACGGATGTGGTTTGCCCCGAGCATCAGGTCGGCCCGGGCGAAGATCTCGCGATTCTTCTTCTTCGGTAACCGTACGCGTACGATCTCTTCGCTTCCGTTATTGTGTGTTCCTCTTGTATTTGTCAGTTAATCAACTCCGTAAAAGGCGGCGGCGCATCCCGCCCATATGTTACTGGGAGTGTATATCAATGACCCGGGTCACTATTAAAGTATCTATCCCGGGGATGATCCCCACAACCGCGATCCCGCGGGGGTGGACGCCTTCCGGTTCGGAGGTGTCACACCATGGATCGGGTCTTTGAGATGCCGCATCTATACCGGGGGTGCATGATCCCGGTAGCGGGTGTGACCCTTGCCGGGAGAGCTGACCCCAAACCGCTCTCCGGTTTTTCTTCCGAAGAATAATTAAGGTTTGAGCGTACATGTGTGAAGAGGATCTTTGAATGGAAAGCAACAAGCTGTACGTCGGCAACCTCACCTACTCGGTAAATGAAGAGCAACTGAAAGAACTGTTCAGCCAGTACGGGACGGTAAACGACGTCAGAGTCATCGAGCGCAAAGGCTTCGGGTTTGTCGAGATGTCCAGCCCCGAAGAGGCTGAGGCAGCAAAGGAAGCCCTGAACGACACCGTATTCGAAGGCCGGACCATGAAGATCGATGAGGCTCGGCCCCCGAGACCAAGAAGCGACTTCCGGCGGTACTAGGCATATCTCCGAAGAACAGTATTCCGAATATCCCACATTTTTGAAGAGCCGGGGTTCATGCGAACCTCATCTCTGATTGTCCGGTATGGACGATCCTGTTCCTGGTTCCGGCCTGTGCGCCGTTTCGCCGTACTCGACCCGCGTCGGCTCTGAGGTATCGCCTTTCTACCGTCAGGAGACTGTCTCCGCGAGGGTTGTGTGGGAGGTGGAGTGCCCTACCCCGCCCGACACAGCCGTCACCACTCCCGGCCCGAAACGTTCTCTCGCCGGATTGCAGGTATTTTCGCCATACGCGACAGCAACCTTTTTATTTTATCCGAGCTATGGTGGCGGCCTGTGTCTCGCGATGCGGGATGCAGGCAAAAAAGGTGGTGAGAACCATGGCAGAAGAGCGACCTTCAGTTAAAGGCGGAATGGCCTCTGCAGCACAGGCATCTTCCGTCCGGGATCTGAGTGCATCCGCATTCCAGAAGTTCCTCAGCGGCATGGACTATCCGGCCGGCAAACAGGACCTGATCAGCCACGCACGGAAGAACAACGCACCCGACGCGGTGATCCAGGTTCTCGAGATGTTCCAGGACAAGTCCTTCCAGTCCGCAGCAGACGTGAGCCAGGAGTTCGGCAGGGTCAAATAACCCTACTTTTTTTTGCGCCGCAAGGTCAGTCGCGACTCTCTGTATCCCTCATTCTTCGCAGGTGAACTCCGCCGCCCAGTCGAACTCTCCGTTGTCTTCATACCACTGCGGCCAGTGAGACGACCAGGCAGGCACGCTCACGTCCCGAACCCGTTCGGTGACCGGGAAGTAGGGCTTGATGTCCAGCACCGGCGTCGCGTCGTCGGCATCGATATACGCGACCCTGATGATGCCCGATGCGATGTCGATATCGATGACCGGAGCCACCGAGAGCGCGATCGGGTTCGGCCGGGCGGGCGACCGGGTGGCGAAGATCCCGATCGTTTCCGGACCCCTCGTGTAGGGTTTTTTGCAGACCGTCTCGTTCCGGCGCTCCGGCGTATCGACCCGGTCTCCCCACCAGAGCACGACGATATGGCTGAACCCCTCCAGTTCCTGGAGCGCGGGCCGGAACGGCCCGGCAACCTCGATCGAGAACGATTCGTTGTCGGCATGCACGATGCCGACCGCCTTTGCAGTGAAGGTGCGCGTATCCATAACGGTAGCCTCTCCTGGTTCAAGGGTTGGCACAGGAGGACTAAAAGAGCTCGAGTCTCTCCCGGGGGAGGGTTGCGGCACCGTCCTGCCGGCCGGGGTGTGGGCGGAGATGTCATGAGGCGGTTTTCCATAAGAATATACAGAAGAATCACCGAATGCCCCAATGTGAAGATCCCGACAGGAGGAGTAGCCGATATGGCAGACGAGACGAAGAAGAAGATGCCGAACCCCGCGGACAGGTTCTGCTGGGACGCGGACGATCTCATCATCACACGGAAGCAGGAGAACGAAGAGCCGAAACCGGACAATACGATCGTTTACTGAGCGCCGTTTTCAAACTCCCCGGACGACGGCGCTGAACGTATCCCGTGATCGGATCAATCCTGAAAAAGTGCATGCGAGAGGCCGGATTCGAACCGGCGAACTCCTACGAGACCAGGCCCTGAACCTGGCGCCTTTGACCTGGCTTGGCAACTCTCGCGCGAATGTGTAGCGAACCTCCGCCGTTGGCGTGTCCCGGCGTTCCTCGCGCCTAATACTGTAGTATCTCCAACAAAATAAAGGTAATTACTCCCCGCCCTCTCCGATGCCCGGAGAGTCGCGGGAGTTGTTGTCCATAAACCGCCTCATCTCCAGTTCGCGCAGTTCGTGCCGCTTGATCTTGCCGGAGATGGTCTTCGGGAGCGACTCGACGAACTCGATCAGGCGCGGATACTTGTAGGGCGCCGTCACGCGCTTGACCTGCTTCTGGATCTCCTTGACGAGCGACTCCGTGGGCCGGTACCCGGGCTTCAAGACGATGAAGGCCTTGACGACCAGCCCGCGGAGCACGTCGGGCGACCCGACGACCGCCGCCTCCTGGACAGCCGGGTGTTCCATGAGGGCGCTCTCGACCTCGAACGGTCCGATCCGGTAGCCGGAGGACTTGATGACGTCGTCGTCGCGCCCGATGAACCAGAAGTAGCCGTCCTCGTCCACGTAGGCCTTGTCGCCGGTGAAGTAGAATCCATTCGAGAAGACCTTGTGGTTCTCGTCGCCGTTGTTCAGGTACCCGGAGAAGAGCCCGACCGGCCGGGGATCAACCCTGATCGCGATCCGCCCTTCCTCCCCGACGCCCACCGGGTTGCCGTCGTCGTCGAGGAGTTCGATCTGCCAGCCCGGCATCGGCCTTCCCATTGAGCCGGGTTTGGTCTTCATGCCGGGAAGCGTCCCGATGCAGAGCACCGTCTCGGTCTGGCCGTAGCCCTCGTAGATCGTCCGCCCGGTTCCCTCCTCCCATGCCCGGATCACCTCGGGGTTGAGGGCTTCGCCGGCGCTGCAGCAGTGCCGCATGTCGGCGAGATCGAACTTGTCGAGGTCAGCGAGGATCAGCATCCGGTAGATGGTAGGGGGGCAGCAGAACGTCGTGACCCCGTACTTCTCCAGCAGGGGGAGGATCTCGGTGGCGTGGAACCGGCCCCGGATGTCGTAGACGAAGATGCAGGCGCCGACGATCCACTGGCCGAAGAGTTTCCCCCACGCGCTCTTTCCCCAGCCGGTATCGGAGATCGTGAGATGCAGGTCGTTCGGGTGCAGGTCGTGCCACAACTGCGCGGTGACGAGGTGCCCGAGCGGGTAGGAGTGGGCGTGAACCACCATCTTCGGCTCGCCGGTGGTGCCGGAGGTGAAGAAGATCAGCAGCGGGTCGGTCGCTTTCGTCCGGTGCATGCCGGGGAGGTTCACCAGTTTGTGCGAGCAGGGCGCGGGGTAGTCGAGCTCGACGGGGTAGCTGACCCACCCGTCCCGCACGCCGTCGGTCATGAGCCGGACGGCGAGCGTGGGGCACTCTTCGCGGATCTCCTCGACCTTATCGGCGTGCTCGGCCATGGTGATGATCATCCTGATATCGGCCGCCTGGATGCGGTATTTCAGGTCTTTCGGGGTCAGCATCGTCGTCGCGGGGCAGTAGACCGCGCCGAGTTTGATCAGGGCGATGGTGAAGATCCACCATTCGGGTGTCCGGGGGAGCATCAGCATGACCCGGTCGCCCTTCTTGATCCCGTACTTCAGGCAGATGTTGACGGCCTGATTCGAGAGGCGCATGAGGTCGAAGAACGTGTACTTCTTCTCGTTTCCCTTCTGGTCAACCCAGATCATTGCCAGCTTGTTCCGGTCTTTCTTCGCCCATGCGTCGATCACGTCGAAGCCGAAGTTATAGTATTCAGGGACGTCTATCTTGAACCTGGCGCATAGGTCGTCGTAGGACGGTGGTTTTTGCTCTTCATCTGCCATAACGCGATCCGTTAAAAGTTGCGCGTTTATGGTTTAAAGCATTCACGAAGTTGAAACGGCCTCCGTATCCGGAATAGGCATAAAGATTACCCATTAGTATTATGGTTCAAAAAATGATACTCATATCGATGGCTGAGAAGGGATACGAGTCACTGAAAATTGAGAACATCGTTGCCTCTGGGGTGATTGCCGACGCGATCGACCTCGAAAACGTATCAGATAAAATAAAAAACTGCGAACTGAATACGAAGAGGTTCCCCGGGGCGGTTTACCGCATCGAAAATCCAAAGATCGCATCCCTGATATTTTCCTCGGGAAAAGTGGTGCTCACCGGTATCAGGAAGAAATCCGACCTCCGCCCGGGCCTGGAGATTATTATGCAGTCGCTCCGGGATGCCGGCGTCGAGACTTACGATGTGCCGCAGGTTGCGATCACGAATATGGTCTGCTCGTACGACATGGGCAGGTACATCAACCTGAACAAGGTGGTCATCACCCTCAACCTCGAGAACATCGAGTATGAACCCGAGCAGTTCCCGGGGCTCGTCTACCGCATCGACGATCCGAAGATCGTCGCCCTTCTCTTCAGTTCCGGCAAGATCATCCTGACCGGCGGGAAAAATATCGAGGATATCAAGAGAGGGCTTGATTTCCTGGAGCAGCGGCTCGAAAATATTATGTAACTTTTTTCTGTCACATTCTTTTTATCAGGAGAAGAGCGGCAGGAGCCTCCGTTCTTTTTTTGCGGTTGCGGTCTGGTTGCCGGGAGAGCCTGCCCGCATGTGCCGGCGGAGTATCCTGACCTGAAGTGGATCTCTTCGGTGGCCGCATCGAGGGGACTTGTGCCGTCAAGTGTGCGCCGTCGATCCTACACAAGAGTGCTGTTCTTGCACGCAATTCACATGCACGGCTTCCGTGTGGGCATCGCCATTGGGGGTGGGGCTGACGGGGAGGGGGGCACGCCCCCCTCCCCTGTCTCCACTCGTAACCTGATCTCTGCAACCCCCACCCCACCCGGCCTTCGGCCTCCTCCCCCGCCCCAAGGGGCGGGGGCAGTCATGGCGATACACCCACGGTCCACTAGCTATGCCGCCTTCCAGCCACAGACTATACTCAGCCCACCGATAAGGTGCGCCTCACGTCCAACATCCCCGTGATCCCCCTTTACCAGTATCTGTGCGTCTTCACATAGTTCCGCTCGGCCTTCAAGATCTCCCGGTAGAAGGCGTCCCCCTCGGAGAGGGTCGCGAGAATCCGTGAGGCCACATCCGGGCCGACACCTTTGGCCGCGAGGGCGGTCACCGCTTTCTTCCCGCTGGAGAGGACGATGTTTGCGTTCCGGAGGAACCGGATCTCGATCGCCCGCTCCTCCTCGGACTTGTTCTTCTTCTTCACCGCCGGGATCAGGTCTTCGTCCCAGGGTTTCAGCGCCGCGACGAGGCGGGCGCTGCAGAGGGGGCACTGCGGCCTATCGGGGACACGTTCGACGACCGTCCGGCTCTTCCACTTCCGGCAGTTCATGCAGAAGAGGACGACGTCTTCCTTCTCGAGGCGGCGCATGAGCGTCCCGATAACCGCCTGGTCGACCATCGGCGGCGGGATCATGTCCCGCGAGGACGAGAGCACGTCGCTCCCGAGCGGGCTCAGCCGTCCCGTGGCGACGGCGATGCGGCCGTCATGGACGGCGGTGAGGATCTCCTGCGCCGCGTCCGTGTCCATGGAGGTGCTGAAGAGCTCGCGGTAGGCCTCGGCCGCGATGACCGTGCCGTCGAAGAGGTCGATGAGCCGGTGGATGCTGAACCGCTCGTAGTCGGCGTCGGCGTCGATGGCGCCGAACTTCTTCGCCACCTGCACGAGTTTCCACTTGAAGAGCGCCGTCCGTTTCAGGGCGAGTCTCAGGATCCCGGGGAGGTGTTCGGGTTCGAGCGCCGCAAGGGTCTCCTGTACCTCGAGCGAGCGGACTTCCGGCGGCAGGCGCAGGAGGAACCGGTAGGCCCCGACCTCGATCCCGACGGTCGTCCCGTAGCGGGCGGAGAGGAGGACCGAGAGCGCCCGGGCCAGCGCCTCGTTCGCCTTGTGCCCGCCGCAGACGTTGCAGACCACGCCTTCGTCCGCGTTCTCGAGGGTGATGAGGGTGTCCGAGGGGACGGGGTAGCGTCCCTCGTCCATCCGGCCGATGAACCGCTCTGCGTAGGCGATCGCCGCCGGGATATCGGAGTAGCGGCCGAACGCCCGGGTCCTCCTGAGCGCCCCGACCTCCCGGGCGACGGGGAACGGCACCGGGATCTGCTCGCCTTCCCAGGACGGGACCTCTCCTTTTGCCTTCGTGGCCGGCTCGACCGTGATCCTCGTGCCCTCGATCTCGAGCACGCGCCAGAGCTGGCCCTTCGTGATGAAGACCGCGCCGGTGTGCATCCACCCGAGGACAAACGACTCGTCGAGCGTCCCGACGGTGCGGCGCGAGACGATATCGAAGATCTCCATCTTCCTCTCGTCGTGGATCATCGAGAGGTTCTCGATGAGGTAGCGCCGCGCCCGGCCCGTCCGGACGATCCGGGTCCCGTCAAGCCGGATCAGCCGGTGCTCGGCCATCTGGCGGCAGACGTCGTCGAGGAGCGACCCGGAGCCGGTAAAGACGTTCGACCGCTCGATCATCTCGCGGACGCGGGAGACCTCGATCTCGCCATACTCGACCGCGATCGCCGCAACCTGGTTCGCGAGGACGTCGGCGGCGCCGGCGGGCGGGACGATCCGTTCGCACTCGTTCGCCTTCGCCCTCCGCGCGATCACGAGCGACTCCAACAGGTCGTCAAACCCCGTCGCGAGGACGGTTCCGCGCGATACGGCGTCGAGACGGTGGCCGGCCCGGCCGACCCGCTGCACCAGGCGCGAGACCTGCCGGGGGGAGCCGAACTGGACGACGTGCTCGATGTGCCCGATGTCGATCCCGAGTTCCATCGAGGACGTGGCGATCAGCGTCCGGACCTCGCCCTTCCGAAACCGGTCCTCGGCATCGACCCTGACGTCCCGCGAGAGCGAACCGTGGTGAACCTCGACGTCCCCGCGGGAGTAGAGGTGGTGGCCGAGCGCCTCGGCGGTCACCCGGGTGTTGACGAAGACGAGGGTGGAACCGGGGGAGTCCAGGCACTTCCCGACGGCACGCGCCTGGGCGCCGAAGTCTTCCCCGGCGAACCGGACGCCGATATCGAGGCTGCTCGCGACCGGCACCTCGACGAGCGAGAACGGTCTCGCTCCGCAGAGGAACCGGCCGATATCGCCGGGGTTCCCGACGGTCGCCGAGAGGCCGATCCGCTGGAACTCTCCCGCGTATTCGGCAAGGCGTTCAATCGCCACCGCGAGCTGCGCTCCCCGCTTGCTGTCGGCGAGCTCGTGGATCTCGTCGATGACGACGTATCTCACGTTCTTGAGGTGCTCCCTGAGGCGTTTGCCCATGAAGAGCGCCTGCAGCGACTCCGGGGTGGTGATGAGCAGGTCGGGGGGGTTGAGCGCCTGCTTCCGCCGCTCGTTCTGCGGCGTGTCCCCGTGCCGGACACCGACCGAGAGACCGAGCTCCCGGCACCACCACTCCATCCGGTTGAGGATATCCCGGTTCAGGGACCGGAGGGGGGTGATGTAGAGCGCCTTGAACCCCGCGCCGACGGTTTCGAGGAGCCGGTCGAAGACCGGGAGCATCGCGCTCTCGGTCTTTCCCGTGCCGGTCGGTGCCACCAGGACCAGGTTCTCTCCCGCAAGAAGCCGCGGGATGGCCTGCTCCTGCGCTGCCGAGAACCCGGTGAACCCGCGCCTCCAAACAACCTCCTGCACCCGCGGGTCGAGGAGGTCAGCGGTCGTCTGCGGGGCAGAGCGTGGCCGGGGAGCCGACGTACGTACCATCTGCCAAGAACACCTCCGCTGAATTTGGGTCTATGCACCGGGAGAGGGGGCCGAGCCCGCTCTCCCGCAATCTCCCGACGTCGATGCCGCCCGCGAACTCGTTGAAGGCCGGGACGAAGAGGAGCCGGGTGCGCTCCCCGGACGGCTCTTCGACCGTCGAGTAGAGGTAGGCCGGCCGGGCGCGTGCGGCGCACCCGACGGTATCGACGAGCGAGACGACCGGGTGGTGGTGGCCGACGACGACGAGGTGGCCGGGGAGTTCGGGGGCGGGATGGGTGTGGCCGTGGAGGTAGCCGACGCTGTCGATGAGCGTGCCGTCGGCGGGCAGGAGTTCCCCGGGCTCGAGGAACCGCCCGATACCCCCGTCGTGGTTGCCCGGGGCGACGGCGATCGGCACCCACTCCCGGAACGACTGGAGGACGCCGGGGAGTTCCCGGTACTCCTGTCTGCTCGTTGTCGGGACGTTGTGCTTGACGTCCCCGAGGAGGAGGAGGAGGTCGGGCTGTGTCTCTTCGATGCAGGCGATCACCCGGTCGGCCCGGGCGGCGCTCCGGCTCGCGATATGGACGCCGTGACGTTCGAGGCCCGATTCGATGCCCATGTGCAGGTCGGCGACGACCAGCACCCGCCGGTCGCTCTCGACCAGGAGGGCAGGGCCGTTCTCGATGAAATGAAGGTGCATTATCGTGTCAGATCAGTTTTATCATGCCCGATGCGGGCTGGTAGCACTCCCCTGCGGCGAGGAGTTCCTCGAGCGCGGTGCGTGCCTCCCGGGCGGAGAGGCCCGAGCGCACCCCGGCGGCGACGGCGTCTTCGAACTCGACACCCCGGGCGCCGCCCTCTCCCTCAAGGGCGTCAAGGAGGAGGTCGCGGGCGACGAGGGGCGCGATCTCGCCGACGGCGATCTCCGGGCGGACGGTTGCAAGGGCTGTACGCACCACCGCGGCCATCCCGCGGATATCCTCGTCCGTGGTCGCGTAGAGGCGGCGGGCGGTCGCGGCCCGTTCGTCGCCGCCTTCCTGGAGCGCTTCGAGGCGGTCGAGCGTCGCGCCGGCGGTCGCAAGCACCCAGAGGTCGCGGGCGGTGCGGTTCACCACAGAGAGCGCTTCGGCCTCCACCGTCGCGCATGCCCTCTCACCGGATCCGGTCAGCGTTGCCCGACCGGTGACGGCGACGAACGCAGGCGGCTCGATGTAGCCGAGCGTCTCGACCGCGTCCGGGCTCTGCCAGTCGACCGAGACCTGGAACGCGCCGGTGGGATCGGCAAGCCGGGCCTGCATGACGTCGCCGCTCCCCCTCTTCTCGGTGAGGGCACCGATGATGAAGAGGCGGCGACACCAGGCACCAGTGGGCGTCACCACGTACAGGCCGCCCCGGCCGTCGCCGGCGTCCGCCGTGTGCCGCGCGGCGGAGAAGTCCTGCGCAAATACCCGTTCTGCCGGTTCCATAAATCCGTCCGTTCGAGGAAGGGGGTGCGGATATGCCGGGGTGGGAGAACCTGCCGGATCTCCACGCGAACTCCCGGTATTTCCATAACGATTCCGTACTCATCTGTTCACCCTCAACCCTCTAAAAAGGATCACCGGAACGGATGACGATCCTTTTACGATGGACGAGCACCAACACCTATGCAAATGGACGGCAACCACACCATCTGGATAGAGAAGTATCGGCCCAGAAGACTCGACGAGATGGTCGGACAGAAGGAGATCGTGGTGCGCCTCCAGTCCTACGTGAAGACCGGCAACCTGCCGCACCTCCTCTTCACGGGCACCGCGGGGATCGGCAAGACCACCGCCGCCGTGGCGCTCGCCCGGGAGTTCTTCGGCGATTCCTGGCAGACGAACTTCCGCGAGATGAACGCCTCCGACGAGCGCGGCATCGATGTTGTCAGAAACCAGATCAAGGAGTTCGCCCGGACGTCGCCGCTTGCCGGGGCGACGTTCAAGATCCTCTTCCTCGACGAAGCGGATGCGCTGACGACGGACGCGCAGGCAGCCCTTCGGCGGACGATGGAGACCTACGCCCGAACCTGCCGGTTCATCCTCTCGTGCAACTACTCCTCGAAGATCATCGACCCTATCCAGAGCCGGTGCGCCATCTACCGGTTCAGGCCGCTTGATAGAGAGGCGGTCATCGAGGAGACCCGGAGGATCGCCGCGGCCGAAGGTCTCACGGTCACGGAGGGTGCGCTCGACGCCATCGTCTACGTCGCCTCGGGGGATATGAGGAAGGCGATCAACGCCCTGCAGGGCGCCGCCATCCTCCGGACGGATATCGACGAGGAGACGGTCTACGAGATCACCGCGACCGCCCGCCCGGAAGAGATCGACGAACTCCTCGACCTCTCGATAGCGGGGAAGTTCGACGAGGCGGAGCAGGCGCTCATCGAACTGACCCGCGTCCGGGGCATCGCCCCGAACGAGCTGATCAACCAGTGCTACCGTGCGCTGGTCAAACGCGATATCGACCGGACGCTCAAAGTGAAACTGATCGACGCCCTCGGCGAGACCGATTTCCGCCTCTCGGAAGGGGCGAGCAGCGATATCCAGATGGAGGCGCTGCTCGCACGGTTCGTCCTCGCCGCAGAGCAGCACCGCTGAGGATTCTGTCTTGACCGAAGAGATAACCGTCGAAGTTACCGACAACGTCGGTGAGTGGACGAAGTTCCTGAAGAAGCAGTACAAGCGCGAGCTTGCCGAACTCTCCCGCGAGTACCCCCACAAGCACTCGCTCCTCATCGATTACCGCAAGATCCTGAATAACAAACTCGCGTTCGAACTTCTGAGGAGCCCCGGAAAGGTTCTCGGAGATATCCGGGACGCGATCGTCCAGAACAAACTTCTCAAACTGAAGGACGGCCAGGACCCGGATCTCATCAATATCCGGTTCACGAACCTGCCGCAGAAGACCGACGTCCGCGACATCCGGGCCGACCAGATCAACACTTTCGTCGCCCTCGAGGGAATTCTCCGAAAGACCACCGAGGTGCGCCCCCGGATCGTCAGCGCGGTCTTCCGGTGCCGCACCTGCGGCAAGAACACCGACCCGGTTCCGCAGGGTTACGGGCGGTTCGACGAGCCCGATTTCTGCCCGAACTGCGAGAGGAAGACCCGTCTCGACCTGGTGATGAACCGGTGCCGGTTCGTCGACGCCCAGAAACTCCGGATCCAGGAGTCCCCGGAAGGCCTCCGGGGCGGCGAGCAGCCCCAGACGCTCGATATCGACGTCACCGACGACCTGACCGGCATGGTCTCGCCGGGCGACCGGGTGGTGCTGAACGGCATCCTCCGGTCGGTGCAGAGGGTCAACTACGGCCAGAAGAGCACGCTCTTTGACATCTATCTCGAGTGCAACTCCATCGAGGTCGCCGAGAAGGAGTTCGAGGAGGTCTCGATCTCCGAGGAGGACGAGGCGAATATCATGGCGCTCGCCCGCGACCCCATGGTCTACAAGAAGATCGCCCGGTCGATCGCGCCGACGATCTACGGTACCGACGACGTGAAGGAGGCGATCGCGCTCCAGCTCTTCGGCGGTATCGCGAAGGATATGCCGGACGGCTCCCGTCTCCGCGGCGACGTTCACGTCCTGCTGGTCGGCGACCCGGGTATCGCAAAGAGTCAGATCCTGCGGTACGTCGTGAAACTCTCGCCCCGCGGGATCTACACGAGCGGCAAGTCGTCGACATCCGCCGGTCTGACGGCGACGGCGGTCAAGGACGAGTTCGGCGACGGGCGGTGGACGCTCGAGGCCGGTGCGCTGGTTCTCGCGGATATGGGGATCGCCGCCGTCGATGAGATGGACAAGATGCAGAAAGAGGACCGGAGCGCGCTGCACGAGGCGATGGAACAGCAGTGCTACGACGACGAGACCGAGGTCCTCACGGAGAGCGGGTGGAAACTCTTCCGCGACGTGACCGCGGGCGACCGTGTCGCGACGCTCTCTGCCGACGGCAGGCTCGAGTACGCACCCCCGTCCAACTTCGTGGCATCGGAGTATGACGGAGAGATGTACTACGTCAAGTCGCGGCAGGTCGACCTCGCGGTCACGCCGAACCACCGGATGTACGTCAACCTGAACCGGCGTGCCGACGAGTGGGAGGGGTTCCGGCTCGTCCGCATGGACGAACTTCCCATCCACAAGCGGATGCGGTTCAAGAAGAACGCCGCATGGACAGGGGAGCGGCAGGAGACCTACGTGATCCCGCCCGTCGTCAAGTTCGCGAACCAGAACGCCGAAGGGAAACTCACCGAGCCCATCACGGTCGGGATGGACGACTGGCTTGAGTTCCTGGGCTACTTCCTCTCCGAGGGCTCGGTTCAGCGGCACCATCAGACCGGGGTTCCTTATCGCGTGATCATATCGCAGACGAACCCGGAGTCTGCCGAAACGATCCGGCGGTGCCTTGAGCGACTGCCGTTTAACTTCTCCTACGACGGCAAGAACTTCTCGATCAACGCAAAGCAACTCGCGGAGCACCTTGCACCGTTCGGCAAGTGCCACGAGAAGCACGTCCCCGACTACGCGAAGAGCCTCCCGCCGGAGCAGATCGAGATACTCCTCGATGCGCTCATGCTCGGGGACGGTTACGTCAATAAGACGACCGGGGTCTCGATATACACCACCTCGTCGAGGAGACTGGCCGACGACGTCACCGAGCTCCTGCTGAAGAAGGGATGGTCAGGGAACGTCTACCTCAGGCGGGAGGCAGGAACCGTCGCCGCAAACCCGCGGGGCGGGACCTCGACGGCGACCCACGACATCTTCCAGGTGACCTTCATCCGCGACGGTCAGAACGAGCCGAACATCAACACAAATGGAAAGGAGCATATCGAGAAGCGGCCGTATAAGGGCACGATCTACTGCCTCGAGGTCCCAAACCACATCCTCTACGTCCGGCGGAACGGCATCCCGGTCTGGTGCGGCAACTCGATCTCGGTCGCAAAAGCCGGCATCACCGCGACCCTGAAGTCCCGGTGCGCCCTCCTCGGCGCGGCGAACCCGAAACTCGGGCGGTTCGACCAGTTCGTCCCGATCGGCGAGCAGATCAACATGCCGCCGTCGCTCCTCTCCCGGTTCGACCTCATCTTCGTGATGACCGATCAGCCGGAGGTTCAACGGGACGGGGCGATTGCGCAGCACATCATCAAGACCCACAGCGTGGGCGAGTTGATCAAGCAGCACGCGTACGAACCGCTGCCGGACGTCGACGACAAATTTATCGAGCAGGCGCTTGCGCCGGTCATTCCCGACATCGACCCGAAGCTCTTACGGAAGTACATCGCCTACGCGAAACGGACGTGCTTCCCCATCCTCTCCGACGGGGCGAAGGAGGCGCTGATCGCCTACTACATGCGCCTCAGAAACCTCGCGAGCGGGAACAAGCCCGTCCCGGTCACCGCACGGCAGCTCGAGGCGCTGGTGCGGCTTGCAGAGGCGAGCGCACGGATGCGGCTCTCGAACACCGTCGATACGGAGGATACCGACCGGATCCTGAAGATCGTGGACGCCTGTCTTCGGCAGGTCGCCTACGACGCCGAGAGCGGGAGTTTCGACATCGACAAGCTCGTGACCGGGGTCACGAAGTCGCAGCGCGACATCATCCGGTCGGTGAAGGAGGCGATCCGGAACGTCTCGGGTGACTCCGGCGGCCAGGCACGGGTCGACGAGGTTATCGAGATCCTGGTGCAGCAGGGCTTCTCCCGCGACAAGATCGAGCACACCCTCGAGCAGCTGAAACGGGGCGGCGAGGTGCTCGAGCCCCGGCACGGGCTGGTGAAGCTGATCGGGTAGGAGGAGCGCCTCCTCCCCCGGCACTCCGGGCTCTTCCTTCCCGTCCTACGCCACCCCCCGGCTCTATTCTTCCAGCGAGCGTTTCGTTCCGCTTCCTTTTGCAGCAGTGCCCCGGACGCGTAGAGCAACGGGACAGAATTTATAAATAACCTCACGTTCAGGTTCCTGTATGACGGAGCCGGGCCCGGATAAATACGATCGAGAGTTAGGGGCCATATTTGGGGTTCTGTTAGTGATCATCTGGATTGCTCTGCTGTTTCTCATCGGACAGGCTCTCTTCCCACGCCAGGTATTCACGCAAAATCCGTTCAGGGCCTGGTTTACCCTGGGTCTCATCCCGTTCGTCGCATATGCCGGTAACTACCTGCTCTACACTCGAAAACTGGGCGGAATCGAGACCGTTCGCAGCGTGATCTGGCTTAAGAGCAACTTCCTGGGTTTTCTGCTGTGGTTCGCCGTTCTCGGGGTTCTGTATCTCGCTGGCTACGCCATCCCTTATCAGACCAACGGGGTGGGGGGTCTTCTTACGATTCTCGTTCTGTACCTGGCGTGGGACTGGAGCGTAATGCGGAGAAAGCCTCGGGTGGACGCGGAGCAGGGGTGATTCCGTCAGATGAGGATATCGTTCTCTACGGATCACATTTCCCCGAACTCTGCTCGTCTGTGCCGGGATAAGCGGCTTTTTGAAGGCTGGTCCCTATCATGGGAGGAAAGCGCATGAAGATCCGTAATATCGCGATAGGACTCTTTTTTATTCTCCTCACCGCGGGGTGCATCGAGCCCGTGGCCACCGATCCCGCAGGGGTTACGCCGCCACCCATAATGGACGCCACAACCGAACTCCCCCCCGATAATGCACCATCACTCCGGGATTCAGCCTTCATCAGGATCGAGGAATGGGAGGACCCCGCCGAGTACACGGGTTTCCCCCCGCCGTCATACATCCCCGGGGAGTATACTCTCTACGGCCTCCTGATAGCCACTGTCTGGAACGAGACCTGCAGCCACTACACAACGGTCGGCGAGACTCTGCGCTACGCACGCAACGATACAATGCAGAACGCATCGTGGACTACCGATATGACGCTGCTCGAAATCACCTGGAGCAGATACGGGTACAACCCCTGCGCAATAGATCAGATCGTTGACAGAGAACCAAAACCCGTTGATATCAGGGGGTATACGGGGCGGATCTACGAGACCGAAGAGGAACGGCTGATCGCCTGGACGGCGGCCGGGAACGCTACATACTACGTGCGCGGGTCGCTTGACCGCAACGAATTGATCCGGGTGGCGCGGTCGATCGCCTGTTAATCGGTGGATATCACAGAGAGGAAACAAATCGTGCCGCCCGAACACCGGAGAAGAGGGTAACATGGAATGACCACAGAAACAGAGAAAAAGCCGGACAGGATCGTGGGCGTTCTGGGCGCGCTCTTCGGCTTATTCCTGTATTACGTCTGGATCGCCGTGCTCATGGCGATCCTCTTCACGTTCTTCGCGGAACCGAACGCCATGGGAGCATTCATAGTCGAATTCTCGCAGATGGTGCAGGTCTGGCTCAGTGCAGGAATGCTGCCGGTCTTCATCACCCTCGGCTACCACCTGTTTGCCCGCGATACGATGCCTGAAGCGGAACGCCTTTTGGGCAGGGCAGGGCTTGCGGCCTCGGCCTCGGGTTTCCTCCTGTGGCTCCTCGTGCTGGCGGCTCTGGAGGTTTCCGGGGTTGCCGTGGAGTATCCCTATTACGTCGCCGGGGGCTACGTCTTCATGCTGATTCTCGGAGTGTTCTTCTGGAAAACCTGGAGCCGGGGAGTGTGAACCCGGCAACAGGAAGAAGCACTATCAATACCGAAAACGAAAGATGAATCAACAACCTTCGCCGGTGGAGAAGCCGGGCTAAAGTATATCGCCAAACGAGTTGAATATCACACTGATCGCCTCTACTCTGATTACATGCAGGAGAGATAAGTGTCCATGAAAACCTTGAAAATCATCGTCGAGAAGCATCCTGACGGCTATGTCGCCTACCCCCTGGGTCTGAAGGGTGTCGTCGTTGCAGAGGGGGATACCTACGAAGAGGCGCTTGCCGAGGTGAAATCCGCCATACAGTTTCACATAGAGACCTTCGGGAACGATGCGTTCGAGAACAACGACATCATGGAGACCTTCGTCGCCGAAGTCGCTGTATAGATGAAGTTCCCGCACGATGCGCCCCAGCGGAAGGTGCTGAAAACGCTGGAGGCGCTCGGTTTTCAGATCGTCAGGACGGGCAACCCTATCGCGCTTATCCGCAGCAATCCGGACGGCACAACGACGCCGCTCACGATGCCGAATCACCCCAAAATCAAAGGCCCGACCCTCCGAACCATCTGCACGCAGGCAGGTATCTCTCGAGAAGAGTTCTTGCGTGTTTATGAGCGCGTGTAAAACAGAACCCCTTCTTTCTCACCCCCTCCGGGGGGGCGCACCTTCTTACTCCCATACCCACAAACCTACTAACCATGATCACCGACCGCGAGAGAGCGGCCTTCGAAGCCGGGATCAAGCTCGGCGCCCTCTACCACCAGTTCGTCGGGACGCCGATCGCCCGCGAGACGGCCGCCGCCGTCGAGACCGCCATCGAGCAGGCCGTCGGCCTGCAGCCCTATGTGACGAACATCACCGTCCGGCTGAACCGCGAGATGATGGTCTCGAACCGGTTCGGCTACTCGGAACTTGCCGGGAAGATGTTCGACGCCGCTATCACGACCGAGGTCGGGACGACCGTCTGCCGCGCCCGGCTGCACCTCGAGGACGACTACCCCATGATGGAGATCGTCGAGTTCCATGAAACTCCCCGCGATACCGATCACTGACGACCATATCCACATCGACCCGGCAAACGGCCGGGGCGTCGAGGCCGCAAAGGACTTTCGCCGCAGCGGGGGGACGCACATCTTCCTGGTCGCGAAACCCTCCTGGTCGCTTGGAGTCGAACCCTCGTCGGGCGAGGATTACCGGGAGGTCTTCGACGCCACGCTCCGGGTGGCGGAGATGGTCCGCGAGACCGGGCTCGTCGTCTACCCGGTCCTCGGCGTCCACCCCGCGGAGATAGGCCGGCTTACGGCGCGGATGAGCCTTGAAGCGGCCGCCGGCGTGATGATGGCCGGGCTCGACCTCGCCGCCCGCTACGTCGAGGGCGGACAGGCCGTCGCCCTCAAGAGCGGCCGGCCCCACTACGAGGTCGCGCCGGAGGTGCTTGCCGCCTCGAACGCGGTCCTCTTCCACGCGCTCGAACTTGCCGCCGACTGCAGCTGTGCCGTCCAGCTCCACGCCGAGAGCGGGCCCTGCACCGACGTCGTCGATATGGCACAGCGGGCCGGCATCCCGGTCGAGCGGGTCGTCAAACACTTCGCGACACCCGACACCCCGCTCATGCCCTCATTCATCGCGCGGCACGAGGAGATCCCCGCGCTCGCCCGGTCGGGCCGGCGGTTCACCATGGAGAGCGATTACATGGACGAGAACTCCCGGCCCGGCGCGGTCATCGGGCCGAAGTCGGTGCCGCGGTTCACGCGCCGGTACCTCGAAGAAGGGCTGATCACCGAAGAGGACGCCTGGCGCATCCATCGAGAGACCCCGTCGCGCACCTACGGCGTGGATATCGCGCTTCCTTAACGGAACTGCGCACCTTTTTGACGACTCCCGTCAAACGGTATGTGATGTACCTGAAAGTGCACCGCATACCGGGCGCCGGTGAAGTGGTGGCTGCCTGCGACGCCGAACTCATGGACGTCACCCTGATGCACGGAGACGTCGAGGTCTGCATCACCGGGGGTTTTTACGGCACCGAGCGCGCCGGCGAAGAGGACGTCCGGGGAGCGCTCGCGGGCGCGGAGAACGCCAATATCATCGGCAAGCGCGTTGTAGCCCTCGCCGTTGCCATGGGACTCGTCGCCGAGAACGAGTGTATCATGATCGGCGACGTGCCCCACGTCCAGATATTCAGGATCTGATCCATGACCATCCAGACGAGCATCTGCCCCCGCTGCGGGAAACCGAGCGAGGAAGGAGTCTGCCCGGAGTGCCGGGCCGCGGACGTGCGGCTGCTGACCTGCGAGCCGTACGTGACCGCTATCTACTGTCCGGTCTGCGAGTCGCAGAAACGCGGCAAGACCTGGTCTGACCTGCAGATGCCGCGGGAAGACCAGATCACCGAGCTGGCGGTCTCGGCGGTCAGCATCCACGAGGATGCGAAGGATATCCGGGTCACCGTCCGTTCGGAAGAGATCGCGACGAACAGGACAGCCTGCACCGTCGAGGTGGAGGCGACCATTTACGGTGTCCCGGTCAGGGGAACCTGCGGAACCGAGATCCGCTGGCAGAGGGAGTCCTGCGACCGGTGCAGCCGCATCTCCGGAGGTTACTACGAGGGTATCGTCCAGGTGCGGGCGACCAATAGAAAGATCAACGCCTACGAGCGCGAGGTCGCCACGAGCCTTGCACAGCAGGCCGAAGAGTCGCTCCAGCAGGGGGGCGACCGTTTCTCCTTCATATCGGATCTCGATGAGACGAAGGACGGCGTCGATATCACCGTCGGGACGCAGCACCTCGGCCAGGAGATATCGAGGGCGATCACGGGGGCGCTCGGCGGGCGGTTCACGACCCACCCGAAGCTGGTCGGCGAGAAAGACGGAAAAGCGCTCTACCGGATCACCTACTCTCTCCGGCTGCCGTTCTACCAGAAAGGCGACGTGGTGGTCTCCCATGGCAACTACTTCGAGGTGCGCGATATCGACGGGCACCGTCTCCGGGTCTTCGATCTCACGGCCGGCGTTGCCCGGACGCTTACCGAGGGCGAGATCGAGCGCCGTTTAGGGAACGTCCGCGAGGCCGAGTCCGCGCTCGTCGTCTTCACGCAACCGGGCGTCGTGGGGCTGATGGACCCGAAGACCTACCAGACGCGGGAACTCAATATGGTCTCGTGGACGTTCCCGGTAGAGGGGGAGCCGATCCGGGTGCTCCGCGACGAGGAGCAGGACCGGCTGGTCATCGTCGGGTGAGTCCTGGCATGCGTGCGCGGAAGGTGCCGGCGGCCGCCCTCGCCGATATCGCGGACGAAGAGTGGGTGGATACCTCCCGACGGCCGTATATCGAGGGCGGCGTCGCCTGGGTTCCGGTCAGGGAGGGCTATTCTGCCGATACGGATCTTCCCGAGCGGGAGACCTACCGCGGCCGCGGCTACCATCTCGTCGGCGACGTCGCGATTCTCCACGGCGACGCGCCGACGGATGAGGAACTTGCCGCGATCGTGGAGCAGTGCCGTCCCCGGGGCGTCGTCCGGGTGAAGGGGTTTATCGACGCGATGCGCATCCCGGAGGCCGAGATCCTCTACGGCACCGCCGGCGAGGTGCGGCACCGCGAGCAGGGCTACACGTTCTTCCTCGACCCGACAAGGGTGATGTTCGCGCAGGGAAACCGCAACGAGAAGGCGAAGATCGCCGCCCTCGTCCGGCCCGGCGAGCGGGCCGCGGATATGTTCGCCGGGATCGGCTACTTCACCATACCTGCTGCCATGAGCGGTGCACGGGTCCACGCGATGGAGATCAACCCAATAGCCTTTGAATACCTGCAACGTAACATTATGGCAAACCACGTTGCAGACCGGGCCACGGGAGAACTCGGCGACTGCCGGGACCTCCTCTCCGGGGTCTACGATCGGGTTCTGATGGGGCATTTCGACGCGCCTTCGATGCTCGCCGACGCCCTCGCCCACGTCCGGGAGGGGAGCGTGCTCCACGTCCACAGTATCGGGGACGCGGGCGAGACGATCCAAAAAGAGGTTGCGGGCGCTGGATTTTCGGCAACGGTGATCTCGCGCCGGGTGAAGAAATACGGCCCGCACGCGTGGCATATGGTGCAGGATGTGACGATATCGTGAAGATGCTTTCGGGAAAGACGGTGGTGCTTGCCGTGACGGGGAGCATTGCGGCCGTCGAGACGGTGAAACTCGCCCATGCCCTGCGCCGCCGGGGCGCGACGGTGCAGGCGGTGATGACGGAGGCGGCAGCGGGGATAATCCACCCCGACGCCCTGACCTACGCGACGGGGCGGCCGGCGATCAGCCGGATCACCGGCCTGGTGGAGCACGTCCTCTACTGCGGGGAGGGCGGGGAGGCCGACCTCCTGCTCGTCGCGCCCGCTACGGCAAACACCATCGGTAAGATCGCCTGCGGGATCGACGATACAACGGTCACGACCTTCGCGACGACGGCGCTCGGCCGGGGGATGCCGGTGGTGGTCGTCCCGGCGATGCACGAGAGCATGTACCGCCACCCGGGGGTCGCGGAGAACCTCGGACGGCTCCGCTCCTGGGGCATCGACGTCATCGACCCCCGGATCGAGGAGGAGAAGGCGAAGATCGCCGATACCGATACGATCGTCCTCCACGCGGAGCGTGCGGTCTCGGGCCGGCCGCTCGCGGGGAAACGGGTGCTGATCACGAGCGGGGCGTGCGCGGAACCCCTCGACGACGTCCGGGTTCTCACCACCCGGTCGACCGGGCGGATGGGGAGGGCGCTCGCGCTCGAGGCCTTCCGGCTCGGGGCGGACGTGACGGTGGTGCACGCGGGGTCGATCCCCTGCGTCAAAAACATCCGTGCCACGACCGCGGCCGAAATGCGGGATGCGGTCATTTCGGTCTGCCGCGACGAGGGGGTCGACATCTACGTCAGCGCGGCCGCGATATCGGACTTTGCCCCCGAACGGCACGAGGGGAAGATCCCGAGCGGTTCGCCGCTGACCGTCCGGCTCGACCCCCTCCCGAAGGTGATCGGCGCGGTGGCGGCGGCATGCAGTCCCGTGACGGTGGCGTTCAAACTGGGCTGGGACGAGGAGGAGCGGGCGCGAGCGATGCTTGAAGAGGGCGCAAGCGTTGTCGTCGTGAACGCTCCCCCGACGATGGGCGCGGCCGAAGGATCGTTCCGGATCATGACCGCCGGCGGGACGCGCGACGTCTCCGGGAGCAAAGAGGAGGTCGCCAGGGCGATATGGTCCGAACTGCTGTAGCCTTCTCCCCCGGACACATCTCCGGCTACTTCCGGCGCGTCGAAGGAATCGGGCCGGAAGATACCGGGAGCGTCGGGGCCGGCGTGGTCATCAGTGAAGGGGTGCGCTCGACGGTCGAGAAGGCCCCGGAGACGAGCGTCCGGGTCGTCCGGCAGGGTCACGCGAGCGCCGGGTCGCCGCCGATCGAGTACGCCCTCGAACGGCTGGGGGTCACGGCCCGCGTCACGACGGAATGCCGGCTCCCCATCGGCGCCGGGTTCGGGCTCTCGGCGGCGGCGCTTCTTGCGACGCTCACGGCGGTGAACCATCTCTTCGATCTCGATCTTTCCGCGGACGACGTGTCCGCACGGGCGCATGAGGCCGAGGTTCTCCACCGCACCGGACTCGGGGACGTCGCCGCGAGCATCTCCGGCGGGGTCGTCTGCCGGAAGGGAGCGGGGATTCACGCGGATATCACCCGCATCTATCCGGAAGAGCCCCTCTACGCCGTGAGCCTCGGGGCGCTCCCGACCGCCTCGGTTCTCTCGTCGGCGGAGGCGATGGCACGGATAGCCGACGCGTTCCCGGACCGCTGCCCCCGCGACCTCCCCGACTTCTGCCTCCTCTCGCGGGGGTTCGCCGAGAAGAGCGGGCTCATCGCACCGGAGGTGCGGCAGGTGCTCGTTGCCTGCGACGCCGAGAGGGTCCCGGCGAGCATGACGATGCTTGGAAACGGCGTCTTTGCCGCAGGAGATGGGGCGGAGCAGGTGCTCTCTTTGTTCGGGGAGGTCTACCGTCTCCGCGTCGCCCGCCGCGGCGCATACCTGATCGAGGTGAAACCATGATTCCAAAAGACCATCCACGCTACCGATCCCTTGTCGCCCGCGAACAGCTGGCCCGGTGCGCACGCGAGGGTATCGTCGCACCGGAAGGGCTCGCCGCCCATGGGCGCGGAGAAGCGTTCGACTACCTGATCGGCGAGAAGACGACCGAGAGCGCCGCCCTCGCCGAGCGGACGGCTGCGGCGATGCTGCTCTCCGCCCGGCACGCGGTGATATCGGTGAACGGCAACACCGCGGCGCTTGCGGCGGCGGAGATCGCAGCGCTCCAGCGGGCGAGCGGCGCGGACGTCGAGGTGAACCTCTTCCACCGGACGGAGGAGCGGATCGAGCGGATCAACCGGCTTCTTACGGAGCACGGCGTCCGCGTTCTTTCGGGTACGCCGGAGCGGATCGTCCCGCTCTCCCACGACCGGGCGCTCTCGCTGCCGGAGGGGATCGGGGACGCCGACGTGGTGCTGGTGCCGCTCGAGGACGGGGACCGGTGCGCCGCGCTCCGCGAGATGGGCAAAGCGGTCATCACCGTCGACCTAAACCCGCTCTCCCGGACAGCCCGCACGGCGAGCCTCACGATCGTCGACGAGGTGACGCGCGCCATTCCGGCCATCGCCGCGGCGTGTGCCTCCCTCGAGCCTGACGAGGCCGAGCGACTGGTCGCCTCACTGGACAATGCCTATCTCCTTCGGGCGGCAATAGATGAGATGAGAGAGAGACTGGCCCATGCTCTGGAGTGAGGTCTACCGCCCGGCGCGGTGCGACGATATCATCGGACAGGACGAGGTCGTTCGCCATTTAACGGCGTTTTCGGACTCCGGCAGCGTGCCCCACATGCTCATCTCCGGCCCGCACGGCACCGGGAAGACCGCGGCCGTCGAGTGCCTCGCAAAAAGGCTCTACGGCGAGAACTGGAAGGCGAACACGACCGTCTTCAGCGCGACCGACCTTCTCGGGCGGGGGAGGAGCGCGCTCGAGACGGACGAGCGGTTCAGCATGATCTACCGCAAAGACCGGAGCCTGATCGTCAACTTCAAGCAGATCGTGAAGTGGTACGCCTCGATGCGCCCGCTCGACGCCGACTTCAAGCTGATGGTCTTCGAGGACGCGCACGGCCTGACGTTCGAGGCGCAGCAGGCCCTGCGCCGGACGATGGAGCGCTACAGCGCCACCTGCCGGTTCATCTTCGTCACCGTCCGCCCCTCGGCGATCATCCCCGCCATCGCGTCGCGCTGCCTGCCGCTCTTCTTCGCCCCGGTCGAGAGCAGTCTCGTCCTGACCCGGCTCGAGGAGATCCTGGCCGCGGAAGGGGCGGCGGTTCCGGCCGACGACATCGACCTGATCGTGTATGCCGCGCAGGGAGACCTGCGGCGTGCGATCATGTACCTGCAGATCGCCGCAAGAGCGGAGCAGGAGTTCGATCTTGCGGAGATCTCGCGCTCCGAGACCACAAACGTCGCTACGTCGGCGTTCGTCGCCCTCCGGGACGGCAACTTCGACGCCGCCCGCCGGATCGCCGAGTCGCTGATGATCGAGTACGGACTCTCGGCGCGGGAGGTCGTCGGCGAACTCCGGCAGGTGGCCCGGCGCGAGTACAACCACCCGGCCCTTGCCGTCGCGCTCGCCGACGCGGATCTCCGGCTCTCCCACAACGCAAACGATTTTGTGCAGATCAATGCACTACTTGCCCGGATAGCCCGGGAGGTGTTCAGTGAAGAAAGTACAGCAACATTATGACGAGGTCGCGGATATCTACGACGAGCGCTACGACGGTAGCCGCGGGAAGTATTACCACGGGCACATCTCCGAACACGTGATGAGCGAACTCCCGAAGGGGGGGTTCCTCCTCGACGTCGGGTGCGGAACCGGGCTCTTCGTGCAGCGCTACGTCGCGGAAGGCGGCCGGGCCTTCGGGCTCGATATCAGCCCGGGGATGGTTCGGCACGGGCGGCAGCGGTGCCCGGAGAGCGGGTTCTGCGTCGGTACGGCAGACGTCCTCCCGTTCAAGGACGGCACTTTCGACGCCCTCGCGAGCCTGCTCGCCTTCAGTTACGTCCCCAACCCGGAGGGGATGCTCCGGGAGTGCTACCGGGTCTTGAAGCCCGGCGGCCGGATCGCGATCTGCACCTTATCAAGGACGGTCTTCACGAGCATCGTCCCTATCGCCTACCAGGTGGGGGAGAAGGTCGGCCTGAAGAAGGTGGGCGTCGGGCACTTCGACGAGCACTACTACACCAATGCCGAGATCGCGGGGCTCTTCCGCGAGGCCGGCTTTACGGACGTCTCGGTCGGCCGGTGCTCGTTTGCGCACCTGAACCTCGCCGATCCGGTCTTCAACCTCGCACGGAAGGTGGAGCCGATCGTCGAGGAGAAACTGCCGTACCTGGCGTATAACGTCTGCGCGGCGGGGAAGAAACCAGAGAGTTAAGTCACGTCTGTGAGGGGACGCACGGGCCGTTCCCTGCTCTCACTCGACCCGGCCGCATGAGGAGGCTTCTTTTTTGCGATGTGGGGATAACGGAATAGTTATATCCCGTCTTTCCGAACTACTCCCCTATGGAGCCGGCCGATATCATCCTGACGAAGGATACGTTCGAGGTTCTCGCATCCGAAACCCGGCTTGATATTTTAAAGGCTCTGCATATACGCAGGATGACGATCACGGAACTTGCGGCCGACCTCAACCTGGCAAAATCCACGGTTCATCACCACCTGCAGAGACTGGCCGACGCCGGTTTTGTCGCCGCAGGCGACGACGGACACGCCTGGGTGTACTACGCGCTCACGCCGGAGGGGCTGGCCCTCCTGCAGCCGCACGGCGGTGCCCGGATCCGGATAATCCTGGCTGCGGGACTGGCAAGCCTCGCCGGAGGGGTCTGTGCCCTCGCGGCCTTCCTGACCGCGCCGGTCCGGGAAGGGCCGATCTCTCCGAGACCAATAGGCGGCGGCGGCCTCCCGGTCACGGAGGGGCCTCCCGTGGAACTGCTCGTTGCCGGGATCGCGCTCGCGGTGATCGGGGGGGTCCTCATGGCGTATGCCTGCGTCCGGTGGCGGGAGATGCGTGCAGCGACGCAGTCTCCCAATCCTGCGGGTGGGGAAGCCACGCGACTGATATAGTTTTTGAACCCGTTCGACCGGGATCGAACGCTTTCGCCGATATTATCGTCTTCCTGCAGAAAGACTCCGTGTGGATGCCCGGAAGTTACCCGGTTCGCGGATCACCGGCCACCTCGATGCCATCCACGGGAGAGAACGATGAAAAGACTATTGATCTCTGGAATAGGCATCCTGGTTCTGGCGCTCATTCTTGCAGGACTGGCTGTCTGCGGGACCGCACCTCTGAACACGACCTCGGTCTCCGGTGAATCCGTAGCCGACGATAGTGTGGCGGCCGGCAACAACCGGTTCGCGGTCGACCTCTACCGCCACCTCGCGGCCGAGCCGGCGCATGCGGGAGACAACCTCTTCTTCTCGCCCTACAGCATCACCTCGGCCCTCGCGATCACCTGCGAGGGCGCCCGCGGCACGACCGCCGACGAGATCCGGTCGGTGCTGCACCTTCCGGAGAACAAGACCCTCCGGAGAGCCGGGTTTGCCTGGCTGGATGCCGGCCTCAATCGGGGGAGCGCCAACTACACCCTCCGCACCGCAAACGCCCTCTGGGCGGAGGAGACCTATTCGTTCCTCCCGGACTACACTGGGATTGCCGAACGCTGGTACGGGGCGAACGTCACGAACTTCGACTTCATCAACGACCCCGAGGGGTCGCGGGAGACGATCAACCGGTGGGTGGAAGAGCAGACCGAGGATAAAATCCGCGACCTTCTCCCAGCCGACTCGATCGACGACCTCACCCGGCTCGTGATCACGAACGCTATCTACTTCAAGGGTACCTGGGTCAAGCAGTTCGATCCCGCCGAGACGACGGAGGAGGCGTTCCGGATCGCTCAGGACGAGACAGTGCAGGTCCAGATGATGCACCGGACGGACGAGGATGCCATATACGGATATACCGAGACGGGGACCCTCCAGGTGCTCAGGATGCCGTATGCGCACGGGAACGGAACGGAACTCTCGATGCTCGTCCTCCTCCCGAAGGAAGACAACCTGACGGCAGCAGAAGAGGTTCTCGACGTCGGGACGCTCACCGGGATCCGGGATTCGCTGACCGACCGGCGCGTCAGGGTCGTCTTCCCGAAGTTCACGCTTGAGACGGAGTACAGTCTCCCGCAGGCGCTCGCAGCGATGGGGATGCCGACGGCGTTCACTGATGCGGCCAACTTCTCGGGGATGGACGGCACGGATATGCTCTTCATCAGCGATGTCGTCCACAAGGCGTTCGTCGACGTGAACGAGGAGGGAACCGAGGCAGCGGCGGCGACCGCCGTCATCATCGCGGGCGGGGGGGCTGTAGGTCCGGAGACCGCACCCGTCTTCCGTGCGGACCACCCGTTTATCTTCCTCATCACTGAGAAGGATTCAGGCGCGATCCTCTTCATGGGGAGGGTCGTCAACCCCGAAGGCACGTGAAGGGGGGAACAAGGGGTCGTTCTTTCCCCCCTTCCGTCGGTTCGTGGGAGGGGGCGCAGGGTGCCCTCCCATCCGGCATCCCGATGCCCATCGCACTCGCCCACCTGCATACTCCTGCAGGAGACAGGAGAAAAGAGCAGGTTAACGACTACGAGGGCGTTGCCGAGAACACCACCCTGATGGCAGGCGCGGGGAACGGCATCTCCTCTGACTGCGGATACCGATACCGCCGACCCCGTCGTGCGCGTCCGATAAGATGATGACAGATAATGTGATCTGGATGTGGCAACCATGTCACCACCAAACTTATCCCTGAAAAACCCAATATCCCAATTACGCAGAGGTGTAACGTCATGCTGGTCACATTTGAAGTAACGTATGCCGAAGGATGGTGGAGCGCCAGCGCACATGCACCTGAAAATGCCATCTTTACCCAGGGCAAAAGCATCGGAGAACTCATCGACAACATCCTGGAAGCAACGTCGCTCCATTACACGGAAGAGCTCGAAGCGGGAGAACGAATCACCATTGTAACCAGGTACAAATCCGAAACCCACGAACAGGAGAGCCCGATCCCGTCAAATTTCGAATACAAGGTCGATATCATTGCCGCGACACCCGGTTGTTAGTGGTTTCAAGACTATCAAAGTCCTTGAAAAACTTGGATTTTCTTTTCTCCGGCAGGCCGGAAGTCACGTCCAGATGCGTAAAGTTGTTGGAGATAAACGACTTCGGGTTACCATACCCCTTCACGACGAACTTAATGTAGCTACACTGAACGCAATCGTCACCGACATCGCAGAATTTGAGGGCATGACGAAAGAACACGTCTACGATCTCTTACGATAACCCTCTTCTTAAGGCAACAGATATCCTTCCGCCAATCGAGAATGCATCCGATCTCCTCACGAAGACCGGAGCCGGGAGAGGATCCGGAGCTTCTTTTCAAGCGCCGCTTCCGCCGCCCGCTCGACCCCGACCTTCATCTCCTCGAAGTCCCGTTTGTCCTCGTCCACGACCTTCTTGACCGGGGTGTATGCCGACTCCCGGAACCGGGGAGTGAAGTCCCGGATCTCGCCGCCGACCGAGAGGACGGATTCGGGCTTTCCTACCTCGACGTAGCCGATCTCTTTCATCGCGACGCCCGCGGACTCCACGACCCGCCGGATCTCCGGCGCAGCCTCGGGCGGCGCGACGACCAGGAGGGCGTCGAGGGATACGCCGAGGTAGTCGATCTCGAGCGCGTCGAGCATCTCGAGAACTTTCGGCCGGACGAGGGTGCGGAGTTCGTCCTCGACGACGACGATCCGGCAGCCAGCGGTCTCGGCCATCTCGTAGGCGTCGCCCCGGAGCCCGCCGTTCGTGACGTCGGTCATGGCGTGGATGCTATTGAGGACACTGCTCGCAAGCAGCGCCTCGCAGGCTTTGAGGAAGTGGAGGTTGATCGTCTCCTCGACGACCTCGGGGAACCCGGAGTAGATCGCGGCGGTGGCGATCGTCCCGCCGCCCGCCCCTTCGGTCATGAGGAGGACGTCGCCGGGGGCGATCTGCTTCCGGGCGGTGAGGTGGTTCGCGACGCCGACGGCGCCGACGCACCCGGTCATCCGGGAGCCGAGCACCATGTCCCCGCCGATCCGGAGGGTCGAGCCGGTGACGAGCGGGACGCCCATCGCCTCGCCGACGGCGGAGACGCCTGCCGTGTAGTCGAATATCTTTGCCACATCGCCGTCGTCGGCGACGTGGATATCGGAGAGGAGCGCGACGGGTTTTGCACCCATGACGTAGACGTCGCGGAGCGTCGCCCGGGTGACGTGGAACCCGGCAAGGAAGGGGAAGTCGGAGAGGCGGGAGTGCATCCCGTCGACGGTGGTGATGATGTAGTCCCCGCCGGCACGGACGGCGCCGGCGTCGTCCATCTCGTCGACGCCGACCGCGGCCTCCGTCCGGCCGATGATCCGGGCGAGCTGCCGGTGGGCGAAGAAGTCGCCCGACCCCCGCGAGCCGACGCCGAACTCGCCCATCGTCGAACCGGATGGCTCGAACGTGAAGAGGTCGCCGGAGAGCCCGGTCGAGTTCTTTGCTTCGGCAACGACCGCCCGGGCGAATGCCTCGGCGTATGCGGGTGTTACGCGGTGGTGCTTGATCGAGAGGATATCCCGGGAGAGAAAGCGCACGATCTCGTCGTCAGGGGTGCCGGCGGCGAGGTGCCGGCGGCTGATCTCTTCTACATCCATTGTAAGAGTGGTCGGTGCAGAACGAGATAAAGGAAATGGCGAAAAAGAGGCAAAGATTCAAGCAGATCCCGGGCGACACCTGATGGATGACGGGTGGAGAGATGATCGCCGCCTGCTCCGTCGCCGGTTCGGACTCGGGGGGAGGGGCGGGCATCCAGGCGGACTTGAAGACGTTCACGGCGCTCGGGGTCTATGGGCTGACGGTCATTACGGCGGTGACCGCCCAGAACACCCGCGAGGTGCGGGGGACCTGGATGCTCCCCGCCGACGCAATCCGGGCGCAGATGGAAGCGGTCGCGGACGGCTTTTCGATCGGGGCGTGGAAGACCGGGATGCTCGGGAACGCCGCAAACGTCCGTGCGGTCGCGGAGGCCCTGCCGGAGGGAGCCGCGCTCGTGATCGACCCGGTGATGGTCTCGACGTCGGGCCACCGGCTGCTCGCGGAGGATGCCGTCAGGGATCTCGCGGAACTCCTCATCCCCCGGGCGGCGGTCGTCACCCCGAACATCCCGGAGGCGGAGGTTCTCGCCGGTATGCCGGTCACGACCGTCGAGGAGATGGCTGACGCCGGCCGGCGAATCCTCGACCTCGGTGCCCGTGCCGTGGTGGTGAAGGGCGGACACCTCGCCGGCGGTGCGGCGGTCGATATCCTGGTCGACCGGGACGGCGGGATACGGCTCTCCGGGGAGCGATACCCCTATGCGGTGCACGGGTCGGGGTGCTGCTTCTCGGCGGCGCTCGCGGCATGCCTCGCCCGGGGGATGCCCGTAGAGGGGGGGTTCCGCGCGGCAAGAGAGTTCATCGACACGGCCATCCGGGAAGCAGCGGGAGATTCCGGGCAGGTCAGGATCGTCAATCCGGGAGGAACGGTCTTTCACAGGCTTTGAAACAATATTTCCACATTTTTGTAAGGATCCGGACATTATTTCCTCTTGCCTCTCGAAAAACTTGCATTTAATCACCATGCCGAGCCCCGGTTAAACTTATTATCACCCCCATTATCCGACAGAAATGAAAAATAATCCACCAATAATTTAAAAGCAAATGCGGAATTTTTATAACTAAAAACTTGTAACTATTGTACTGAATGGACGAGATCGACGACGCGATCCTTCGGGAGCTGCAGAGAGACGGGCGGATGTCTATGGCAGAACTCGGCTCAATGCTGGGCATCGCACCGTCGACGGTCTTTAAACGGATCGAGAAGTTAAAGAACGCCGGTATCCTCGAGCGGTTCACGATCGTCATCAACCAGAAGTGTTTCGAGCATACACTGGTCGCTTTTCTGAACGTCAGGGTTCACCCCGACGGGAAACCGGAGGTCGAAGAGTTCATGCGGAGCCTCCCGAGCATCCTTGAACTCTACGAGGTTCTCGAGCCCGGCGACTTCTTCGTCAAGGTCCGGGTGCAGAATATATCTGAGCTGAAACGGAGCGTGCTCGTCCCCCTCTCCGGCCTTCCGGGGGTAAGGGATATCCAGACGATCATCTCGGTGAGGAAGGTCAAGGAACAGACATGAACGGAATGGAAGTTGAGACCATACAGCAGATGCTTGCGATAGTGACGCTTCTTTTAGGAGCGCTTCTCATCGGCATCATCTTCAATGCCTACCGGATCGTGAGGCAGCCAACCCTGCTCCTCTTCATCTACGGGCTGTTTACACTGGTCGTGGGAATCACGTTCGCCGATCTCGTGAGCGTCTTCACACCCGATGAATTCACCATCGCCTGGTCGGCGATCTTCTCCCGCGTTGTGGTGATCCTCGGCCTCTGCGTGATGGCTTACGGCATCATGAGAGGGTAGTATGCGCACCGGTACTTCGTTTGCCCGGGACTGGCAGCTGATCAAGGTGGCACGGTCGCTCCAGCGGCACGACGTCATCGGATCGCTCGTGCAGAAACTCCTTCTGGACGCTCCGCCCGGGCTCACGGAGCGGATAGCCGCCACCGCCAGGCGACTTGGTGAAGAGAGCGGGACGGAACTCCTCACCCATGCAGAGGAGCAGCTCGATCCCCCGACCCTGATGGAGGGGCTCCTGCTGACGTGGGGGATCCCCTGCGAAGCAACGGACGCTGCCGACGGTGGGGTGGCTATCGCGGTCGACGGCGCGGCAACGGCCGTCCGGGAAGCCTTCGCGGATATCCGGGTAGCCGAGCCCTACCTTGAGGGCTACGCCTGGGCGCTCCAGCGCGACGCGGTGCTCGTGCACGGCGGAGGCGGCAGGATGACGATCCGGTTCCCTCCCCGGAACGAGTAGGCGACGGCCGGCCCTCCGGCAGCAGCGGGATGCGGCAGCGTTTCTCGCGAACTTTTTTGCAAATATTTATCACCATTGCGGTTATTTTGTTTATTTAAAGCGTCCAATCGCTAAAAGGAGATTGTAAATTGACAGACGGGATACGTGCGTGCCAGAGCTGCGGGATGCCGATGAGCGCGAAGGAACAGTTCGGGACGGAAGCGGACGGCACACCATCTAAGGACTACTGCACCTACTGCTACCGGGACGGGGCCTTTACGAACCCCGCAATCACCATCGACGAGATGGCGAAGCTCGGCGGAGGGATGATGTCGCAGATGTACATGATTCCCCTCGAAAAGGCGGTGGCCTTCGCGAAGGAGCAACTCTCGTGCCTGAAGCGGTGGGCGGGGAGGGAGATCCCGCTCTGCGAGAGCTGCGGGATGCCCCTTGCCCGCGACGAAGACGCCGGGACGGAGGCGGACGGGTCGCTGAGCACGCGGTACTGCACCTACTGCTACCGGGACGGGGGGCTCATCGAGCCCGATCTGACGCGGGAGGGGGCGGTCGAGCAGTACGCGCCGATGATGGCCGAGAACCTCGGGATGCCCGTCGAGAAGGCGAAGGAGATGGTCGGCCAGTACCTCTCGACGCTGCCGAGGTGGCAGGAGTAAGATCGGCGAATTGCCCCACGCTCACCGGGACGGGGAACTTCCGCCCCACTTTACTCCCACAGGATAAACTACGAGAGATACAGAAATTCTGAAGCGTAGCGCTGGTGCCAGGGAGCGATTTTTGAGATCCTCACCGGGCCGCCGCTGAACCTCTACAGGCTTCGGAACGCCCTGCTCATGCCGCGCTTTTGGAGACCCGGACCCTGCCGATGATCAGGTCTTCCTCCAGGGGAACACCCTGCCCCTCCTGTCGCAGCGCTTCCACGTGCCCCTCGATCGCTTCTCTGATGTTTTCCATCGTCTCCTCGACCGTCTCTCCCTGGGAGTAGCATCCGGGAAGTGCCGGGACTTCCGCCCAGAACCCTCCTTCTTCAGCCTTCTGGATCACAACTGTAAACTCCATTTTAACGCTCCATTTTAAAGTAGTTCAAGAAACTCTTTCTCAGTTAAACCGGCCTTCTTTATTGCCGCCATGAGAAGCCCGATCTTTAACTCCTTCGACCAGGGCAATGTGATGATCGCCCCGGAGGGCATTTTTATATTGACATGATCGCCCTTTCCCTGCCGCATCACCCCACCTGCCCGCACAAAGGCCCGCACCGCCTCGTGACCTTTGATCCCCCGGAGTCTGCTCACGCCAATCCTCTATTCAGTAGTGGCCCCACTGCAGGATATGCATTTCGTTGCCGGTAGATCAGCGCATCTCTGGTCGTTACCAAACTCTCAGGAGAACTCTTATATCCCCCGGTCCATAAGACCGATACAGGAGAGGGGCGGATTGAGTTTGTGTGCCGACCTGCTTGAGCGGCGGGAAGAGATCCTTGGAGTCGCAGCCGGACACGGCGCCCGCAGGGTCAGGGTCTTCGGGTCGGTGGCCCGGGACGAGGAGACCCCGGAGAGCGACCTCGACCTCCTCGTCGAGTTCGAGCCGGGGAGGAGTCTCCTCGACCACATCGCTCTCGCTCAGGACTAAAAAGACCTGCTCGGCCGCGAGGTCGACGTGGTGACCGAGGGAGGACTGCACTGGTATATCAGGGACCGCATCTCTCCGGATGCCGTTCCGCTGTGAAGGATGCCCGGCTTTATCTGATCCACATGCTTCGTCACCACTGACACCACCCATATCCAGGGAAAACGCGGCCGGATCGAGGAGATCCTGCCAATATCTTATCCGGTTCTCCAGGCTGGCTAATCAAATGGATTATGTAATCCTACGCAAATATGAACAGATGAGGAGATGGGAGGATTCATAAGAGCGACTCTTCCCCGTCATGCGATTCAACGATCATCTGCAGGGGATGATCTAAGATTATGAGGCACCACAGATGAGTGCAGAAGAACAGCTGTTCAATTTTGATGGACTGGTAGGGTCTATCCATCACTTTCATGATGAACTGGTTACTCAGGCCAGTCGTGCAGTCAATATCAGCCTGACGCTCAGAAACTGGCTCATTGGTTGCTACATTGAGGAATACGAGCGTTCCGGCATTGATCGTGCGGATTATGGAGACAGGCTAATGGACAGGCTTGCAGAAATCCTGACGGCTCAGGGGATATCACGTTGCGACCGTCGGGAGTTGTACCGATATCGGCGGTTCTATCTCACCTATCCACAGATTGTGGAGGCAGTGCCTCCACAATTGACGCAGTTCCTGATTGCATCGATTCGACAGAGACTTTTCGCTGGATCGGGGATTGACTCCCAGGATAGCGGATCTCTGATTGTGGAGTCAGCGACTCCACAATCCCGCATTGCAGGGAAGATATTGATCTCCAGACTCTCCTTTACCCATCTCGCGGAGCTCATCAATCTGGAGGACGAAACCAGGCGCGCTTTTTATGAAGTCGAGTGCATTCGCGGTAATTGGTCGGTGCGCGAGTTGAAACGTCAGATTAACAGTCTATATTATGAACGCTCCGGGCTCTCGACCGATAAAAAGAAACTTTCAGAGGTGGCACAGCAGAATGCGGATCAGGCCGAGCCTAATCTGGCTATCCGTGACCCCTACATTTTCGAATTTCTGGGACTCAAGCCTGAAGAAGTAATGAGCGAATCACATCTGGAAAGTCAACTCCTCAAGAGGTTGGAAGCATTTCTTCTCGAGTTAGGCCACGGATTCTGTTTCGAAGCCCGGCAGAAACGCATACTCGTTGGTGACGAGCATTTTTTTGTGGACCTGGTTTTTTACCACCGTATTCTTAAATGCCATGTACTGGTGGAGATGAAACTGGACGGTTTCAGTCATGAAAACATTGGCCAACTTAACACCTATGTGAGCTGGTATAGAGAGAACATGATGACTGAAGGAGATAACCCGCCGGTGGGCATTCTGCTCTGCACCCATAAAAATCAGGCGCTGGCGGAATACGCTCTGGCAGGCATGGACAATAACCTTTTCGTATCCAGGTATCTGCTAAAACTGCCGAAAAAAGATGAAATGCAGGATTTTATTGAAGAACAGATCCGTTCCGGAGTTTGATGCGGAAATAAGAGCGTATCGGATGATGTTCGGGATCGCTTTGTGCGTCCGGGGTGATCCGCTCATCTCCCATCATCGGGGTGAGGGGTATCCTCATCCACCACTATTTTGGAATCGACCGGGATGCGGTCTGGAACGTGGTCGAAGATGACCTGCCGACGCTGAAAAGACAACTCCTGTCCTTGACTAAGGAGTAGCGGCTCCGGATTGTGGTCGAGGCAGGACACCGGAGCAGCATCTACCGTTAAGAACGCGGACGACCCCGCCGCCCCGGCCCTCCGCCACACCTGCCGCCCCTGGGGACTGCGATGCCCACGTCCCCGGGGAGAGGAGAGCGCCCCGGCCGAAACCTGGATATCCCTGTGGTGCCGGACTCGTACTTCCTGCGGGTCTCCAGGATCCGGGAAGAGGTCTGCTTTCACCGACACCTATCCCGAGCGACCGCGACCGGATCGAGGAACTGCTGCCGGGGATCACTGTCCGGGCATCCGGGGCGTTTCTTGCCGGCGAGTTTGGGGTTTGGGCATATCCCCGCTCCTTATCGGTATCCATCTCCGTCCGGCAACGCCCGGGGCGGCGGCCGGCGCGATCCATGCCGCCGTTGCGCCCCACGGCGCCCGGATATCCCTCCCACGG
The DNA here is from genome assembly GCF_001602375.1 of Methanoculleus horonobensis. Classification (NCBI taxonomy): domain Archaea; kingdom Methanobacteriati; phylum Methanobacteriota; class Methanomicrobia; order Methanomicrobiales; family Methanomicrobiaceae; genus Methanoculleus; species Methanoculleus horonobensis. Next base: position 65,385 of record NZ_BCNY01000013.1, on the reverse strand, counting down.
GCGTTGCGCGTGCGCGTCGCCTCAAATCCGGTCCGTCCGGGCCGAAAACGCCCCCACCCCCCCGCACCCGGGGGGCGTATCGGAGGGGTTCTTTTTATATATATGAAGCAATGAATTCGTATTATCCCCAAAACACCATTCTAGCCCCGTTTGTTCTTTTCAACAACTCATTTATATCCCGAAAGATATTTTCACAGATCCGACGGCAGGGAAATAAAATCATTCCGGAAAAGATCACTACGATATCTATATATACCATGGAAAATCAGTTTGTTTTATCGACTATCTGCCCCATCGGGGCACGGAGTCTAGAGGTGTGTATGATGAACTTCAAGAATGAAGAAGCAGTGTCGCCGGTTATCGGCGTTATCCTGATGGTCGCCATCACGGTGATCCTCGCCGCTGTTATTGCGGCGTTCGTGTTCGGAATGACCGGCAGCGTCGAGACGACGAAGACGGTTGCGGTTACGGCGTCCGTGAATAACTCAAAGTTCGTTGTGGTAACCTTCCAGGGCGGTGCTGATGCCAACTCTGTGGATTATCTAAACCTGACTATCAACGGCGAGTCCCAAACTAATTCATTAGGGGCTCCAGGAGATGCGGCGCAAGATATTCCTAAGATTGGTGGATCCTTCACCAGCGATGACGAAATTGTGCCTGGAAACTGCCATGCGGTAGTTGTGGCGCACTTCAAGGACGGTTCGTCACAGGTCGTTCTAGAGCGGCAACTCTAAAATCATCTTTTTTAGGCCAGGATAACTCTCCCTGAGTACCGTAAAGAAGAAATCCCAGTTAGGCAGACGATTTTCAGCGGTAAGAACACCGGAACGGCAGTTATCTCGCAACCCTCGCCCATCAGTCACCAATGCGAGAGGTATGACGCAGATGACGCACCTGATTAAACCGTAATTTTAGGGCTGGACATCTTACTGCAGAACATCTACAGGACCGCACCAGCGGTCTTTTTTAGCCAGTCAACCAAAGATTTACCTAACGCCCATCCAAAAGGAGATATCAGAATGCCCATTACCACAAGATCCCTCCTCCCTGCCCTCCTCGCCGCCGCCCTCCTCCTCCCGGCGAACATCTACGCCATCGGCAACGGTATCGGCGCCGGACTCCGCTTCCCCCTGTTCCTGTACCAGGACACCGCCTACGGCACCTCCCTGATCCCGGTCTGGCGGGAGATCTCCTACATCACCTCCGGCACCATCGGCGGCCGGTCGGCCGTCTCGATCCTCCTCTGGGTCCTCGGCACCACCCTCCTCATCGCCGCAATCGTCTACTTCGCCGCCAGGCGGAAGGATTGCTACGAGGCGGCCAGAAAACCCCTCGCCCTCCTCGTCGCCGGGGGCGCCGTCGCCTACCTCCTCTCCTGCGTCGCCCAGTACGGCCCTACCCTGTACGGCCCGGCGGGGTTTGCCGTCCCGGTCGGGGTGCCGCTCATCCTCGCCGTCGCGGGGTACGTCATGACGGCAGAGGAGGACGATGTATTGGAGGATGAGGGAGAAGAGGAGGAATACGGGGAAGGGATGGAAGAGGAACAGTAATCATCCCTTTTTGTTGTGGGTTGAATCTCTTTTTTGTTCGTTCTCGCCGGTTGCCCGTGTTGGAAAACGCTCAAAATCACAGTGTTCGCTCAATCACACATCCCGTAAACGGCTTTCCATCGACTATCGCCACTGGGGGAACGACGCTCCGCTAGGAGCGGAGTTCGAGCACCGAAGGTGCGAGGAGCGAACGCAGTGAGCGTGAGCACCGTTAGGTGCGAAGTGGGGCTGACGGGGAGTGCGATGGGCGGAACGCCCGGAGCTCGAGCACCCGGAGGGTGCGGAGTGCGAGCGAAGCGAGCTTGAGCACCGATAGGTGCGAAGGGGAGCATCCCCCCTCCCCTGTCTCCATCGCATTGGGCATATTTGTAAACCCCACCCCGCCCGCGCTTCGCGCTCCTCCTCCGCACCTTCGGTGCTCGTGCTCCGGCTCTACGGCCCGTCGCACCCCACTCCAGGGGGCGGGGGCAGTGCTGGCGATACCCCCCCGGTCCACTGCACCGGCTTTTTCCTCGTCTAAAATGCCTAAGTGATTTCGCCAGTAGAGCAGAATCCCACATGCAACAGCATAACCACACTCAAAAACCGAAAAAACGCCGATCACCGGGGGTCACAGCGGGGAACCCGCTCAAACCGTCTTATCAAGCAGGATCCACGACTCGTTCCCGACAAACGTCCCCACGACCACGACCCGCGTCGGCTCGGAGACGGTGCGCTTCTCGGACGTCCCCGCCCGGGCATCGAGCGTGAAGTTGTCGTTCGCCGGATCCACTCCCCCGATCCAGCACCGGATCTCCGTGACCCGGTCCATGTCCATCCCGCCATAGTTCGTGAACGTGATCGTCTCCCCCGTCCGGACGGCCGTCACCGCGACGGTCTTCGGCTCTTCCGGGAGCCCGATCCCGAAGACCATCGATGCCACGATTGCCGCGAGGATGACCACGACCGCCACCATCAGGAGCGCGCTCACCACCTCCGAGACCCCGCCCTCGATATCCGTGCCTGCCATAGAAAGGAATATCACAATCAATCGGATAAAAGGCTGCTCATATCGAACCGGACGGCAGGGATGCTTCCCCGTTGCTCGGATTCTCCATCGCTAATGAGGGCGAGAGATATCGAGATCCATAGTTACTGCAAACAACTGCAACTCAAAAAAATGTTACAGTAAATGAGTTACTGTCTTCACTCCCGGGTCTTTGAGAGTCAGGCCGGCCTTCCGGTACCCGCAGGCCGAACAGATCTTTGAGGAACGGAGTTCGAGAACATCCCCACCCGGAACAGGGCTTTCCCCGCGTCGCCTGACACCTGTAGGCGGGCATCCCGACGACTGCTCCCACGCTCACGGACCCGCACCGGCTCCGGAACGGTCTGCGTCCCGGTCGCTCCGACCCGATCCAGGCCGGTTTTGGGACTCGAACATCCTGTCTGCCATGGGCCAACTTCCAGCTGCGCACCGGACCATTGTCTCCCAAAATACACAGCGATCCCCCGACACATGTCGGCCTGCCGGGGCGCCGTGAACCGAAATGACCATACCCCGTTTTCCCGTCATAGAGAGAGAGAACAGCCTCCTCCGCCCTAAATCATTAAATGGTACCTGTGCATCATAAGGGGTATGAGCCTGGTTGGCGGTGTTGTACAGGGCCTTTTAACCCGATCCCTGCGGGAGGGACGGTATTCCGGCATTGAACGCCTCGGCCGTGGTTTTGGCAAGATGAGGGGGACGAACGTTGTCGGCGGAACAGAATCCGGGTCCTCCCCCTTCGGCAGGGAGTTGCTTTCCGGTCACAGACCGGCATCAGCGATCCGGCAACCGCAGGCGTATCCCGATACCCCGGGTTCGGCTCGGGGAGGAGGCTGGCGAGCGCTACGGCTCGGTGGCGATCTTTGAGTGACTGACGATAGATAAGAGAACACTATGCCGGCGATACCATATCCCCGAGAGAGAGGCGGACGCACACTTATTGCCATAATCGTCGTGATAGCAGCCGTGTGCGCCATTGTGCTGGCACTGCACCTTCAGCCGTGGAAACCGGATCCGTCCGGCCCGCCGGTGCCGGCAATACCGACCCCCGTGGTGCCGACGGTGACAGAACCCACTATCATCGTCGCAGCGAGCGACAGCAGTGCGGCATCGAAAGCCGGAGCAGATTATATCTGTGACGGTATCGACGATCAACATGAGATCCAGACCGCGATCGATACCCTCCCCGCCCGCGGCGGGACCGTCCAGCTGACGGAAGGGACGTTCAAGTGTTCCGGAAACATTCTGCCCAGATCCTATACAACCCTGAAAGGACAGGGTGATGACCGTACCACCCTGGTTTTTACAAATAACGGCCTGATCTGGATGAAAAACGATTCTGTCGCGCTGGAAGGGCTCCGGGCAACTGGCTCCGGCTACTCCGGGAAATCGGCTCACAGGGGTGTGATCTACATCACTGCAAGCCATATGTGGATCAAAGACGTCACGGCCACGGCTGACAGGTCCATCCAGGCTGTGTTTTACGTGCAGTCCATCGAAGGCTATACCAGGGATATCGAGTACATTGCGTTCATCGGCTGTGTGGCCGAGAGCCCCGGAACATACGGATTTCTTCATAGTTCGCAGGATACCGACTATACGGTACATAGGTATGTCCAGTATACCGATTGCAGGGCAATCGACTGCGGCCGGGATTCCAGGTTCAATAACTGGGTCACAGGATTCGACTTTACGGAACTCAACGACATCGAGAGCCTGCGGGTGACCCGGTGTATCGCCGAAGGCAACTGGGAATCCGGGTTCCACCTCGAATGGGCCCCCACCAAGAACGACGTCGTCTTTACCGACTGCATCAGCAGAAACAACGGCCAGAAGCCGTTCCCGAAGACCTACAGCCTGGGCGGCGAGGACTACTTCGGTTCCGGTTACTACGCGCCGCGGGGCTCGTACACGTTCAGCAACTGCACCGCGGAAGGGAACAGCGCCTACGGGTTCTTCTTCAGTTACCCCGACGGCGTCTACCTCTACGACTGCACCGACCTCGAGACGGGCCGGGGGAAGACCGACTACTCGGCGGTGAAACCGACATCGTACTTCATCGTACAGTCACAGTTGACGAACGCCAACCCCTCGATCGTCATGGAGAACTGTGAAAGCATCAAATCTTTCGGATACGGTCTGCACATCGCCCTGATGGATCACGTACGGATCAACAACTTCCGGTTGACCGATCCGGCCGGGATCGACGGCAGGGGCGCCGTGATGGGGGGTTCATCGCGAGGAGCGTCAGTTGTGGATTCCAGCATCGATATCCATGCAACGGGGGATCGAGTCTCTACTCTGATATACGCGATGGGTAACAGGAATGTCGTATACACCGGGCAGATAAACTCAAACGCGGTGCAACCGTTTGTTATCGACGGATACGGGACCAGCAATGTGCGGGTGCAGGACATGAAGATTTTACCGGCCGGCTCAACGGGCATATCGTTGACACAGGATGTACCCGAGGGTGCAGTAACGATCGTGAAGTCGTGACACTTATTCGGCAGACAGAATCGCCCGTTGAGTCGCCAGAGCATCTGTTTGAGCCGCATCCGCACTCCTCCTCTCCGGCATAATAGGTCTCCGGGTTCGATGCGTCCTGATCGCTCCTGTCGTCCGGGATCCGCTTTCAGGATTTATTTCGCCTCTTCTGGCCGACGGCCTTTTCACCGGCCGGGGATAGAACCGATCGACACCTGCGGGCACGGTGTCCGGTGACGACGGTTGCGGGCACGTGATCGCCCCGGGATCTTCACTCCTATTCGAACGCATGAAATGGATATCGGCCTACACATTGGCTTTATTTTGCACGCCGGCAGTTCTTCCGAACAGCCATACGGTCGCGTGCGAGTTCGCGTTGTCTATGTTCATAGTTTAAATAGCAGGATAAATATGTTATTTATATATTAAAAACGTAATTTAATTGTATTTTAGATTTAGGACATTCATAATCAATCCGATTAAAAATATCTCGAATTATATATCTCTAATTAATTTAAATATTATTATATATCTCAATTTTCTGATACTGGGTATCGCCTGAACGAGGTGACTTAGTGATAGTCAAAAGAACAACGAGGCTAATTATTGCAGTATTCCTGGTATTCGGCATGGTGCCGTTTGTCGGAGCACTTGAGCCCGGCACGGCCACGATAACCGTGGCCGCAAGTGACAGCACCAGCACAGCGAAGGCTCAGGCCGACTATGTCTGCGACGGATCAAACGATCAGGCGGAGATCCAGAACGCCATCAACACCCTCCCCGCCAGTGGCGGAACCGTCCGGCTGACGGAAGGGACGTTCAACTGTGCCGGAAACATTCTGCCCAGGGCGCATACGACCCTCTCCGGCCAGGGCGACGATAAGACCTTTATTCGGTTCACGAACGACGGGATCCTCCGGGTCGATACCGAGTACGTGACGCTGGAGAACTTCCACGTCAAAGGCACCGGCTACAGCGCATCGCGCGACTTCGGCGTGGTGTACATCCGGGCAGGGCACAACGCTGTCCGGGACGTCACCGGCACTGCCGACCGGACCATCCAGGGGCTCTTCTATGTGCGCTCCGTCGGCATCGGCAACAAGAACATCGATGACATCGAGTTCACCCGGGTGGTTGCAGACAGCCCCGGAACCTACGGGTTTCTCCACAGTTCATGGGGCACCGACTACAAGGTGCACAAGAACATACGGTATACCGACTGCAGGGCAATCGACTGCGGTCGATACAGCGCCTACAACCCCTGGGTTACCGGGTTCGACTTTGCGGAACTCAACGACATCGAGACCCTGCGGGTGACCCGGTGCGTCGCCGAAGGCACGCTTGAGTCCGGGTTCCACTTCGAGTACGCTCCAACCAAGAAAGACATCGTCTTCACCGACTGTATCAGCAGAAACAACGGCCAGAAGCCGTTCCCGAAGACCTACAGCCTGGGCGGCGAGGACTACTTCGGTTCCGGCTACTACGCGCCGAAGGGCTCGTACACGTTCAACAACTGCACCGCGGAAGGGAACAGCGCCTACGGGTTCTTCTTCAGTTACCCCGACGGCGTCTACCTCTACGACTGCACCGACCTCGAGACGGGCCGGGGGAAGACCGACTACTCGGCGGTGAAGCCGACATCGTACTTCATCGTGCAGTCGCAGTTGACGAATGCCAACCCCTCGATAGTCATGGAGAACTGCGCGAGCATCAACTCCCACGGTCGCGGTCTCTACGCAACGCTTGTTGACTACGTCCAGGTCAAGAACTTCACGATGACCAACCCGGGAGGCATCGACGGTGTCGGCGCTCTGATAGGAGACCCGGCACTGGGAGTGGGTTTCGTCTCTTCAAACCTCGACATCCATGCCTCAGGGAACAGCGCGTCCAAACTTGTCACGGTGAACAGTGCTTCCAACTCGAAATTCACCGGGAGCATTGTATCCGATGTGGCGACGCCGTTCACCGTAGCGGGAGGAGGAACCAACAACGTCGTCGTTGAAGGCATCAAGACGGTTTCGAATACACTTCCGGTGGGTTCGTCGGGAATCACGACGAGCAGCGTCAACTCGGGAGCAGTCAGGATCACCGACTGTACAGTCGTCAGGCCCGGCAGCACTCCGCTCCCGACACCGGTCCCCACCACCCCGGTTCCCTCCGGGAAACCCGATCTCGTGGTGACCGACATCGCCTGGACGCCGGCAAACCCGGCTCCCGGAAGTGCGGTGACGGTGAAGGCCACGATCAAGAACCAGGGCGACGCCCCGACGCCTGCGGGCACAAAGCACGGCGTCCTCTTCACGTTCGATGACGGTGCGGCAGGCTCCGGCATCTGGGCCGACGCCCACACGGCATCGATTGCTCCGGGTGAATGGGTCACCCTGACCGCGAACGGCGGATCGGCCGGTGCAACCTGGAAGGCCGTCGAAGGCACGCACACCGTGAAGGCGCACGTCGACGACGTCAACCGGATTGCTGAGTCGAACGAGGCAAACAACGTCAGAAGCGAGCAGATCAAGGTGTCGAAGGCGGCGGCGGGGCCTACCCCGACCCCCACCCCGACACCGACACCCGCCGGGAAGCCCGATCTCGTGGTGACCGGCATCTCCTGGACGCCGGCGAACCCCGCCACCGGTGATGCGGTGACGGTGAAGGCCACGATCAAGAACCAGGGTACCGCTCCCACACCTGCGGGCACAAAGCACGGCGTCCTCTTCACGTTCGATGACGGTGCCGCCGGCCCCGGCGTCTGGTCCGACACTCACGCCACGGCCCTCGCCCCCGGTGCATCGGTCACCGTGACCGCGAACGGCGGCTCGGCCGGTGCAACCTGGAAGGCCGCGGAAGGCACGCACACCGTGAAGGCGCACGTCGACGACGTCAACCGGATCGCTGAGTCGAATGAGGCAAACAACATCATGAGCAAAGAGATCGTCGTTGGAAGTCTGCCGGTTCCCGTCAGGGGCGACCTTAACGGAGACGGCAGCGTCGACTGGGCCGACGTGACGATTGCCGCCGAGATGGCGCAGAAAACAACGCCGTCCGACCCCGCTGCCGACATTAATGGAGACAGCACTGTGGACTGGAAGGATGTTGCCCTGCTCGCCGACTTCTTCTTCGGCAGAACCTCTTCTCTCTAAAGCGTCTACCTGGAGGGGTGGTTGATCCCTCCTCTCCTCCGGGTTTTGCCACAGGTGCCGCCCCGTAACACCTGTACAGTACGTGATCATACTATGGACGGGTTTTTCCACCTGAGCCGGGGATGCCCGGATCCGTCGCCAGTAACGGCCTATTCTCTTTTGGGCTACGGCGAAACCGCACTTCGCGCCTATCGCAGAACAGAAGGATGCGTGGGCACGCCAACCATTCTGGATCCTTCTTTTGCCAGAATAGACCCCTTGACACGGCGATACCGATGCAGGAGAGCCGTCAGGACGGATAATTTGATATATGCGATACATCCATTGGGGGGTAATGCACGCGTTCCCGAAAAGCCCCATTGAGCTGAAAGCCTATCTTGTAGACCCGCTGTACAGGAATACGTTTTTCATTATCATCACATCAGTCTCAAGTGCAGGCTTTGGTTTCATCTTCTGGATGCTTGCAGCACGGTTCTACCCGCAAGAAGACGTAGGAGTTGCGACGGCCCTTATCTCATCCATGGGGATGCTGATCCTCTTATCGAAGCTCGGATTCGATCAATCGATCATACGGTTTTTTCCGACACGGGATAAATCCAAAGTCCTCGGGACGGCAATAATCGTCACGACGCTATTCGGGTTTGTCCTGGGAGTTCTGTTCATAGTTACGGTGGATATCTGGTCGCCAGGGTTGCACCAGGTCAAGGACTATGCACTCCTCTACATCGCCTTTCTTATAGCCAACTCCGTAACGGCCTTCATCGGCGCAGCGTTCATTGCACTGCGAAAATCCGAATTTTACTTCCTTCAGAGCCTCCTTTTTGGTTCAAGGCTCCTTATTCTCATTCCTCTGATCTTCCTCGGAGCACTTGGAATCTTCTGTTCGCTGGGTCTCTCATTCGTCATTGCTCTCATAGTTTCGGTCTTCCTGCTTTACAGGTCAGGAATTCGTCTATCCGGCCTTGATCAGGAATTTTTGGTCGATTCGTTTCGCTTCTCTGCAGGGAACTACGTTTCCGGATTACTCATTGCGGCTCCGGGCACGCTCCTCCCGATTCTCGTGTTGAACATTCTCGGTGCAGAACAAGCCGCTCAGTACTTCATTGCGTATGCAGTTGTCATGTTCTTGTTCCTCATCCCCACGTCTTTTACGACATCGCTCTTTGTCGAGGGGAGTCACGGCGGAGCACTGAAGAAAAACGTGCTGAAATCGCTCGCCGGGATTTTTGCGCTGCTCATTCCGGCGGTTGTGGGCCTCTTCGTATTCGGAGAGTATATCCTCGGTTTGATCGGTCCGGATTATGTAGCAGGGCTCGAATTAGTCAAGGTTCTGGCGATTTCAAGTTTTTTCGTCTCGTTTTCGGAGGTATTTATTGCAATCAAGAAAGTCCAGTACGGGCTGAAAAGCCTGATCGCTATCAGCGCCATCGTCTTCATCCTGCTTCTGGGATCCAGCTATGCCTTGATGCTGCAGTTCGGGATCCTCGGTGTGGGGTATGCATGGATCGTGACATACGCGTCGATCGGCATTGTTGTCGTGCTGTCCATGGCCAGACGGTACGTTCTGTGATTCACTCTCCCACGCATGTTTTCGGGCGTCAGGAGTGAGCGCCGATCCCGAAAAGCAGCATGGAGAAAGCATCACGCGTTTTGATAGATCTCGCTCTGATGGTTTGAATACACCTTGTTGTTACGGCAGATCGCAGGATATACATCTTCGATGCTCCAGTAATCAGAATACTCCTCCGGACCGCTCGCGGAGCGCTCGACGACATTATATGTCCCCAGATACACATATGCGCCAAAAACCGGCTTGAAATCCGTTTTGGGCAAGAACGGAGGGGTCCTCGCGAGGTTGCCGTAGGAAGTCAATACATTATCTTTCCGTGTTCTATCGGCATAGACGATCGAACCGTCCTTCATGTATTCACCCAGCCAGCGGGCCCCAAAAACGTCGTGCTCCGGTATGAACGTTCCATAGAAGACATTTTTCGGTGTACCGCCTCCGTAACTCTTGATTGAATCCTGGCTCAGCGCGATGGATGACGGCTGATCGCTGGCATACTCATAGATCCATCCCGTACTGAAGAGGAACAGCAGTGAGAAGAAAACCGAGATCAGTACCAGCGGCGTCCGTCCCGCAAGCCATCCGTTCTGGAGTTTACTGATATATGCTGGTGCTGTAAGTATGCTGATGCCGCCGATAACACAGAGCGGGGAAAGGAAGATGAGCATAATCTGGTACAGTCTTGAGGTGTTGAGTGTGCTGGAAAAATTCGGTACAAGGACACCCGCAACTCCAAAAAGGAGCGCAATAAAAGAAAACGCAACGTATTCTCGTGAAACGTTGGTACCGGCGTGCCAGAAACATATGGCGATGAACCCAACGACGATGAGTGCCAGAGTTATGAGGTGGAGACCCTTGGCGAAAGTATGCAGGAACGATTGAGGAGTACTGATGAGAAGGTCCAGTCCTTCGGTTGCCTCGGGATTCAGCAGGTCCACAAAGATCGTATTGCCGATATGATCGATGATCGATACGATTGTGTCGAAGGACGTCCCTCCTGCAACGAGTATATACCACCCGAGCGTGAATCCGGTGAAGAAGAGGACGTGGGCGAGTGTTATCGTCCTGCCGCTGTCTCTGTTCACGGAGTCTTCGCCTGACGATCTCTCCCCTGCCGCTTTTCGCAAATGTTTGAGAATATCATATCCATGGGTTGCGGCAAATGAAGAGAGCGTCATAGATAGCCAGACCGCGACGAGGGCGAGCAGGTAGATATACGATGTTCCGTAATGCGAGACAACCAGAGAGGCACCGAATATGGCAAACAACACAAAATTCATTGTTTTTGGCATATTCCTCGCGACCATGAGCATGATGAGCAGGACGAGAAAGAGTTCTGCAATCTCCTGGCGCGCCAGAGAGGCCATCTCTGCGTAAAATATGATGAACGAGACGAAGAAGAAGCATGCGAGAAAAGCGCTCTTTGCCTCCACCTGCCTGCGGAAAACATGATACAGTCCCAGGGGCACAAGGGCGAAAATAAGCGGATAGACTAATTTGAACACCCATGTCAGGTCCAGCCCCGTGATATACGAGTAGATCGGAGCCAGTAAGACGACGGAGAGCATTGCGTTCACGTTGCCGGGACTGGTGGAGTCCCAGAATGCGTTGTCCATGACGAGGTTTGCAAGGAACGTCTCATAGTGGATATCATAGCCCCAGAGATACGGGGATACGAGCGATGTGTGAAGCAATAGCGAGACGGAGATGGATAAGATCGCCAGAGGGTATAGCGCTTCCGGGATCACCCGGTCAAATCCAATCAGTACAGGGATAACCGCTATAGCCGCGATCACCAGCATGAGGATTCCGTTGTTGTGATACTGGTTTACAAAGTATGTCCCGATAATTGTCAGTAGCGGCACCAGATACAGGAGAAGCGCAGGTCTCGAGAGAAACGCCCCAGTATCGATATAATCCGGTTCGGGGGACTTTTGATCCCCGGCGAGGCTGAGTAAGAGCAGAATCAATGTCGTGATGTTGACTGTCAGCAGGGTCGAGGTAGGCGACAGCGGCCGGGATAGCCCAACCAGGGGATAAAGCACACTCATGAGCAATCCGGTGAGCATGAGGATTGCTATACTCAATCCAACTGCATAGAGAAGCGTCTCAAGGGTGCTCAGATGATGTACCCTCATGATTCTGAGGACGATTATACCCGGAATGAATGAGAAAAAGGCAAATCCCAGGATCGCCTGCAGAACCAGGATATGCGAGTTCGTGCTCCCGAGGAGTTGAATAACCAGCAGCCCCAGCTGGAACACCAGGATCGCAATGAGATAACTCCGGATCCTCCAGTCGTTTAACGTAATGGGGTTTCGGATCTGCATGGCATCATCTATGCGAAGCCGGTATGACGGGCACCTGACTTCGAAACCAGCGTCCGGTACAGGTCTTCCAGTTTCCCTCCGATTATTCGCCAGTCATATTTCGCTTCGGCCAGTGCTCGAGCATTATCTCCAATTCTCTTCCGTTCGTCTTTATTTTCGATCAGATACCTGATCCCCGCTATGAACTCTTCGTCGATGTCGTCGACGATGATTGCATGCTCGTAATGTTCAGCATCGATCCCTTCGATGCCTTTCTTTGTGGTCACGATCGGGAGGCCGGCGCTCATATAATCGAAGATCTTCAGTTTTGTTCCCCCTCCGCTTCTCAGAGGTACAATGGCGATATCGGCACCGGCGATATTCTGGATGTCGGCGATGAATCCAAGCGATCTGACGTTAGCTTCTTCAAACTCCGGGACCTGCGTCCCACCGACGACAAAGGATACATTCGGGTCTGTATCGGCAAAATGGGGGGCGATATAGGTCTGAATAAGATCGAACGCTTCCCGGTTCGGCGGGTGCCCGTAGAGGCCGTGGAAGAACACGGCAATATCCCCGGGAGAGAGCCCCATCTCTTCACGAATCTTATTCCTCGCTTCATCAGATATCTGCGGACGGATACTGCATCCCGAAGAAATGACGCTGATCGTCCCGTCTTTGATACGATACTTCCTCCTGAACGTGTCCGCATCATTTTCGCTCACGGCAGTGATGTGGTCGAAGAGGTATTTACAGGAGACCCGCTCCAGGAGATTCGTATAGGCGGGTATGAGTTTTCGCTCCAGCGGGGAGTGGTGGCCGCGGTTCGCAAAGGTCTGTTGAATGAACTCGGATTCGACGTTGTGAGCGTCGTAGACTATCGTTATCTTCCTGCGCGTAAGGAGACCGAGCATCCTGGCCACCATTGCTCCGCTGGGGTGGGTGATCTGGACGAGATCGATCTCTTCGTCTCTGATGATCCGTGCCGTCTTACGGATGAAATCGGGATTGATATCCCTGAATATGGATAGTTTCCTACGGAGCGCCTCGATATCACGATAGGTGTAGACCCGTGCGACATCATCGTCGCTCTCGGCGTGAAGGTGATCCGGTTCGAGTACGACGATACGGTTATTTGCGGCCTGGCACTTGACGAGGTTGCAGAACCGGTTCTGGCCCCCGCTCTGCGGTTTTGACAACCCGACGGTTGTCGGGATTGCCAGTATGTTCATAGGCACCTCCTGTATTCCTGCTCGAGTCTGTCCACGACCCGGTTCCATGTCAGATTTTCTCGAACGAACTCCTGCCCCCGCCGAACCATCTTTCTTCCTTCCCCGGGATTTTCAAGGCAAAATGCCATTTTTTCCGCTAACTCCGCACAGTCTCCATACTGTACAGCCAGACCGCAGTTGCCCTTCCTGATGAGTTCTCCGCTGCCGTTGCTGTCTGTGACAATCACCGGGGTTCCGCTCATGATCGCCTCGAATGGGACAAGCCCGAATATCTCATACATTCCTGGATAGACGAGCAGATCGGCATCCTGATAGGCAAAACCGACGTCGTCCAGGTAGCCGACAAAACGGACTCGATCCTGAATTCCGAGAGTCCGTACTTTCTCCTCGAGTTCCCGTTTATAATTCCATTCCGGCCCGGCAATGACCAGAACGGCGTCTTTTTCCTCTTGCACCAGCCGGGAAAACGCTTCTATCAGAAAATCGATCCCCTTGATTCTAGCGAGTCTGCCCAGGTACAGGATGAGACTGCTTCCGTTCTCGATTCCGCAGAATTTCCGGAATTCCCCTTTGCTCCTGGTTGTAGCGCACCGCTCAAGACTGATGCCGTTGGGAATAACGGCGATCTTATCCTCGCGAGTACCCATCATTCTAATCTGTTCTTTTTCAATGCTGTTCATGACGATCAGCCTTGATGCGGCATCTAAAATGGCAGATCCGGAGATGAAATCAAAGAGGTTTTTCATCTTTGCCTTGCCCAGGGCCCGGTCTTTAGGAAGCGAACCGTGCGGCTGCAGGACGTATGGAATGCCGTACTCCCTGGCATAATAACTCACCATGGCCGCAAGGAGTGTCCTGTGCTCGTGGATGTGAATTATATCATAATTCCGCAGATCGCGGTGTGCAACAAACGGTAAGTAGTACGGGACTATGGGCAGTGCTGCGCCCGGAAAATACTTCCGTAAATTCTCAAAATAGTAAACCTTCATCCCATCGACATTGAGGGGTCTGTTCGTGGGAAGCCCTGTCGGGTATTTGTTCCGATTCGTCGTATATATCGTGACGTCGTGGCCTGCCATCTGGAGACGCCTTGAGATCTCATACGCCGCACGTGTCACGCCTCCGGACTCCCAGCTCGGCTTGAAGAACTGCGTCACCTGGAGGATCTTCATAAGCGATCACAAGCCTGCTGCTGCTTGAGCCGTCGTCTGATTATTCCCGCGCACCTGTTCCGGCGGAATGGGGTGAGAAGCCGGATCCCGCATTCGGCGAGCGATGCGGACCCATGCTCTCCGATGCGGTACGGGCAGGCTGCAAGGGTGCAGGTGAGTTCCTCCTCACCGTCTGTAGTAAGCCGGTGTTTCCGGTTCCGGCTGCCGGCGTCGGAGAAGACCGTCTCCTGGTTCCCGGAAAGCCGATCGCTCCGGTGAACTTCCTGCCGCCCCTTCTCAAACGGATTTTTCCCGTTTTTAGTCATGAGAGGGATATCCCCAATGTCCTGCAGCCGTACCGACCTCATCCGACATCCTCTGTAGGGTAGACAATGCTCAACCGCCGGCACCCTATACCTGAATGCCAAGGGAGGCTTACACGCCGTATCGATCGAGCAAAACTCCATCAGGTGAGCGTAGCGCCGAATATCACTCCCCCCTGGGTGTTGAGTTCCAGCATGGAACTCATATCATATAATACTTTGCTCGCGATATTCAACCATTAATATAGAAGTATGGATATATGCAACTTCCTGAGGGTTTGATTGGTAAACGGAACGGCCTGCGACAGAGACCAAGATCGACCTTTATCCTGGTAGGGTGTGCCCCGGTCGATTGCTGACCGTCTTACCCGTATGAGAAGAGATCCGTAGACGATCAGCAGCATTTCTGCAGAGACTGCCGAAAATATTGTCGGAATAAAAATGACTCTGCTCCCCCACTCGCACCTTGACCGGGAAAAGGAGCCGGGCAGGCTTGATGCATCCGCCCGCTACGTACGCGAACGCCCCGACAAACCCGCGACGACGCCGCGGTGTGGGTCGCCAGGCTGAGGAACCGGCGGGACCTTGCGGCGATGCGCTACCCGGCCGCGCACCCGGTCATTCTGCAAGAGATTTAGCGGAAAATTCGCGGCAGGAATTGTCCGGGGAAGAATATACGCAGTCACCAGCCTCCTTCCCCGCCGACAGGAAGCAGTTTGAAGAAGCCCCGTCCGGATCCCCCTCTGCCCTTACGGGCGCATAAGAGATCCCTGTTTTTATTATAAAATTTTAAGAATAAATCACCGTAAAAGATATATATTTATACCGCTATCCACCCATTCACCGGCTACCATATGACCGGGTCTTAAATCGGAATTCGCTCTCCGTCTGCCGGACGCCCCGGCGAGCACCTGCTTTAGCCAGCCTGTTTGTGCTACCGGCAGGTATCCGCCGCCGTCCCGCGGACAGGGAGCGAATGTCAAGGGGGAAAAAATGAAAAAACTCACGTATCTGACACTGTTATGTGCAGTCGTCATCGTCGGGCTGCTGGCGCCGCCGGTTGCGGCGGCAGAGATTGCTCCGGGAGATCTGGTACCATTTGCCGTCTTCCCCGGGTCGCAGGAGTTCCCCGACGTCGACGGAGATATGGTCGTCTGGGAAGACGGCCGGAACGGGAACAAAGAGATCTACTTCTCAAACAGTCCGGGCACCTCCGGCACCAGGATAACAAACGATCCTGCCTCGCAGGAGAGGCCGTCCATCTCTGGCAACTACATCGTCTGGCAGGACTACCGGAACGGAAACTGGGATATCTACCTCTATAAGCGCTCGACAGACGAGACAACCCAGCTCACCAACGACACGGGCAAGCAGTGGCTGCCCATCGTCCGCGGGAACTACGTTGCCTGGTATGATAGCAGCAGCGGCGATAACAACATCGTCCTCTACGACATCGCCGCCGGCAGCGTGAAAGACGTCATCGAGTGCGACGCAAAGACGACGATCCCCGGCGGGAGCACCGAGTTCAAACCCGCACTCTCGGAGAAGTACGTCGCCTGGGTCGAAGAGGCCGACGAGAGGATCCGGTACTACTCCATCGATGACGGCGAGATGAAAGGGGCGGTATCCGCGAGCACGGCGATTCAGTCCTGGCCCTCGCTCTACGGGAGCGTCGTAGCCTGGGAGGATAACCGGCACGGGAACCCCGACATCTACATGACCGATCTCGACAACCCGTCCGGCGGGGAGCAGCGGATCACCTCCGACGGCGCCGATCAGGTCTCGCCGGTGCTCACCGGACAGATCCTCGCATGGGAGGACAAGCGGGATGCGCCGAGAATCATCTACATGTACGACCGCAACAACGGTGAAGAGATGGCCGTGCCCACCGCCGGCGGCGAACAGCTCTACCCCGCCGCCAGCGGTAACATGATCGTCTGGCAGAAAGCCCGCGATGGCTACTCGGATCTCTACATGTTCATGTACGATCCCGAGGGAGAACCGGACGTGGTCACCAGGATCGATGTTGAACCTCCCACGGCTACGATGAACGTCAGTGACCAGCTCAAGTTCAACGCCACCTGTTACGACGAGAACGACGAAGTCATACCCGACCTGAAGGTCTCCTGGTCGTACAGCAACGGAACCGTCGGATACGTCGATTCCGGCGGCTACTTCACCGCTTACGAAGCAGGCACGACAACCGTCGTCGCGTCGGCTGGCGGCATCACCGGAGCCGCGACCGTCACCGTCAACGCCGACGAGCCGGTAGAACCGGTCGTGACGCGCATCGCGATCGACCCGTCCACGTTCACACTCGATCTCAACGCGACGAAGCAGTTCACCGCAACCGCCTTCGACCAGAACGATGAAGAGATGACCGGCGTTGAGTTCAACTGGTCGTGCAGCGATGGAACCATCGGCGAGATCGACGATACCGGTCTCTTCACCGCGAAGGCCGCGGGCACGGCGATCGTCACCGCGTCGGCAGAAGACAGATCCGCAACCGCGACCGTCACCGTCACGGACGAAGAGCCGGTCGCAACCGAGATCGTGGTCACACCGACCGCAGCCACGCTCGATGTCGACGACACCGAGCAGTTCACGGCAACCGTCCGCGACCGGTTCGACGGCGAGATGACCGGTGTTGAGGTCACGTGGGCGAGCGGCAACACGACCGTCGGCACCATCAATGTGTCCAGCGGAATCTTCACCGCTCTCGCTGCAGGCACAACGACCGTCACCGGAACGGCCGACGGCCTCACCGGAACCGCGACCGTCACCGTCAATGCCGACGAACCGGTAGAACCGGTCGTGACGCGTATCGAGATCGCCCCGCCCACGGTCACGCTCGATCGCAACGGCACACAGCAGTTCTCGGCGACCGCCTTCGACCAGTTCGAAGAAGAGATGACCGGCGTTAACATCACCTGGTCGTGTAGCGACGAGACCGTCGGCGAGATCGACGATACCGGCCTCTTCACGGCCCACGCCGCAGGCACGGCGACCGTAACCGCAACGGCAGACGGCAGATCCGCAACCGCGACCGTCACCGTCATGGACGAAGACCCGGTCGCGACAGAGATCGCGGTTACACCCGCCACGGCCACCCTGGACGTCGAGGACATCCAGAAGTTCATCGTGACGGTCTATGACCAGAACGGCAACGTCATGCCCGCCGGGGAGACCGCCTGGTCGAGCAGCAATGGAACCGTCGGCACCATCGATGAGTCCAGCGGAATCTTCACCGCTCTCGCCGCAGGCACGACGACCGTCACCGGAACGGCGGACGGCCTCATCGGAATCGCGACCGTCACCGTCGATGAATGGCCTCTGCTCGCGAAGATCGCGGTCGTGCCGTCCGCGGCAACGCTCGAGGTCGACGACGACCTGCAGTTCGACGCCGTCGCGTTCGACCGGTTCGGCAACGTCGTTGAGGACGCAGGAGTATCCTGGGAGTGCTGCGACCCGTGCGTCGGCACCATCGATCCCTGCAGCGGTGTCTTCACCGCACTCGACAGCGGCACGGTGACCATCACCGCGTGCGGAGACGGCGCTGAAGGAACCGCAACCGTCACCGTGAACTGCAACGACCCGGTCCTCACCTGCATCGTCGTCACCCCGTCGGCAGTCACGCTCGCCAGGAACGACACCGCGGCGTTCACCGCGACAGCGTTCGACCAGGACGGCTGCGAGATGCCTGATGTCGAGATCGACTGGTGCTGCAGCGATGATACCGTCGGCGAAGTCGACGGCACCGGATTCTTCGCGGCTCTCGCCGCGGGCACGGCGACCGTCACCGCATCGGCCGACGGCGTCACCGGGACGGCGGAGATAGAGGTCACCGATGAATCCGCAGGTGTCGTGGTCTCCCCGTCGTCGATCATCCTCGACGTCGGCGAGACATGGCAGTTCAACGCGGACGTGTATGACCTGCAGGACAACGCAGGTTCCATAGTGTCCTGGTCGTGCGACGACGAAGGTGTCGGCACGATCACCGCAGACGGTGGTCTCTTCACCGCAGTCTGCGGAGGCAGCACGACCGTCACCGCAACGGTTGCCGGAGAGAACGAGACCGCGACCGGAACCGCGACGGTGACCGTCCGGTCGAGGGCGCCGGAACTTGCGCGGATCGAGGTCAGCCCGTCCAACTTCTGCATCCCCGCCGGGAACAGCCTGGCGCTCACCGCAACCGCATTCGACCAGTATGGCTACGAAATGCCCGACGTCATAATCGACTGGGAGAGCAGCAACCCGTGCGCCGGCACCATCGACGAGTGCGGCGTCTTTACCGCTCTCTGCGACGGCGAGGTGCAGGTCATCGCATCGGCTGACGGAGTCTGTGGCTCCGCGTGCGTGACCGTCGACCCCTCGCTCCCGGTTCCGGCCTGCATCGAGGTCGAACCGTCTGAAACCACGCTCGCGCCCGGAGGAACCCGGGAGTTCACGGCCACGGTATACGACCAGTGCGAGAACGAGATGGACTGGGTCAGGGTGGCCTGGTCGTGCTCCGACGGCGATGTCGGCACGATCGACCGCTCAGGCCTCTTCGCAGCGTTCTTGGAGGGCTTCACGGACGTGACGGCGTGTGCCGGCGGCGTTGAAGAAACGGCGTCGGTCACCGTCACGGCGGCGCCCACGACCGATCCCACGCCGGATCCCACCCCCAACCCCAACAACGGCGGATCGACCTACCGCGCCTATAGTGACGGCGGCGGCGACTCCGGCCCCAGTTTCTTCGCAGGGATCTGCGAGAACCTGAAGGGCGGCGAGACGCACACGTTCTCGGGCATCGACGTCACGTCGATCGGCAGCGTCGCCATCACGGCGTCCGACAACATCCCGAAACTGCTGATGACCGTGAAGGAGACAGGGTGCCCCAACCTGGCGGCGCCTCCCGGCAGCAGCACCTACGAGTACGTCGAGATCGCCGTCTCGTGGGCGAACCCGAACCAGGTCGGCGGCGCGACGTTGACCTTCACCATCCCGGCGAAGTGGCTCGAGGAGCACGAGATGCTCCCGGAGGACGTCAGGCTCATGCGCTACGTCAACGGCGGCTGGCAGATCCTGGAGACCGAGGTCGTCGATGAAGAGAACGGGTTATACCGCTTCCGGGCGACCACCCCCGGATTCTCCACCTTCGCCATCGCCGCGATGCCGGAGAACGTGACCGTGACGGCGGAGACGAACGTCACGACAGAGGCTACCGCGACGCCCGAAGGGACGGAGACGATGACGACCGAGCCGACCGTCGCAGCAACGACGACGCCTGCGGCACCGCTCGTCTACGCGCCCTTCCTCGCACCGCTGGCCTTCCTCCTCTGGGGAAGAAAGAAGAACTAACCCAACTTTTTTTTGGCGCCTTTTCGCAGACTTTTGCCCGGGGTGTCGGAACCCCGGATGACGTGCATACAGGGTTCTCTCCCGCGTGATGCCGGCAGCGTTCGGTACGGTCGTACAGGTGCCTTCGGCGGAGTTCTGTAGAAGAGAGGAAGGGGTTGAAGCCCTTCATAACGTGTTCAACAGTCTTTTCTACGCCAGTACCCTGCCAGACAGCCCGTCGGGGTCTAGCTTCCCAGCGGGGTCATGTCCACCGGGCCACCCGGTGGGGTCTCGGTCATCATCGGAGTCTCCATCGGAGTCTCCATCGGAGTCTCCATCGGAGTCTCCATCGGGGTCTCCATCGGGGTCTCCATCGGGGTCTCCATCGGGGTCTCCATCGGGGTCTCCATCGGGGTCTCCATCGGGGTCTCCATCGGGGTCTCCATCGGGGTCTCCATCGGGGTCTCCATCGGAGTCTCCATCGGGGTCTGCTGGGTGCCGTCTCCCTCCGGCATGGTGCATCCTGCGGCCAGTATGCCCGCGCCAAGGATGAGGAGCACCGCCAGAAGGACTGTGATATACCTCATAGAGGGGGGCCATCACGCACATCTTACTTATACCTTGTCCACCCGTCCAGGCCGGTGCCGTCAGAGCCCCCCTTCCGGGCAGCGGCCCGCCCTCCATCCCGCCGCAAGCGAACCGGGGCGGACGGGGAGCAGCGTCATAAGAAGGGCTGCGCCGGGCCTCACGGCGGGGAACTCATCTCCATCATACTCCCCGCCCCTTGCGCCCCGGGAACAGGGTTAAGTGAGAGGGCGCCGTATCCCCGCCCATGATACGCATAAAGAGGATCTATGCAGAACCCTCGAACAACGACGGCACCCGGGTTCTCGTCGACCGGATATGGCCGAGGGGCATCTCGAAAGAGAAGGCGTCGCTCGACCGGTGGGAGAAGGAACTCGCACCGTCGGGCGAACTGCGGCGATGGTTCGGGCACGACCCGGCGAAGTGGGAGGAGTTTCTCCGGCGCTACCGGGCAGAACTCGCGGGAAAAGAGGAGGAACTCGCCCGGCTCAGGCAGGAGGCGGTGGAGGAGACCGTCACGCTCCTCTACGCCGCGAGAGACGAGACCCACAACAACGCCGCGGCCCTGAAACGGTATATCGAGGAGGAATAACCCGCACCGATACCTTCTTTATGCCTCGATCCGGTTCCTCTCCCCATGACCATGGAGAGCGACAGGATATCCTACCACGACTCGGTGAGAACCGTCTACGAGCGGCTCAAAGCGGACGGCATGTCGAACGTCTGGGACCGCTACGAGGCGCAGGGTCTCGGAAGAGATCCCGACAAGCGGTGCGCCTACTGCCAGGCGGGAGCACGGTGCGACTTCTGTTCGAACGGCCCCTGCCGGGCGGACGCCTCCCGGAACTGGCGGGGCGTCTGCGGGATCAATGCCGACGGCATGGCGATGCGGATGATGCTTCTCCGGAACGTCATGGGTGCGTCGAACTACCACTTCCACGCGGCGCAGGCCGTCCGCACCCTCCGGGCGACCGCGGAGGGAAAGACCCCGTTCTCGATCGCGGAGCCGGAGAAACTCCGGACGTTTGCCGGGCGGCTCGGCATCGATACGGGCGGGAGCGACGCCGAGGTCGCGCTCCGGCTCTGCGACTTCGTGGAGGAGGACTTCCACCGGTTCACCCACGAGCCGAGCCGGATCGTGGAGCGGCTCGCGCCTAAGGAGCGGAAAGAGACCTGGAAGCGGCTCAACCTCTTCCCGGGCGGGATCTACGGGGAGGCGATCGTCGATACGGCTTCCACCCTCACGAACGTCGACGGCTGGTTCGCGAGCCACGCCATGCGGGCGATGCGCCTCGGTGTCGCGATGGCCTACCAGAGCCAGATCGTGCTCGAGTACATCCAGGACATCCTCTACGGCATCCCCCGCCCGCACCCGATGCGGGTCGACCTCGGAGTGCTCGACCCCGACTACGTCAACATCCTCCCGAACGGCCACGAACCCTTCCTCGGGTTCGCCCTCATCGACCTCGCGCGTACCGATGAATGGCAGCAGAAGGCGAAGAATGCGGGGGCAAAGGGCCTCAGAGTCATCGCGAACATCGAGACCGGGCAGGAACTGATCCAGAGGAGGGAGATGGACGACGTCTTCTACGGCTACACGGGCAACTGGATCATGCAGGAGGCGGTCCTTGCCACCGGGGCGGTTGACGTCTTTGCCGCCGACATGAACTGCTCTCTCCCGCTCGACCCCCTCTACGCCGAGAAGTACCACTTCAAACTGATCCCGGTCAGCGAGGTCGTGGTCTTCGAGGGCGGAACCGACCGGCTCGATTACGTCCCGGAGGAGGCAAAAGAGCAGGCGGCGGCTCTTATCGATATGGGGATCGAGAACTTCAAGGAGCGGCGCGCGAAGGTGGAGCCGATCCGGGGTCTTCCCGTGCGGGAGGCGGTGGTCGGGTTCTCCACGGAGAGCATCGTCGATGCGCTCGGGGGGAGCCTCGACCCGCTGCTCGGTGCTATCAAGGACGGAACCATCCGGGGCGTCGTGGGGCTCGTCTCCTGCACCACCCTCCGGGACTCCGGGCAGGACGTCCAGACCGTCGCGGTCGCTGAGAACCTGATCGCCCGCGACGTCCTGGTGCTCGGGATGGGCTGCGGGGTCGCGGCCCTCCAGGTCGCCGGGCTCTGCTCGCCTGAAGCGAAGGAGAAGGCCGGGCCGGGGCTCGCGGGCCTCTGCACGGCGCTCGGCGTGCCGCCGGTGCTCGGGTTTGGAACCTGCACCGACACCGGCAGGTGCGCCGACCTCCTCCTCGCGGTCTCCGAGGCCCTCGGCGGCGTTCCCCTCCCCGACCTTCCGGTCGCCGTCGCGGCTCCCGAGTACATGGAGCAGAAGGCGACGATCGACGCCCTCTTCGCGCTCGCGCTCGGCCTCTACACCTACGTCAACCCGATCCCGACCGTGACCGGGGGGCCGGACCTCGTCAAACTCCTCACCGAGGACCTCCCCGGCATCACGGGCGGAGTGCTCCACGTCGAGACGGACGCAAAAGCAGCGACGGACGGAATCTTAGCGCACATCGAGGGGAAGCGGGCGAAACTGGGGCTGTAAAGCCCCGATATCTTCTGCTCCGGCGCCTGCGTTCGCGGGGCTACGGGAGTGCCTGAACGGGTGTACCCCGCAGAGTGACACCACCCTTTTCCCTCCCGACGGCAACGGATGGATTGTATCCGGCGCATCCCTGCCGGAGAGGTGAAAACGAGCATGGAAAACGGACCCAGAGGAGCAATCCTCCAGAGAGACAAAACGTCATACGCGATCGTGCCGAGAACGCCCGCGGGGATCGTCAGCCCGGAGCACCTGGAGAACATCGTCAAGGTCGTCAGGCGCTATGAGATCCCCGTCATCAAGATGACGTCGGGGCAGCGGATGGTGCTCGTCGGGATCAAAGAAGAGGACGTCGAGAGCATCTGGAACGAACTCGGGATGACCGTCGGGCAGGCGACCGCGCCCTGCGTCCACTACGTCCAGGCATGCCCGGGAACAGTGACCTGCAAGTACGGCAAACAGGACTCGCTGGGCCTCGGGCTCGAGGTCGAGGAACTCTACCAGGAGATGAACCTGCCGGCGAAACTCAAGATGGGCGTCTCCGGATGCCCCCGGTGCTGCGGCGAGAGTTACCTCCGCGACATCGGGCTCATGGGGAACGCGAAGGGCTGGACGGTTATCTTCGGGGGCAACTCCGGCGGCCGCCCCCGGATCGGCGACGTCGCCGCAAAAGACCTCACGAAAGATCAGGCCCTCGACCTCGTTCGCCGGCTGCTCGAGTATTACCGGGCGAACGCCAGATCCGGAGAGCGGACCGCCCGGTTCGTCGAGCGGGTCGGGTTCGATGCCGTCAGAAATGACGTCCTGACCTTCGCCCCCTACATACCGCTCGACTCCGCCTGATCGGGGTTACGCGGAAGGAAGGCCGTCGATGCAGTCGGCGTTCGCGATCATCCGGTTGACGAACTGCCGTTGAACGCAGGCGATGAAGGGCAGGGTGATCACGACGGCGTTCCGAACCCCGTCCTGGCGGTAGACGATCATGCAGACGCGGTCGTCGGCGATGAAGATGTAATCGAGCAGGAACGCCGACCCGTCCACCGGGATCGGGCCGCAGTAGATCTTCTCGAAGATGTTCTCCTGAAAGAAGGTGCAGAAGGGCTTCGGGACGTAGAGGGACGCGTCCCCGAGCGGCTTCTTGATCCCGCGCTTCCCGTTCGGGAGGAGGACGCTCACGGGATGCTCTCTCGACGCATCGGCGATCAGGCGGGCGAACTCCCCGATCTCCCGGTAATCCAGGCAGACGACGGCAAGGTCGCGGGCGACGCCCCCGGCAAGCGACTCCGCGTGGCGCCGGATGCTCCACTCCCCCTGCACGTACCAGATCGGCGAGTTCTTCGACCGGGCGTCGAGCGAGAGGGCGTCGAGGCCCTGCACCGCCGCCGTCGCCGCGGCATCCACGGCGCTCTTTAAGTGATGGATGACGACGGCGGGCTCGGCCGGGATGTAGACGTTCGGGCTCCCCCGCCGGACGGTGATGAAACCCCGGCCGGCAAGCCCTTCGGCGATGTCGTAGACCCTCGGGCGCGGGACGCCGCTCGCCTCGTGAACCTGGCGGGCGCTCCCCTCGCCGATCCCGACGAGGGCGGCGTAGACCCGGGCTTCGTACTCCGTCAGCCCGAGCGCCGTGAGGCTCCGGATCAGGTTGTCCATAATTGTTACTATGAGAGTTACACGAGAGTTAAACCTTCGGGAATACCATGGTTGTTAAGATTGTTGACCATGCAACTGCGAGCAATTCTTGAGCGTATCAAGCGGTTCGTCGGCAGGGAAGGCAGCAGCCGTTCCGGAACCAGTCCCGACGAGGTCAGCTCCCTCCTCATCGACACCTTCGCCGAGGACGGCGGCGAGGAGGCGGGGCGCGGAGGGACGGTAGCGGCGGCGGCCGTCCGGGCGGCGTGCCGCCGGATGCAGGAGGCGAAGACGAAGGGCGACCTCCTCCGCATCATCGCGGACGAAGCGGCGGCGTTCGACCTCCGCGATCTCGAGGCGATGAACGCCCGGTTCGAGCGGAAGGTCGCCCATCTCCCGGAGGACTACCGCGACCGCCTCCTATCGAGCGTCAGGGAAGAGATCTTCGGGGCGCACCACCGCCTGATCCTCCTCTCCCGGAACGGCGGCGGCCCGGAGATGGAGAACCCGCCGGACCCGGCGCTCGGCGGCTACTGCTCGATGGTGGCGGAGGCCTGCACGGCAAAAGCGCGGGAGAAAGACCCGAAGTACCTCTACCTGAAGTACCTCCTCTCCGCGTTCACCATCTTCGTCGTGGAGGAGCCCGCTCATCCCGTCGGCACCCCGTTCCCCGGCGGGCAGATCGTCGACGAATGGGAGGGAACCTACCTCTGCCCGGTCAGGAACCTGGCCGACGACGTGCCGTTCGCCCTCTGCCCCTACTGCCCGGCGGTCCAGAGCACGGAGCCCACCTACCCGGAGATGCGAGCCCGGCGGCAGGAGCGGAGGCGGCGGGAGTGCCTCGCGAACTACTGGACGAACTACAAAGGTTAATCATCGAGGGTATGAAAGGAGATGAACGGTATGAAGATTGTCGATGTAGCACAGGAACCGATCGGCGAGAACCCGCACCATGTCGATGCCCGGAAGGTCTACGACACCGAGCACGCGACGGCGGTGGTGATCACGCTTAACCCCGGCGAATCGCTCAAGAAACACATCACCCCGGTGGACGTCTTCTTCTACGTCCTCGAAGGCACGGGGATCGTCGAGATCGGCGACGAGCGCGCCGAGGTCGGGAAGGATCACCTGGTCGAGAGCCCGGCAAAGATCCCGCACCGCTGGATGAACGAGAGCGACGGCACCTTCCGGGTGCTGGTGGTGAAGATCCCGCGACCGACAACCGGGACAAGGCTGTTGTAAGCACGGCCGTTCGTCCACACGCGGGCGAAAGGAAAGGGTAGATAGCGAGGAACGACAGAGTAACGGTAACAGTTGGTGTACCGATGGCTAAAGAGAATCGTGCGGAACTGCAGGGGAAGGTCCTCCGGCTGGCGGATCTCGTCGCCTACCAGGACGGAACCGTGGCAAGCAGGATGATCGTCAACAAACCGGTGGGGAGCATCACCCTCTTCTCGTTCGACGAGGACGAAGGGCTCTCGGAGCACACCGCGCCCTACGATGCGGTGGTGACGATCCTGGACGGGGAGTGCGAGGTCTGGGTGGCGGGCGAGACGCACCAGATGCGCGAGGGCGAGACGATCATCTTCCCGGCGAACGTCCCCCACGCCCTCTCGGCCATAACCCGGTTCAAGATGTCGCTCACGATGATACGGGAGTGAGCAGATGACCAACGAGAAGGAAGGCGACTACTGCACCGTCTGCGGCGGGGTTCGGCCGGACGCGATCAAGATCAAGACGGTCCTCGTGGACGGGAAGGAGACCGGGGTCAACCAGCTCGACTTCATCGTCGACGGCGTGCGGAGCCTGCACCTGGAGAACGATGCCGCGATTCGCGCCGAGCTCCTCAGGAGAGCAGGGGAGTTCAACTACATCCCGACAAAGAAGCGGGAAGCCTACGGCGACGCCCTGATGCGGGAGTATACGGGAAGAGAGGAGTGAGCGGTCGGGCACCGGAACATTCTCCGGCGCCATACCTCTCAGGATTTTGCTTTTCTCAACAGGTCTCGTTCCGGAGGCCACAAAAAAAGGTCAGGCGCTGATGGCAGCAAGTCTGCCATCTTCGCGCACGAACACCCAGTAACCTTCGGTCGGGAAGAGTTCCTGATCATCGGTCTGGTTGTTGACGAACGCCGGCCGGTAACTCTGGCTCTCCGCGTCGTAACCGACGACGTAGACCCAGATGTCTTCCACCGAGGTGAGCGCCTCATCCGCACTGCGTTCAGTCAGGTCGGAGTAGCCGATGGCGTTCCAGCCCGGGCTGAGCGTCTTCAGTGCGGGTGCCCTCACCGGGTCGGTGCTGAGCATCAACTCCACGGTGGTCTCCTCGGTCGAGTAGACCCAGTAGCCCTCAAGGACCCTCAGGGTCTCATTCTCGCCCAGGGGCGCGAAGCCGCCAGCCGGGGTGTAGGTGTAGAACGACCGTCCGCCGGTGTCGACGTCCGCAAAGACCGCCGCTGCTGTGTCATTGCCCACAGAGAGAGGTCTCGGGATAGAGACGAAGTTCCAGCCTTCATAGAGCTGGAGATCCGTGGTCTCGCCCTGCATTGGCGGGGTCGGTGTCGGAGTCACGTTCACCGTCGGTTCAGGAGTCACGTTCACCGTCGGTTCGGGAGTCACGTTCACCGTCGGTTCAGGAGTCACGTTCACCGTCGGTTCAGGAGTCACGTTCACCGTCGGTTCGGGAGTCACGTTCACCGTCGGTTCAGGAGTCACGTTCACCGTCGGCTCGGGAGTCACGTTCACCGTCGGTTCGGGAGTCACGTTCACCGTCGGTTCAGGAGTCACGTTCACCGTCGGCTCGGGAGTCACTGTCGGTGTAGGGGTTGGGATCGGGGTGTCCGGTGGAACCAGGACAGTCCCGATCACGTAGATCACGATCTTGTTCGTGATCTGGATCTGGGTTATGACAATGATGTTGTTGATGGTCAACCGCCCATCTTCGGCGAGCGAGACATTAACCTCCGATCCTTCAGCGGTCGGCAGGGAGATCTGCCCGTTCTCCGAGGCCTCGCAGAGCTGCACGAGTTCTTCAACCGTGTAATCGCTCTGGATGACGTGGTAGCCGAGGAATCTGTTCAGGAGCATCTCATCGCCCATGATCACCGAGAGCGTCTGGTTGCCCAGCCCGGCGAATGCCTCGTTGGTCGGAGCGCATATCGCGTAACTCGCGTTTTCATCGAGCTCTTCGCCGATAGTGGAGTTGTTTACGGCTCCAACGAACGTCGTCAGGTTCTCCTCGCCCGTAAGTTCCGTGATGATCAGTTCGGTGATGTTCGCTTCGGGCGCCGGTGTCGGAGTCACGTTCACGGTCGGTTCAGGAGTCACGTTCACGGTCGGTTCAGGAGTCACGTTCACGGTCGGCTCGGGAGTGACGTTCACGGTCGGCTCGGGAGTCACGTTCACCGTCGGCTCGGGAGTCACGTTCACGGTCGGTTCAGGAGTGACGTTCACGGTCGGCTCGGGAGTCACGTTCACGGTCGGTTCAGGAGTCACGTTCACGGTCGGCTCAGGAGTCACGTTTACCGTCGGCTCGGGAGTCACGTTTACCGTCGGCTCGGGAGTCACGTTTACCGTCGGCTCGGGAGTCACGTTCACCGTCGGCTCGGGAGTCACATTCTCTTCGGGCAGCCCCCCGGTCACGTTGAATGCCTGCTGGACGGGGCTTCCGTTCACCAGGATCGGCACGTCAGGGCCCGGGAACTCATGGACGCCCTGCTCACCCGCATCGATATGCAGCATGGCGTAGAGCACCGGCGTGGCGTTCTCGACCTCGATCTCCACCGAGACGTTCTCATTCACGCCTTCGTCGATCTGGGTGTAGCCGATGATCGGTCCCGGCGTTCCGTTCAGGTCGGCGTGGATGTCCGCCCAGCCCGTCTGGTTGATCGTGGCGTTGTCAACCATCACGGAATCGTTCTCGATTGGCTGATCGGAGACGTTGACGGACGGCGTCACGTTCGCCGGAGGTGTCGGCTCAGGCGTCACGTTTACCGTCGGTTCAGGCGTCACGTTTACCGTCGGCTCGGGAGTCACGTTTACCGTCGGTTCAGGCGTCACGTTTACCGTCGGCTCGGGAGTCACGTTTACCGTCGGCTCGGGTGTCACGTTTACCGTCGGCTCAGGAGTCACGTTTACCGTCGGTTCAGGAGTCACGTTTACCGTCGGCTCGGGAGTCACGTTCACGGTCGGCTCAGGAGTCACGTTTACCGTCGGCTCAGGAGTCACGTTCACCGTCGGCTCGGGAGTCACGTTTACCGTCGGCTCGGGTGTCACAACCGCCCCAGGAACGGTCACGTTCACCGTCAGGGTATACGTGGCGTTCTCCAGGGTGTGCGACGGCGAGCCAAAGGAGAAGGTCAGGTTGTCGCCGTCGGAGACGTTCGTCACCGCGGCCCCTGTCGTACCCTGCTCATCGTTCACCCAGTAAGTCCAGTTATGTGGAGTCTCGTTTATCAACTCGTTCTCGATATCTGCGATCGATAGAATACTGAGATTTCCCTCCTCTGGAGGCAGGTCTTCTATAACCTGGTAATCGAATGCTCCAAGAATCGAGGCGACGTCAAGTGCTCCAAGCACGGTGGCCTGCGGCACCTCGTACGTCTCGGTGCTGTTTAGTGGTGTGATGTTCACAATCTCATCAGGGTTCAGTTCAACAGGCCCTCCTCCAATCGAGACTGCTACACTTGCAGCAGGGATTGATAGGAGAAGGACGATGCATAAACCGAACAATACAGGTCGTCTCATACATATCCCCCCTTACGAGCAGGGGGAATGAGCCCGGTAATATAAAAATATTACTATAATACCTCTCAACCGCCATTCTGGAAAAATAACCCCCTGTATTGAGGCAATTCCCCTCACATATCGGTCACATGACGGCATCACCCAATCACCGGGAGGAGAAGAAGACAATTATCGGGAAGAGTTCCGATTCGCGTTCTGGGCGCTCCAGGGTCCGGCATACCGCTCGGTCGGGAGAGACAACCCGGCAGTCTCCGCAGGATCTCCTTGCGGGTAAAAAAAGAAGAGGTGTTATGCAGCCCGGACGAAACCCGACGGCCGCCCGGAGAGTTCCGGGGACAGGCCGGCGGCACCTGCCGCCCCTGCCGTGCCCTGCATCACTGCACGACGCCAACCAATCCGCTCTGGTTCGCGGTCATCGCCGGGGTCGCCTCACCCACCGGGGTCGCCTCACCCATCGGGGTCGCCTCACCTACCGGGGTCGCCTCACCTATCGGGGTCGCCCCGCCTACCGGGGTCACGGTCTCGTTCCCGGCCGCCGTCACGTTCACGCCCGGAGGCACCAGCACCTGGTCGATGATGTGAATCACGCCGTTCGTCGCGTAGATGTCCGTCATGGTGACGGTGGCATTCTCGACCATGACCTCGCCGTCGGTGGCGGAGACGTTCAGGTCCTCACCGGCAAGCGTCGTGAGCGTGCTCATGTTCTCCTCCTCTTCTTCGCCGCCGAGAAGCCCGCTGAAGATGTCGAGCACCCCGCCTTCGGACTCATTTCCGGCGGTCTCATTCTGCTCTCCGGTCTGGTTCCCGGCCATCTCAGTGATGTTCTCCGCAGTGTACTCCCCGTCGACAACGTGGTACTGGAGAACCATCGTCAGGTTGTCGGGCTCGGCCATGAGCTGGCTCACAGTGTCGTTCCCGAGAGCATTAAACGCCTCGTTGCTCGGGGCAAAGATCGTGTACGGGCCCTCCCCATTCAGGGTATCGTAGAGCCCCGCGGTGTTGACCGCTTCGGCCAGCCGTGTCAGGTTCTCGTCCTGGCTGATGTAGGCGGCAATCGACATGTTCGCCGTCTGGTTATCCATCTGCCCGGTCTCGCCCATGGGCGTCGGCGTTTCATTCTCGTCCCCGATCACCGCCGCCGTTACGGCAAACGGCATCGCAAGAAGAGCAAGAATGCACGCGCATAGCGTTATCCATCGTCTCATACTACCATCCCCCCTTGGGAGAGGGTGAGGATAGGCACCGAATTATATAAATCTTGCCATATTCAAGATAAGAATTCCGATGGCTAAACGGGCATCTCAAACAGATTTTTCCGGGACACCAGGTATCCCAACCCCGACCACCCGGACGATAACGGAATCTCCTGGCGATCCGGGGTTCTACAACCGCACCAGCACGGCCTTCTCCTCCATATACTCGTCGAGCGCCCGGCTGCCGTTCTCCCTGCCGATGCCGCTCGCCTTCGTCCCCCCAAACGGCACCTCCGGCGGAATCTTCAGGTGCTGGTTGACCCAGACGATCCCCGCCTCGAGTTCTTCCGTCGCCCGGGCGATCGCGTCCGCGTTCCGGGTCCACACCGACGCCCCGAGCCCGTAACGGGAGTTGTTCGCGAGTTCGATCGCCTCGTCGAGATCGGAGACGGCGGCGATCGGCAGCACCGGGCCGAAGACCTCCTCGGAGAAGAGGACGGAGTCGTGCGGAACACCGGTAATAAGCGTCGGCAGGAAGAAGAGACCGCGTTCGTACTCTTCCCCTTCGGGCACCTGCCCCCCGGCGACGATCTCCCCCTCGTCCCGCTCCCGGACGGCATCGACGAGGTCGACGACCCGATTTAAGCCCGCCCGGTTGTTCAGCGGGCCCATCCCGACACCGCGGCTCATGCCGTTCCCGACCACGATCCCCTCGACCCTCGCCGTCAGCCGCCGGACGAACTCGTCCGCGATCGCGTCAAAGACGTAGAGCCTTTTTACCGCCGTGCAGACCTGGCCGCAGTTGTAGAACCGTCCCCGGATGACCCCCTCGACAGCCGCTCCGATATCGGCGTCGCCCGCGACGATCATCGGATCGCTCCCCCCGAGTTCCAGCGTCAGCCGCTTCATCGCGGGGGCGGCGTCCAGGGCGACCTGCCGCCCGGTCCCGACCTCCCCGGTGAACGAGACCTTCCGAACGGCCGGGTTCCTCGCGATCTCCCTGCCGACCGTCTCCCCCGGCCCGGTGACGACGTTCAAGACCCCCGGCGGGAGACCCGCCTCCCCGAGGATCTCCGCGAGCCTCATGCAGGTCAGTGGCGCGGTCCGGGCGGGTTTCAGAACCATCGTGTTCCCTGCCGCGAGAGCCGCGCCTATCTTCCAGCCCATGATGATCGCCGGCATGTTCCAGGGGATGATCGCGCCGCAGATGCCGAGCGGCCGTCTCATGACCGTAACCCGGCCATAGCCCTTGAGGTTCGCGAACTCGCCCCGAAGCCCCGCCGAGATGCCGTGGTAGTACTCGAGGATGTTTGCAAACCCGTTGATCTCGTCGACCGCCTCGCGGATGGGTTTGCCCTGTTCGGCGGTCAGGAGCGCCGCAAGATCGGTGTTCCTGCGCCGGACCTCTTCTGCCGCAAAGAAGAGGATCTTCGCCCTGTCCCGCGGGCTCTTCGCGGCCCAGTCGGGAAACGCCCCTCCGGCGGCTTCGATGGCGGACAGGACATCATCCTCGCCGCCGAGCGGCGCTTCATCGACCACGTCGCCCGTCGCGGGGTTGTGCACCGGAAAGATCCTCCCCGAGACCGAATCGCGCCGTTCGCCGTCGATCAGCATCTTCATGGATGATCCTATGGACGGGAGGGGTAATATGCGCTCCGTCACCCGCGGTACTCGCACCGGCACCTGCCGATGGGGATAGCCACTGCCACCGCCATCCCGGCCAGCAGGACGAATGCGGCCAGGAACCCTACCCATCCGGCCACCAGCCCCGTAATGGCGGAGAGGAACGTGAACCCGGCGTAGGACGCGGTGTTGAAGAGCCCGGTCATCACGCCCTGCTCGATCTTCGTCTCCGCGAGGAAGGCGAGAGTCGCGACGATGAACACGCCCGAGAGCGCCCCGATGGCGGGGAAGGCATAGGGCGTGAAGTAGCCCGCCAGAACCGCCGCCGCCATCAGGAGCGAGGCGGCCCGGATGGTCGGGGCAGGACGGAGGGCGAGACGGGGAGTGACGAGCAGGGCAATAACGGTCGCGATGTTGATTGTTGCCAGCTGCAGGGCGAGCACCGACGAGTCGTTCCCGGTGTACTCGGGGTAGACGGCCGCCACCGCCCCGGTCATCCCCACGAGAACGACCGCCGCGGCAAAGAGCCAGAAGTAGTTCCGCACGATCCCGGCAAAATCCGCCTTTGCAAAACCCACGCGCTCGCTCTCCCGGACGACGAAACTCATCGCAGCTGCCGGGGCCGCGAGCACCGTAAAGAGGGCGATCCCCGCAAGATGGCTGTCGAAGAGAGCATCGAGCCAGCCCGTCGCGAGAAGTCCCACGACCAGACCGAGGTTCAAGGCCGCCATGACGTAGCCGCTGAGCTGCCCGGCCGGAGTCTGGGAGTTCGCCCACGCGAGCGCCGCCGAGAGAAAGAGCCCGGCCCCGATCCCCTCGACGACCCGGAAGACAAGG
This sequence comes from Methanoculleus horonobensis, assembly GCF_001602375.1. Classification (NCBI taxonomy): domain Archaea; kingdom Methanobacteriati; phylum Methanobacteriota; class Methanomicrobia; order Methanomicrobiales; family Methanomicrobiaceae; genus Methanoculleus; species Methanoculleus horonobensis. The sequence goes on along the minus strand of NZ_BCNY01000013.1, from coordinate 32,116 downwards.
AGCGGCAGGCCTGATGGAAAGAGCAGGATAAGGATGCCGCTTGCTAGGGTCAGGAGAAGCCCGGCGCGGATGAGGGGCACGCTGCCGATCCGGTCGCTTGCAAGCCCCGCCGGCAACACCGTCAGAAACGCGCCCAAAAAGTATGCGGAGTAGACCACGCCCTGCAGTGCCGCCCCCTCGGCAAAATCGGGAAGCACCGGGACGACGGCGTTCGAGAGCGCCATCACCACGAATACCCCGAGGAGAATGGGGAGTTTTTGCAACATCCCTAGATCATACGGTATGTCTCAAGGTTCATGGGGGAATGCGTCTCGATGCGGTGCCGCTTGTAGATGGAGCTTGCAAGGTCGATGGTCTTGTTCTCGTCGCCGTGGATGGTGAAGATCTTCTCCGGGCGCGGCTGGAGGTGGGCGACGTAGTTCATCAGCTGTTTGCGGTCGGAGTGACCGGAGAACCCGTCGCTCGTCGCGATCTCGAGGTTGATCACGATCGTCTCGCGCCAGCCGAGCGGGATCTCGCGCCACCCTTTCTGGATGCGCCGACCGAGCGTCCCGTCCGCCTGGTAACCGACGAAGACGAGCGCGTTCCTCTCGTCCGGGCCGAGAGCCTTGAGGTACTCCATCACCGGCCCGCCGTTTAACATACCGCTCGTCGTGACGATGACGCAGGGATCCCCTGTTATCACCTTCTCCCGGATAGCCGGCGAGTCCACCTGGACGAACGCCTCGGCAAGGAAGGGGTTCAGCCCTTCGCGGAAGATCTGGTTCCGGAGATCGCTGTTGAGGTACTCCGGGTAGGTCGTGTGGATCGCCGTCGCCTCCTTGATCATGCCGTCGAGGTAGATCTTCACCGGCGGAATCTTCTGCCGCCGGATACCCTCCTCGAGGGCGAGCATGACCTCCTGCGACCGCCCGACGGCGAACGCGGGAATGATCACCTTGCCGCCGCGCTTGATCGTCGCCGAGACCGTCTCGTAGAGCTTGTCCTCCGCATCCTTCCTCTGGGGCTGGAAGTCGTTCGCCCCGCCGTAGGTGCTCTCCATGAAGAGCGCCTCGAGCCGCGGGAAGGACGAGACCGCCGGGGAGAAGAGCCGTGACTTCTGGTAGTTGAAGTCGCCGGTGAACGCGATGTTGTAGAGCCCCTCGCCGATATGGAAGTGAGCGATGGCCGACCCGAGGATATGCCCCGCGTTATGGAAGGTGAGTTTGACGTCGGGTGCGATGTCGGTCACGCTGCCGTAGTTGAGGGTGATCGAGTGCTTCATGTAGGTCCGCACCTCGTTCGAGGTGTAGGGGATCCTGTCCGTCTCCTTCCGGACGACGTCCAGGTAGTCGAGCTGGAGCATCGTCGAGAGATCCCTCGTCGGCGCCGTCGAGTAGACCGGGCCTTCGTAGCCGTACTTGTAGAGGAGCGGGACGAGAGCGCAGTGGTCGAGATGCGCGTGGGTGAGCACCACCGCGTCGAGCGAGTCGAGGGGGTAGATCTCGGGCACGTAGAGGTACGGCGTCCCGTTCGCGATGTTGCCCGGTTTTTCCCCGCAGTCGACCAGGATCTTGCTCTCCGGCGTCGATATCAGGAACGCGGCGCGGCCGACCTCGCGGCAGCACCCGAGCGTCGTGACCCGCAGCCACTGGTCCTTGCTCGTGACCTCGCGGTGGATACGGCGGCCGATCGTACGCAGAAACGCCTTGCGCTCGTCTTTGACCGATCGCAGGTAGGTGCGGATCTGCTTCACCGTCGAACTCTCGATGGGAGGCGTCCGGACAACCTTCGGCGTCCAGCCGATCTGCTTCGTGATCTCGCGGAGAGTCACCCCGTTCTTGCCGATGACAACGCCGGGCTTCTCCGCCTCGATCAGGACTTCGCCGGTCTCGGGATCGAAGAAGAGGTCGGTGATCCCTGCGTTCTCCGGAACGACCGCACGGATCTCCTGGGCGGCCCGTTCGGGATCTTCAAGAATGTTCGGGCGCACGACGATCCGCTTCCTCAGATCGCGTGCCAGTATCTTTATCAGGTCTGCCTGATCGGCAAACAGTTTCGGATCGTCTGTGTAGATAACGAGCTCGGGACCTTCAAACTCGACGTTCGAGATCGTTATTCCGCCGGGAACAATCTTATTGATCTGCTCCTTAAGCTCCTGGAGTTTCTCTTCGATAACCATTAAAATCGTCCTAAAAAATATCAGGGTGTTGGGCGGGCTGCCGATGGCCTCTGCAACCCGCTCTCGATGTGTTCTTCATATTTGTCCTTCGTGATCACGACCACCATGATATCCTCGCCGGATGCGGAGTCACGGCGCATCGCCGATCGGACGGCACGGGCAGCGAGATCCTTTGCCTCGTCTTCCTTCATGCCGGCCCGATACTGATCCTCGAGCACACCGTAGGCGAACGGTGATCCCGAGCCGGTGGCAACGATATCCTCTTCCTTGGTCGCCCCGCCCATAGCGTCGACGGAGTAGACGCTCGGCCCCTCGTCGTCGAACCCGCCCATCAGGAGCTGGACGTAGTAGGGATAGTAGCGGTTCTGGTTCAGGTAGTTCGAGAGCAGGGTCGATGCGGCACCGACCGACATCGTCTTGCCGCGACGCATCTCGAAGAGGTTGCATTCGACCTGCAGGATCCGAACGAGCTGCTGCGCGTCGCCGACGCCGCCGGCGGTGGTCAGACCGATTCTCGGCGTGATCTGGTAGATCTTCTTCGCACGCTTGCTTGCGATCATGTTCCCCATCGTCGCTCGCATCTCCGTTGCAAGAACCACGCCACCGTCGAAGATCAGTCCTACGGTAGTTGTACCTTTCATAATTTCCTGGGAAGTATCAAGCATTGAAGCACCCCTAAAACCATTAAAACGCCTTATCTCGCTCAAAAGCGGTTAAGCGTATAGCGATATCATAAAACATAAATTTATCGCCGTACCGGGTCACTGCACGGCAGGGATAGGCATCTGTATATTATATGAATGTTGTCCCTTAATTCTTTCGCACGGCCTGCTGGTCTGGCAGCAGTACCTTGATCAACTCACGGTCGAAGAGCATGGCGACGAGCCGCTTGTTCCCGTTGACCACCGGGAGCTGGTCGACCCGGGCCCGCCGCATCTTCAGTGCGCATTCGCCGACCTCGGCGTTCAGGGGGACGGCAAGGACGTTCTTGACCATCGCGTTCTTCACGGGAATCGGAAGGAGCTGGATCTTGGAGATGCCGTAACTGATGGTGTGCATATCCCGGATGCTCTCCCACGTCCATTCGTCGTCGTCCGTGCCATTCGAGAAGTCACTGACCTCGACACCGTCCTCGATGCGGGAGTGCCGGATGAGATCCCGCTCCGATATGATCCCGGTGAGCGTGCCGTCCTCCATAAGGACGGGGATGGCGTCGTAGCCGGAGATCTCGAGGACTCTCCCGACGAGCGAGAGGGGTGTCTCCTCCCAGAGGGCGTAGGTCTTGCTGACGTAGTTCTCCTTGATGGGGAGGGTGATACGGAGCTGGGCAACGGCGCCGATAAGGTCGGCCACGCTGATCAGCCCGACCATCGTCCCGTCTTCCATGACGGGAAGCCTCCTGATGTTGTGGCGCACCATCAACTGGGCCGCCTCCGAGATGGGGGCGTCCGGCCGGATGACGACCGGGTCGGGTGTCATCAGGAGCCCGAGCTGGGTCTCTTCCGCTTTCCGGAGGAGATCCTTACGGGTGATGATGCCGACGAGCTCGCCGTCTTTGAGGACGGGGACGCCGCTGATGCCCGTGCGCTTCAGGATACGCAGGACATCGTCCCGGTTCCCGGGGATCTCGACGCAGACAACGTCGGTTATCATGAAGTCCCGGACGAACATCTGCTGCAGGGAGGTTATGATCTCACCACCGTTGTCGTGATGGGACTATTTTGCACCACGTAGTCGGTCACGCTCCCGAGCAGAAGGCGGTCGACACCGCTCTTACCGTAGGAGCCGAGAAGAATGAGATCGGCACCCAGTTCTTCGGCAAGAGAGATGATCTGGGATCCCGCGTGTCCCTGCCGGAGATGCGTGACGAGCGTAACTCCCGCCGCTTCCGCTTTCTTACGAGCTGCTTCAAGAACACCCTCTCCCTCTTTCTGCAAAACACTGTAGATGATCTCGAGTGTGTTGTCCATGGGAAGGGAAGAAAATAGCCCGGATTCGACCACATATACAACGTGAACTTCGGCTTTCCAGATGCCGGCCTCACCGAGAGCTGTCTCGAATGCCCGGTTGGCCGGTTCGGAGCCGTCTATAGCAACGAGTATCTTACGGAACATACACACCACGCAGAACAGATACTTTTTATCTGATTTCTATTGCAGGGTTAAAACTGTTTGGCAAATAGATGAAGAATCCAGCCGTTTCACGATAGTTGCCGTGACATCCTTGCTGAAAGAAATGTTGTTTTTTAGCGGATTTACGACCAGGAAATTCGCTTTCTGCCCTTCCTCAAGGTACCCCGACACCCCCGCCAGCCGGGCTCCCGAGACGGCGGCGCGAAGGATCTCTTCGGGGCGCGCGCGGTACACGGTCGCGGCAAAAGCCATCTCCCTGAGCATGTCGGGTTGAACGAACATCACGTTGTCCGTTCCGAGGTAGAGCGTGCCCCCGAGTTCGAGGATGCGTGCAATGGGCGGGTGGGCCGCCGATGCCGCGACCCCGAGCAGCCAGTTCGATCTCGGGCAGACGACGACGGGGATCTCCATCTCGACGATCCGGCGGAGGTGCGCATCCGTCGCGTGGGTGCAGTGGACGAGCAGGTCGGGCTCGAACGCGAGCGCGTCGTCGATGTCGTCGGGTTTCCTCTCCCCGGCGTGGAAGGCGACGAGTTTCCCTCCCGCCCGCGCTTCCCTGACGATCTCTTCGGCGTTTGCCACGTCGTGAACGCTGCTGATGCCCGCGCCGTCGCTCATCTCCTCCCCGCCTTCGCGGCCGAGGATGACCGGGCGGCAGTCGAGCCCGGCCGCCGCCTCGCGGAGCGCCGCGACGCCCTCGATCCCGCCTTCGCGGAAGTCGGCGAACCCGGTCGTCCCGGTCGCGAGCATCGCCGAGATGCTCGAGCGCATCCCCCGGACGAGTTCGGCCCGCGGGGTCGCAGCAAGGATCCGGTGTTTCAAGCCGCCCGGGGGTTTGACGAGGTCGGCGAGGCTGCCCCGGGCGGGGAGATCCATCGCGACGGTGTCGCCGAGATGCGTGTGGGCGTTGAAGAAGGCGGGCACGATCCACCTCTCGGGCGTCCGGGAGGCGGCCTCTATCGAGGTGACGATCCCTTCCGAGACGGTGATGGTGACATCTTCTTCCCGGAGGTCTGCGCCGAGGAGCGCACGGCCGGTGACGACGTAAGGTGAAACTTCCCGCATAGTTGATCCTCTGTTTTATATATTGCAAAGGAGAATATTTTGGTATGGCGAAGAAATCTGGCGGAAGACTGGTATCCTCTGCCGGCCTGGTCAATTACTACGACAGCGACGATCACCGGGCCATCCATATCAGCCCGATATCCGTTGTCGTGATAACCGTCGTGATCGGCGTGGCAGTCTTCGTTCTCAATGCCCTCTTCTAATCCTTTTTGTTCTCCTTCAGCGCAGTCCTGATGATATCTTCCTTCGGCGTGAAGTAGACGCTGTCGTGCCCGTTCCACGCCCGGCAGTTCCGGAAGACCACCGCGGGCACGCCCTGGTGGCTCTCGCCCATGACGAAGTTTGCGAAGGCCGCAATCTCGTCGACGACCGCTTCTTCGGTGATCTCGAGGACGTGGCCGAAGAGGTCGGTGTCTCCCCGGTAGTCGTCTATGGCCGTCATGCCCGCCCACCCGATGGCGGTGCCGGTCTGGCCGCGCCGGAACGCCCGGCCGCAGGTGTCGGTGACGATCACCCGGACGTCTTTTCCGGTGATGCGGCGGATGGCGTCCCGGAGATCGGCGGCGGCGTCCATGGGGTCGGGCGGGAGGATGATGATCAGGCCGTCTTCGACGTTGCTGTGGTCGACGCCCGCCCGGACACCGATGTGGCCGGACGGCACCTCAGAGAGGATGAACGGGTATTCGAGCAGGATGTCGGTGGACGAGTCCAGCACCGCCTGGACGAAGCGCGGGTCCTCCTTTGTCTTTGCCGCGATCCGCACGGCGTCCGCACCGGGGACGATGGCGGCGAGTTCGCGGGTGAAGCCCTTTGCTTTCGAGTAGACGGACGAGGCGACGGTGAGGATGTCCCCGTCCTCGAACGCGATCTGTTCGCAGATCAGGGCGGGAAGATCGTCTCCTCGCTGGATCAGGGGAAGATTCCGGACACCGATTACCTGGATATCCATTGAACTCACGGATAAGTGGTCGTCTCCGATTGCAGAAAAATGCTCGGGTTTGCTCGCAAGAGGCTCTGGCGGATAGGGGGGATTATTTCCGGTTCCGGGTGGGTGCGGGGGAGGGGGAGGTCGGAACTTGAGCGCCGGCGGGTGTGGGTTGTGACGTCCTGATAAGAACGGAGCATGAGCACCAAAGGTGCGAGCTGTGAAGGATGGGATGGCAGGAGTTCGAGAAGGGCGACGGCCTTTGATGTGTGACAGTTCGTAGTTCGTAAGAACCAGAGCGTGAGAAGACCTGAGGTCTTTGCTGTACGACAGACTAAACAGCCGAAATGAGGAACAAGCTCGGTGCAGTGGACCGTGGGAATATCGCCATTGGGGGAGTGCGACTGGCTGAAGGGCAGGAGCACGAGCACCGTTAGGTGCGAGGGGCTGACGGGGAGGGGGGCTCGCCCCCCTCCCCTGTCTCTACCCCATAATGAGATACCCATAACCCCCACCGCCCGCGCTTCGCGCTCCTCATTCGCACCTGACGGTGCTCAAACTCCTTCCCCTGCGGGGAAGTCGTTCCGCCCCCTTCGGGGGGGCGGGCAGTGCGTGGCGACGTCCCCTCGAAAACCGTGCATAGTGACAGACAATCAGACAAGAATGTCCGCCCATAAGGCATGAGTTTGAGCACCAGAAGGTGCGCAGACAATCCCACATCCTGCGACACCAATAGCCCGGACCCGCTCCCCACCGCCCCCCGCTCACCCGCACGACAACCCCACGTCCTCTCTCAGCCGGAACTCCGGCTCGAACGAGCCGATCAGGTCGAGGTACTGCTCGACCGTGCGGGTGAAGAGGAAGTGCTCCCGCACCCGCTCACGCGCTGCGTTGCCCATACGGTCGCGGAGATCGGGGTCGCGGAGCAGCCGGACGATCCGATCCGCCGCCTCGTCGACGGCCGAGACCAGGAACCCGCTCTTCCCGTCTTCTATCTGCTGGCGGATGCCGCCGACGTTCCCGCCGATCACCGCCGCGCCCTTCCACATCGCCTCCGATACCGTCAGCCCGAACCCCTCCCGGATGGACTTCTGGAGAACGACCGCGGCCCGGCGCTGAAGCGCGTTCACGAGCGCTCCGTCCTGGACGCTCTTGACGATGATCCGCTCGTTTCTGTGGGCGAGGAGCGACCGGTAGACCTCCGCGCCCTCCGGGTCGTCGGTCGCGACGTTCCCGACGAGAACCAGGGTGCACTCCTCCTCCTTCCGGGCCTTCTGGAACGCCCGGATGACCCCTTCGGGATCCTTCCAGCGGTCGAACCGGGAGATCTGCACGACGAGGGGGAGATCGGTCGGGATGCCGTAATGCTCGAGGCGTTCGTCGATGGCGCTCTCGGAGAGGTCCTTGTTCACGATGGAGAAGGGATCGATCCCGGGCGTGAAGAAGACCTGCGGTCTTCCGAGATCCCGCCGGTACTCCCCGCAGGAGAGGATGACGGCGTCGTATTTCTCGATGAACGGGACGAGGTAGTTCCAGACCTTCCGGTTCGGTGCGGTGAGGTCGAGGTGGCAGCGCCATATCCAGGGGCTCTTCTTCCGGTAATGGGTGATCAGCGGGAGCGGCTGCGGGTCGTGGATGATGACCACGTCGTGATCGAGGTGGTTTCGTATGGCGTTCTCGTGAACGACGCTCTCGTAGATCTCCTTCTTGCGGCCGGTCATGTTGATCTCGCCACCCTGCAGCGCGTTATGGAACTTCTTCGTCACGCTGAAGAAGTCCGGGGGGCCGTGGATGACGCGCCACCCGGTCTGTATCCCGAGACTGTTCATCAGGAGGGTCAGGGACGCGAGGATCTGCGAGACCCCTCCGCCGTAGTAGGTGGAGTTCATGTGCATGACGTGCATGTCACGGAGCGGCCGTGCCTTCGCCTTGATACGATTCACGGCCTCTTTGCCGATATACCGCTCATAGTCGTCGATGGTGTGAATTGCGCTCATCCTGATCGCTCCCCCCATGCTCGCGATCGTTCTTATGCGTAACGGCGGGGAGGGCCCGGCGCTCCCGGCACCGTGCCCTGCAGAATCGCGGGACGGGTGCCAGAGGGGAGGCGCGTTCCATACCTATATATGCTCCCGGCATAATGCTGACCGCCCGCCGCCGCCTGAACAGAAGGCCGGGCGGGCAGAAGGAGGCTGGACGTATGGAGCATGGGCCGGGTGCATATGGCCTGCCGGGCAGGCACGGGTCGTTCTGGATGGAGACTACCGCGGCGGAGACGCCGCATCCCCCGCTGCCGGGGAACCTGGAGACCGATGTGGTGGTGATCGGCGGCGGCATCACCGGGATCACCACCGCCGTCCTGCTCAAACGGGCCGGTTACGCGGTCACCCTGCTCGAGGGGAACCGGATCTGTCACGGGGTGACCGGGCACACGACGGCGAAGGTCACGGCGCTCCACCGGCTGATCTACAAGGAGCTCATCGACCGGTTCGGGGGCAGGCCGGCGCAGCAGTATGCCGAAGCGAACCAGGCGGCGATCGAGACGATAGCGTCCCTCGTCAGGGAATACGGCATCGCCTGCGACTTCATCCAGAAACCGGCCTATACCTACGCGGAGACGGAAGAGGCCCGGGAGAAGGTCGCGGCCGAGGCGGACGCGGCACGGAGTCTCGGGCTTCCTGCCGCGTTCGTGGAGGAGATGGCGCTCCCCGCCCGGAGCTACGGCGCGGTCGTCCTCGAGAACCAGGCGCAGTTCCACCCGGTGAAGTACCTCCTGCACCTGGCGTCGCTGATCCCCGGCGACGGGAGCCGGATCTACGAGAAGACCCGGGCGCTCGAGGTGCAGGACGGGGGAGGCCGGTGCACGGTCAGGACGACGTCGGGAGTCGTCACGGCAGACACCGTGGTTCTCGCGACCCACTACCCCTTCTACGATGCGCCGGGGTTCTACTTCGCCCGAATGGAGCCGTCGCGCTCCTACGCGCTCGGCGTCCGGATCGACGAGCCCTTCCCCGAGGGGATGTTCATCAACGCCGAAGGCCCCGCCCACTCCTGGCGGTCGCAGCCCGCCGACGGCGGCGAACTCGTCATCGTCGGCGGCATGGGGCACCGGACCGGGGAGGACGTGGACACGCGGAGATACTACCGCGACCTCGAGGCCTACGCCCGGTCTATCTACCCGCTCCGGTCCGTCGACTACCGGTGGTCGGCGCAGGACTACATCACCGTCGACGGCGTCCCCTACATCGGCCGGCTCGCCGACGGCCACGAGAACGTCTACATCGCGACCGGATTCAGGAAGTGGGGGATGACCAACGGCACCGCGGCCGCGACGATCATCACGGAGATGATCCGGGGCGGCTCAAACCCCTGGACAGAGGTCTACGCCCCCAACCGGTTCAAGCCGGCGGCATCGGCCCGGCGGTTCCTCGTCCACAACATCGAGGTCGCCGAGAAGTATATCGGCGGCGCGATATCCCGGCCGGCCGGGGACCTCGCGGACGTCGCACCCGGCGAGGGAAGGATCCTGATGATCGAGGGAGAGAAGGCCGGCGTCTACCGGGACGAGAAAGGGCGGGTTCACGCGGTCAACCCCACCTGCACCCACCTCGGGTGCGTCGCCGCGTGGAACAGCGCCGAAGAGACCTGGGACTGCCCCTGCCACGGTTCCCGGTTCGATGCCGACGGGAAGGTGATCCACGGGCCGGCGGTGAGGGATCTCAAGCCGCGAGGGGGGTGAGAAAGCTGAAAGGCTTGAAGAACAGTGGACGAAGAGCAGAAATTCGCGAGAGACAAAAATAGCCGACGCGAGGTAAAATCCCGATGCAGTGGACCGTGGTGACTATCGCCACGCGGGGAGGGGTTGCAGGGGAGGGGGGCGAGCCCCCCTCCCCTGTCCCCACCCCCCAGGCGCGATATCCCCTCGAAATCCGTGTCAGGAACTCAACTGAAGAAAGTTTGAGCCCAAGTTTTAGAACCAAAACGTCTTGCCTTCGTTTTTTCAAAGATCTTCAGCCTTCTCAACATCCACTCTACAGGATCATCGCTACCTGATCTCCGGTGCCAGAAAAACTCCAGATGGATAACTATAAATCCGCCCGCCCGCACAACTCCCATTAATCATGTACCTCGTCATCCGCTGTCCGGGCTGCAAAACCTTCAACTACGTCGACCGCTATCAGCGCTGGAGGCTCTGTCCGATGTGCGGCGAGGTGATCAACGTCCAGCGGGCGCCGGTCTACCTGGACGTCGACGACTTTTTAGATGCAGAACGGGTCGTGGAGCAGCTCGAGTCCTACCTGCACCAGACGGGGAAAAAAGATCTCACGGAACAGGACATCCGCCAGCTCAGGGCGCAGTATGCCCGGTGGGTGAAGAGCCGGGTCTGACCGGTCACCAGAGACGACCGCAGCCCGGGCAGAGCATACTCACTCTTCTTCCGCAGTGCGGGCAGTAAAGGCCCGTGCGCTCGTTGCTCTCCAGCGGCCTCCCACACCGTTTGCAGTGGATCGGGGCCTCGAACCCACACTCGTGCCTGACCATCAGTCCAGATATTCGTAGCCCTTCACAAAAAGGTTTCCTTTCCCGCGGTTCGCGAGATCGCCGGCAAACTGGATAAGCGTGCGCCCATCGTGCTGTACCGTCCCGATCTTTCTGAAGGTGGGGAGCATACCCCGTGCGGTGCCGTAGACGTAGCAGGAGCCCCCTTTCATGTTTGCGGCCGGGCGGCTGCAGTTCCCGTGGACGACGAGCGTGCCCCCGCGCATCTCCGCCCCGGTCATATCCCCGGCATCGCCGTGGACGATCACCGTCCCGCCCGCGAGGCTCTCCGCGAGGAAATCCCCGGCGCGGCCAAAGACCTCCACGGTGCCCCCCTTCATGCCCTTCCGGCCGCCGCGGTATCCCGAGGCGCAGTAGTCGGCGGCGTCGCCCCGGCAGATGATGGTTCCTCCCGCCATCTCCCGGCCGAGCCAGCCGTCGGCGTTCCCGTGGATCTCGATCGTCCCGCCGCTCATGAAGTTGCCGCAGTGCATCCCGATGCCGCCGAGGACGGTGATCTTCCCTCCGTCCATGTACTCGCCGACTCTCTTCAACCGGAACGTCTCTCCCGAGAGGACGACCTCGACGCCCTCCGCCCGATCGGCCTCGCCCTCCACCGAGACCGAGAAGACCTCGTCGAGCCGGAGCTCCCGGTTCCCCCGCCAGACCAGGAGATCGGTGCCGGCAAGGAAGTTCTTCGGGACGATCGACTCCGCCTCGATCGGGATAAATCCCTTCGCCGCGGGCTTCATCGCGAGCGTGACCTTCATAGATCCGCCTCCGTCTCGATACACCGGTTCCGGGCCAGGTACTCCTCCTGGACCGGGTAGTTGCTCATCCGGACGGTGTAGTAGCGGTCGAACTTCTCGATGAAGTCCGGATCTTTCCCCATATCGTAGTTCTCCGGAACCTTTGGTTTGACCCAGAACGTGGCGTTGGTTCCGTGAACCAGGCAGTCGCCCCGCCGGGCAACGACCCTGCCCCGCTTGATCGTGTATTCTGTCTTGCTGAACCCATCGATGACTTTCTGGTACTCGGCCGAGGGATCGACCTCGCCTATCTTGAGAGGATAGATGGCGACGTCCGCATCGGCGCCCGGCGCAAGATGCCCTTTCCCGAGATCCTGGATCCCGAGCGCCTTCGCCGCGCCGGCCCGGGTCATCACCGCGATCTCGTACCAGTCCAGTTCGCGCTCGATTGCCGGGAGGGGCACCCGTGCTTCGGTATCGGGATGGATCGTCGCGAACTCGGCGTCGCGGTACCGCTTGCTCATCAGGAGGCCGATGATCTCCGGGTACTTGACGAACGGCGCACCGTTCGGGTTGTCCGTCGTGAGCAGGCACTGCCAGGGGCTCTCCGTGAGGAGCGCGAGCTCGAGGCCGATCGCCCACATGATCGAGTTGACCAGGTTCTTGCGCCGGTACATGACCGGGATGATCCCCGACCCCGTCTCGAGCTCCACGTCATGGTTGCTCCACTTCTCGTGGTGGAGGCGGTAGAGGTTGAACTCCATCGGCCCGTCGGCGGTCATCGTCGTCGTCCGGCCGAACATCACCTGCCCCATGTCCATGACGATCTGCGGCCGCATGTTGACGAACCGCGCGATCGGCTCGCTCTTCGAGCAGAAATCCTTCCACTCCGACCCGCCGTAGGCGTGGAACTGGACGTGGGTTGCATACAGCGTCTGCCTCTTTTCGTTCAGGTCGGGGATGAGGCCGAACGACCCGAGCGTGCAGGAGTAGTTCCCCGGGGTGCCCAGGTTGTTGCAGTGGAGGTGGACGGAGTGCGGGAGGTGGAGGAGTTCGTTCGCCTCCACCATCGACCGGATGATCTCCGCGGGCGTCACCTCGAAGTAGGGCACCGGATCGCGGATGCAGGAGACGTTCTTGCCCCACTGCCAGGCCTCGGTACCGCCGGGGTTCGTGAGTTTGATGGCGAACCCCTTCACGGCCGAAAGCGTCCAGGCGATGATCGCGGCGACCCGTTTTATGTCGCCGTCGCGGATCGCCTCCATGACCCCCCAGTTTCCGTCGAAGAGGGTGTTCGCCATCGTGTCCTGCAGCGGCGTGTAGGTAAACTCCTCGTGGGTGTGGCGGGCCTCGAGCGGTGCCATCGCGCCCTCGAGCAGGGTCGTATAGCCCATCACGCTGTAGCGGTAACTGTTGCCGTAGGTCGTCGGGACGCTGTAGCCGGACGTGGCGTGCATCGCCCCCCGGCGGGGCGTCCTCCCTGCCCGCATATCCTCCGGGCTCATGTACCGCCCGAAGTTCACCTTCGTTCCGCAGATATGGGTGTGGGAATCGACCCCTCCCGGCATGGTGAGCATCCCGTGAGCGTCGATCACCTCTGCGGCAGCGCTCACCTCCTCGACGATCTTCCCATCAAGGATGGCGATATCCATCGTTTCGCCATTGATCCCGCGGAGCGGATCGATGACGCAGGCGTTCTTCACCAGGAGCTCCGTCATGGCTGTTGCGCCTCCTGCATCAGGGCGTACATCCGTGCAAGAACCTCTTCGTCGGAGAGGTAGTCTGTCCAGAGGACTCTCCGCGTCCGGATAGGCACCCCGTCCATCCTGTAGGCCGTTCCTTCCGCGTCGATCCCGGTCACCGCGACCGGGATCTGGACGTTGCAGAACGCGGTGGTGGCGTTCGGGTAGGGGTCGAGCTGAACGACCGGGATCTCTGCGAGGTGTTCGAGGCACTTCCGCGGGAAGTGGGCGGCCGGGTCGCTCCCGACGACCAGCGCCGCGTCGCACTCTTTCCGGGCCAGGATGTCCACCGCCGTCGTCTCCCCGGGGTTGTAGAAGGCGATCCCCCGCGAGAAGTCGATCCCGAAGGGATACCCGGTCATCCAGGTGTTCACTTCGTTCGAGCCGTAGACGTTGTAGTGGCCGCGCATCGCCGAGATGGTGAACTTCGTGTGCCGGCTCAGTTCCGAGACGAGTTCGATGGCGTTCCTGATGTTCTTGTACTTCCCCTGCGTCATCGTGAGCCCGAGCCCGAAGTAGACCGCCCCGAACTTCGCGGATTTGCAGAGGTTCGCCACCCGGATAAGCTGCTCGCGGGTGACGCCCGCGACCGTCCGCGGGATCGTGTCCGCCTTCCCCTGGACGATCGCCCGGAGCGCCGAGAGAACCGCATAGTCCCCGCCGGGCCTGATCTGGACGAACTCGTCGGCGATGTTCGCGCTCTCGGTCTTCCTGACGTCGACGACGATCACCTTCCGGTCGCGGAAGGCGTTCTCGAGGAAGAACCCTTCCGCGTAGCGGGTGTAGCGGGAGAGGTGGCGGGGATGGGCGTCGATCGGGTTCGATCCCCAGTAGATGACGAGATCCGCCCGGTTCTTCACCACCCCGAGCGTGCATCCCGGGTGCCCGACCTCCTGGATGGCGAGGATCGAGGGGCCGTGGCAGACCGAGGAGGTGTTGTCGATGACGCCGCGGATGAGTTCGGCCATATGCACCCCCACGCACTGCGCCTCCCCGTGGGTGCCGCTCCACCCGTAGAGGAGCGGCCGTTCGGCGGATAGAAGCATATCGGCGGCGTACTGGATGGCCTCGTCGTAAGTGATATCCTTCCACTCGTCTCCAACGCGCCGGATCGGGTTCTTCATCCTCTTCTCGCCCATGAACTTCGTCGTCCCGAGCTCGCAGGCATTCGTCACGGCGACCACCCTGCCCTCCTCGACTTCGACCTCGATGTCGTCGCAGAGGCATCCGCAGAATGGGCAGACCGCGTCCTTAACGATCATAAGCAAGGCCTCCCAGGTCTTCCATCAGTTCGTGAACGGTCTTTGGTTCGTCGTCGGTCGGTTCGATCTCCACCACGTGGGACTTGAAGTCCGGCATCCCGGTGGAGCGGGTGCCGGCGGCGACGATGTGGTTCGCGTAGGGCCCGTAAGGGACGAAGACGGTGCCCATCTCCACCTCGACCGACGCCACCGCACGCATGACGACGTCGCCGCAGGGCCCGGTCACCCGGACGGTATCCCTGTCGTCGAGCCCGAGTTCCATCATATCGAACTCGTGCATGAAGCAGGTCGAGGTCTCGGCCGCGTATTCGGCGGAGGTCTTGTTCTCGACGGTCACGCCCTGGTTCACCGTCCGTCCGGTGAGCATGAGGTAGGTCACGCCTCTGCCTCCCCTAATTGCACCCCTTCCACCATGCGGGCGACGCGGATCGCACGGTTCGGGCACTGGGTCTCGCAGGTCTTGCACCCCGTACACTTCTCCAGATGGAGTATCCGCACCCGGCCGCCCTCGACCCGCATGATCACCTCGTCGCTCGCGGACGTCCCGGATCCCGCGAGCTGGGGGTCGATCTCCCGGTTGACCGGGCAGGAGACGCAGCAGTTCCCGCACCGCATGCAGAGATTGTCGTCGACATCCAGGTGATACCACGAGGCGAACGCCGTCTTATCGCGGTCGGTGACGTCGAGGATCCGGCCGCTCGAGAGAACTCCTTCAGGGCACGCCTCGACGCAGAGGCCGCACCGGATGCAGTGGCCGGGGTAGACCTCCGGCTCCCACCCGTCCTTCTTGCGGAGGACGGCGATCGCTCCGGGTGCAGGGCAGATCATCATGCAGGAGAGGCAATGCGTGCACTCCTTCTCCGTCCGGGTCGGGTAGCCCTTGAAGTAGGAGGGGGTCTCGAGCGGCGCGGTCTTTACCGAGAAGAACTTCCGGATCCATTCCGGCCGGAGGAACTCCCGCAGGTAGTAGATGAACGATCGCATCTCTTCACCTCTCGTTGCACGCGATGCAGGGGTCGCTGCTGATGAACGTCGACGTCACGTCGGCGATCGACGCGGCATCCACGATCATGAAGTGGGCACAGGCCTCGATGTTCATGATCGACGGCGTCCGGATGGCGATATCGACCACCCGGCCGTATTCGTCGGTCTTGATGGTGTAGGTGAGCTCGCCCCGCGGGGCCTCGCCGGCATACGAGGCCTCGCCCGCCTTGCAGAGGCCGCCGCCCCGGATGGGGCCTTCGGGGAGGGTCTCCACACACTTCCGGATCAGATCGATGCTCTGGAAGACCTCCTGGAACCGGACCATGATCCGGGCGAAGTTGTCGCCCTCCGTCCGGGTTATCTGGGTAAACCCGAGTTCTCGGTAGGTCGGGTGGCGGAGGCGGAGGTCGGAGTCCTCGACACCGCTCGCCCGGGCGGTGGGGCCGACGGTATAGGCGCGGATCGCGTCTTCCCGGCTCATATACCCGACCCCCTTGCTCCTGAGCGCAATCAGCGGGCCGGTCTCGAAGATCCGGACGTGCCGCCTCATCTCCTCCTCCACCTTCGCGAGGTCGGCGAGCAGCGCCGCGGCGTCCTCGGGGAGGAGATCGAACCGGACGCCGCCCGGGATCATGTAGGCGGTGTTGATCCTCGAACCCGTGATCCGCTCCAGGTTGTCGAGCACCGTCTCCCGGGTATTCAGGAGGTACATCGCGAGCGTCTCGTGCTCGATCGTGTAGCAGTAGGAGAAGTTCGCCAGGATGTGGCTTGCCATTCGGTCGAGCTCGTTCACGATGACCCGGAGATAGGCCGCCCGCGGCGGAACAGCGATATCGCTGATCTCCTCCATCGTCTCGATGAAGACCATGTTGTGGATGACCGAGCAGATGCCGCAGACCCGTTCGGCGAGGAACATCACCTCCTGCCAGGGGCGGCCCTGCATGATCCGCTCGATCCCCTTCTTCATGTAGCCGAGTTCGACCTCGGTCTTGAGCACCCGCTCGCCCGCCGTCTCGCACTTGAGGCGGACGGGCTCCTTCCAGCAGGGGTGCATCGGGCCGAGCGGGATGGAGACGTCGACAGTCTTCTTCATGGCTGTTTCTCCTCGTAATCCTTGAATATCAGCGGTGCGACCGAGAGTATGGCGTTCAAGATCTCCGTAGGGCGGGGCGGGCAGCCCGGCACCTGGGCGGCTATCGGTATGTACTTCTCGACGGGCGGGCTCGTCAAGGTACCCCTCCGGGCATAGACACATCCCGATATGGGGCAGTTGCCGATGGCGACGGCAACTTTCGGCTCCGGGATCTTATCCCAGATGTCGCGGAGTTTGTCGACCCACTGGGGGGTGACGGAGCCGATCACCAGGAGGACGTCGGCCTCCCGCGGGTTGTTGTGGACGTAGATCCCGTACTGCTCGATGTCGTAGCGCGGGGCGAGGCAGGCGAGCACCTCGATGTCGCAGCCGTTGCACGACCCGACGTCGACGTAAGCGACGTGGATCGACCTCGAACGGACGGTGTTCTTGATCTTCTGAAGGATGCTCATGAGCGGATCGCCTCCCTGAGCCGTTCTTTTCCTCTTGCTATCGCCTCTTCAAAGGGCATCTCTCTGGTCATTGTTGTCGTGTCGCTGTAGATCGTCTGCATTGTCTCTGTATCCATGAGGGGGATGAACCGGGTGAAGAGTTCGTAGCCGAGTTCTTCCGCGACCGGATCGCCGTCGGCCGCGTGCCGCTGCCCCATCTGCCACCGGGATTCGAGGTTCTCGAGCAGGGACATGTCGAACCGCCGGATCAGCACCATCCGGAGTTTCGCATCGCTCATCCCGAGGCGCTCTGCGATCGCCCGGACGGCCTCGTCGTGTCTCGTGCTCGTCAGGATGTTGTACTTCATCTGGCGAAGGTCTTTTTCGTAGAGGTACTTCACACGAGCACCCCCAGTGCGTGTGCCGCCGCGTAGGCGAGGAACCCGAGCACCATCACCCAGAGCAGAGCTACCTCGTAGCGTTTCAGGGCGAGTTCGTCGTGCATCCAGGTGAGGCCCGCAACGACGGCGAGCAGGACGACCCCCGCCAGCGCCTGGCCGGCCACGCTCGCGTTCCGGGCGACCTGGACGAGGAACACCACGGCGTAGAAAGCCGCTCCCGCCGTGATCAGGAGCCGCATCACGTTCATCCCATCACCACCCCGAGGATGACGATGTAGATGACGAGCGCGCCCGTCACCAGGGTCTGTATCGTCACGGTGTCGTAGGGCGAGAGCATGGGGGTGACGGCGCAGACGAACGAGAGCGATACCAGGACGATGAGCATCGCGAGCAGCGTCAGCCAGAGCGGCAGAGCCCCGATGAAGATGAGGACGAACGCGTAGAGGAGGACGTAGGTCTTGAGGGCGTACGCCACCTCGAGCCCGGCGCGCCAGACCCCGAAGTGCTCGGTCATGTTCCCGCTCACGATCTCCTTCGCCTCGATGATCGAGAACGGGCCGTAGTGCATCTTGGAGAGGATCACGAGATACATCGCCACGGCCGCCGGGAACGCGAGGATGAGGAGCGGGCCGTTCGCCTCCTGGTAGGCCGTGATATCCGCGATCGAGAGCGAGCGGGTGAAGAAGTAGATCGCGATGACGGTGACGAGAAGCGGGAGCTCCGATGCCGCCGATATGACCGACCGGATCGCCCCGAACTTCGTGTAGGGCGAACCCGTCGAGAGCCCCATCCCGTGCTCCACGATCTTGTGGAGGAGGTAGACCGCAAAGAGGAGCAGGATGCTCCCTCCCGAGAGGAGGAGGAAGAGCGCTCCGCTCCAGATGCCGATGGCGACGAAGACGATCCCCACAAAGAGCGTCTGGCTGGCCGTCTTCGGGATCCAGGTCTGTTTGAAGGAGAACTTCAGGGTATGGAGGATCTCCTGCCAGATCGGCGGTCCGGGCCGTCCCTGGACTCTCGCGATGACTTTCCGGTGGATGCCGTGGAAGAGCAGGCCGATGAAGGTGGCAAAGAGCAGGTATTCGATCATGTCAGTATCCTATGAACGGGATATCTTCTTCTCCGGATTTTGCGTTCCACCACAGTGCGATGAAGATGACGAAAGCCGGGAACGTGACGACCGTGACGATCTCCGCGGCAATGACCGGGAGGTAGCCGAGAGCGGCAAGGAGCCCGGCCGCCGTCGCGATAACGCCCGCGGCAACCCCGACAATCAGTGCTGTCCGTTTCTTCATGGCAATCACATCGATATGACGATCTCCGTTACGCGCAGGAAGAGGAGGAGCGAGCTGACGTGCACCATCAGGATGAACGGCGCTCCCTGCGCTCTCGTGATCTCCGCTTTTGCTATGTAGAACGGCGCCATCCCCTCTCCCATGACGCCGAGAACCAGGAACGCCTTCGCGATGAGGGGGACCGTCACCGCGGCGGTGAAGAGTTCCCACATGCTCAGGGTGCCGGTGCTGGAAAGGACGATCGCCGCGCCCCCGAAGAGCGGGACGGTGGCGAGCATCGCGACGATGCCGTACTGGAACGCGGCGTTTAAGACGTGCCGGTTCCGGTAGGCCGCGACGATGCCGATGTTCGTGATCCCCACCATCGAGGCGAAGAGGGTGAAGTTGAAGACGTCCCCGGTCACCATCGCCCCGAGCGTGGCGAGCCCGCAGGCGATCGCCATGAACCGCTGGAACCGCAGGAGGTCCGGGTCGACCACCTTCGTGTAGTAGGCGTCGCCGCCGAACGCGATGTCCACCTGACGCTCCGGGCGGCTCACGATGACGAGAACCGTGAAGATGAGCGCGAAGACGAAGAGCGCCGCGGTGTAGGGGCTGAAGTAGGCGACGATGTCGCCGAACTCCAGTACGAAGAGGTCCGGCCCGCCGATGTTCGCCGTGGGGAGATCAAACATCCGGACCACCCCGCCGCATCGTCCCGACAAGGGACATCTTCGCCATCACTTTGATGAGGATCGCTCCTCCGGCGATCATCACTGCAAAGAACCAGTACGCGGGGAGGAACATGAAGATGAAGAACGCTCCTATCCAGAACGCCCATGCGTAGCCGCTCACGGTCTCGATCAACTCGAACTGCTCGGCGTGCCCCCGGCACATGAAGTAGAAGACCGCGCCGACCGCGGCGATCGCTCCGCCGGTGAATCCCGAGAGGACGATGCCGTAGGCGACCAGGATCAGCGCGAGGATGCCCGGAGCGCTGTCCATCACCTCGATCCGGAACGGCGGCCCCGTCGGCGCCCGGAGCCCTTCCTTCGCGATGTAGACCTCCGAGACGGCCATCAGTTCGGATATCCCGACGACGAGCCCGGGGAGGATGAGCGCCTCGGCGAGGTCGGTGGCGACGAGCGCGATCAGGACGAGGGCGAGGATCTCCGCGAGGTCGGTGAGGAGGATCCGGTGCAGGTCGTCCTTCTCCCGGACGAGGGCGGCAAACCCGATGATGATCGCGACCGCGACGACGATGAGGCCGACCGGATAGGCGATATCCATCAGTCATCCCTCCTGAAGAGGTAACTTGCGATCCCGAACGCCACGAAGAGGATGCTCGTCTCGACGACGGTATCCAGCCCCCGGGTGTTGTAGAGGATCTCGTCGATGATGCCGCCGGGGTGGGCGACGATCGTCGTTCCCATATGGTGGGTGGTATCGGCGAGCCACTGGCTGAACGGGGTCAGGTAGGCCGTCACGTAACCGGCGTAGGGCGAGTTCTCGGGATACTGCGCCTTGACGGGAGTCGTCCCGAACGGTACCCCGCCCCGGTCGTAGGGGTGGAGGGTGCTCTCGGGATCGAGGACTTTCGGGTAGAGCTGGTCGTCGTGGTAGGCGATGAACGGCAGGGTGACGAGGCCGAGCGCGACGACGACGATCGCGAGGAGTGCATAGAGCGAGGTGAGGTTCTCGACCCGTGAGATTATCGCCGATATCCGGGTGATGATCGACCGGTTCGGCGTCATTCTGCTGCCTCCTTGCGCTCGATGGCCCGGACGAGGACGAAGGTCGAGATCGCCGTGACCCCGATGAACGTCAGCAGGGCGAGCATCTCGTCGTAGGCGAGCATGATCAGGAGGAGCCCGAACGCGGGGATCTCGAGGTTGATCAGCCGTGAGAGGTAGGTCTTCTCGCGCGGGAACCCGGCGGCGATCACCCCGATGATGAGGATGATGCAGCCGAGGACGAACTCAGGCGTCACGGGGATCCCTCCTGCAGACGAGCAGCATGATGATCGTGGTGATGGGGACGATCAGGCTGACGGCGATGAGGACGTCCAGGTAGCCGCGGGCGGCGATGAACGGCGCGATGCCGCCGAAGACGATACCGACGGCGATCAGCTTGCCGAAGCGGTCCCGCTGGAGGTAGGCGCTCACCGCCCCGATGACCGCCACGGCCGCGAAGAGGAGGACGAGAAGGTCATCCACGACGCTCACCCCCCGCGTAGGTGCTCGCGATGGCGTTCGACTCGAGCGTCGAGCCGACGAAGTAGGCCGCGGCCGCGACGAGGGCGAGCGGGTGGTCGAGGAGCAGGACGATCGTCCCGGCGACGGCGAAGTTCATGACGTTGACGTAGGGGAGCTTTCTCCCGGTGTTCTTCTCGACGGTGGCCCTGATGACGGCAAAGAGCGCAATCGCGGCGACGATGTAGATCGCGATCACTCTCTGACCCTCCAGAGCCGTGCAAGGAGCCGGCTCGCATGGGCGTGGGAGAGCCCCTGGATGGTGAGGATGGCGATGACCATCCCTGCGATGAAGTCCGTCGCGGCGAATCCGACCAGCGTGAAGCCGTAGACGACGAACGTGGCGAGGACTGCGCCGGTGGTTCCGGCATAGCCGGGGTCGTGGCAGATGCGGTTGCCGATGAAGACGAGCGCGGCCGCGACGAGCCCGCCGGGGATGCCGGCGACGTAGACGCCGCATGCGGCAAGGAGCGTCCCGGCCGAGGCGTCGGGGGAGCAGACGATGTTCCCCATCATGGTGCCGCCGGCGAGAGCGCCGCCGCCGGCCTCGATATCCCGCGCGATAGCCGACGCTCCGCTGACGCCCCCCGCTTCCGGCAATTTGAAGAGAATATCGACGGTAACGAAGAGAATCCAGCTGACAGCGGCCGCCGCCAGGATATGGAGGATCTCACCCAGCATTATCACTCAACTACTGGAAAATACGGTCGATCAATTCAATAAAGGTTTTGTTGTTACCATTTCGGGCATGATTTAGCCGGAATGCATCGGTGGAGCACCCCGGGCACAATACTCCCCCGGGTTAATTTTGTATAAGATATATTATATTTTGCAAACAATATAATTTTCCACGCCCGTCCCGGAGCCGTTGCGCGCCGCAGATACCGGATAGCTGCCGGATCTCCGGGTGCCGGGAGTCTGCGAAAGGCAGGTACCGGGACACCCGGAGCGCAGGGCACCGGCGACCCCCGGCCGCCGGGGAACAAATATAATGCTCCCGGCGCCGACATATATGCACGCGGGGGTTGCCGAGCCAGGTCAAAGGCGCTGGATTTAGGGTCCAGTCTTGAAGGAGTTCAAGGGTTCGAATCCCTTCCCCCGCATCCTGACGTCGGGTTGAACCTCTTTTCTGCACTTCTTTGGGGGAGCGCGTCCCTGGTAAGGACGGGATCGGTCATACGTGGATAGAGGTTATATTCCCGGGACATACCGAACGCTCCGGAGGATATGCGGTGCGAGAGCCGGTTTTATGGCATCGCGGCCGACGAGGTCGACTTTTCTCCCGAAGAGATCTTCGAGGAAGAACTTGATGTCCATGTATGTGTCAAAAGAACGTCCTCCTTCCTTGAACTCGATGAGAATATCGATATCGCTCTCTTCATGCCCCTCGTCCCGGGCAAACGACCCGAAGACCCCGATCCGCCGAACGCCCAGGCTCCTGATCCGTTCGCGGTGTTCCGCCAGCGCACCGAGAATGCCGTCAGCCGTAAGCATGCCGTATCATCTCCGATATATGTATCAGTACAATTCTTCGAGGTCTTTCTCGGCCAGTTTCAGGATGTATTCTTCAGGAGCATAGAGTTTTGTCATTTTTTTAGGGTGTTTCCTCAACCTGACTACCACTCGCTCTTCCCCGGGTTTCAGGGGTCGGTCGAGCTGGATTGTCGTGTCGTCGATCAGTCTTCCGTCGACTTCTACCGGCATTGTCCCCACTCCATGGATCACTATTGCCGCCGGGAAAATTAAAGGTTCTTCGCTCCTGTGTGCGGGGATTGATGCGGCCGGTACGGGTGATGGATGGATGCGTGGCGATCGTGGTGAAGCCCTGCGCCAACTTCCTCATGCAGGAGGACTGGCTCCTGCATCAGGCCGCCCCCTCCACAACCGCGATCTCCTCCTCCATGAGCCCGTACAACTCATACACCAGCCTATCGATCTGCCGGTCGGTCGCATAGATCATCCCGGCGAGCACCTCCTTCTCATGCGGGGCCTTCGCCGCCGCGAGGCGCCTGTTCAGGTCGAGCATCTTCTCGACGAGGGCGACCATGCGGTCACGACGGGGTGAGAAACAGCGTAACTAACGTTAGGCTTCGTTAAGAATCGACTGGATTTCTCGCTTAAGGACCGGAAGATCATCGCGCAGGGTCAGGAACACCGCTTCGTAATCCACGCCGAAGTAATGGTGGACGATCTTATCCCGCATCCCCGCAGCCTCCCTCCAGGGGATCTCCGGGTACTCCCTGCGCAACTCCGGCGATGCCATCTTTGCCGCCTCGCCGATGATGGTCAGCATGCGCTCGATCCCGGCACGCTCCAGCCGGCGGTTCCGGAGATCCTCCGCCGATCCGATGCCTTCGGAGAACTCCTCGATGCTCAGTATGGCATCAAGGATGTGGTGAAGATATGCGGAAGTCCTCCGGCGTCATAGATCACCACGGCGTCACGGTAGATTGCATCGGCAAGGTACGGGCTCACGGCGTTCTCGGTGACGAGATCCACCTTCATGCACAGAGCCCGGGCAAGCTCGTCCTCGATCCGGACAAGCGAAAAAAGGCTTTTTTTGCGGGCGAACCTGACCAGGATATCGATATCGCTCGACGGGTTGGCGGATCCCCGCGCATAGGAGCCGAAGACCGCGATCCACTCGGCATCGTTTCGGGTGAGTATCGCGATGATAGTCTCGCGTGCCATCCTGGTTAATGTGCGTCCTGCCACTCTGCCCACCCGTATCTATACTGGTTAGTATGACGCTCACCCGTATCAGTCTTTTGAGGGGCAAAGCGGCTCTCCGGGGGAGACCATGAGGTTCCGGATCACTCCGTCCTGTACCAGGTCGTCCGCCAGGAACTCCTCGTAGTCCATTCCCCGGGTGTATCGGTCAATTCTCCTGATAGCCTCAAGGATATCGTGGAGATAGAGGTTATATTCCCGGGACATACCGAACACTTCTGAGGATATGTGGTGCGAGAGCCGGTTTTATGGCATCGCGGTCGACGAGGTCGACTTTTCTCCCGAAGAGATCTTCGAGGAAGAACCTGATGTCCATGTATGTGTCAAAAGAACGTCCTCCTTCCTTGAACTCGATGAGAATATCGATATCGCTCTCTTCGCGCTCTGCTCGAAACCTTCGGTTTCTCGAACTCCGCTCTTTCGCACCTGACGGTGCTCATGCTCCGGACTCGAAGACGCTTCGCGTCTTCTCAAGCTCCGGACGTTGTCCGTCGCACCCTTCGGCCCATCGCATTCCAGAGCGTCGTTTCGCCCAGGGCAAACGATCCGAAGACCCCGATCCGCCGGACGCCCAGGCTCCTGATCCGTTCACGGTGTTCCGCCAGCGCACCGAGGATGCCGTCAGCCGTAAGCATGTATTATACTCCTGTTACCCGCTCATCAGGATAACGCTTTTCCCCCGGGGTTGCCGGTCGCAGGGTTGTGCCGGGAGAGTGCAGGGCGCCGTCCGGCTGAAACATATCGCAACGGCCGGGAGGCTCGGGGAGAATCCCCCCTCACGCCAGCTCGTGCTTCCGCAGAAACTCCCGAACCTGCCTCGACTCGATCCAGCCCCGGTCGAGGTCCCGGACGTAGCCGTTGATCCGGTCGACCTGCTCACGGATCTTCCCCGTAGCCGCCTCTTCGTCGATCAGCTCGGTCATGCCCAGGATCACCTGGAGCGGCTGGCGGATATGGTCGCCGAGGATCGCGAACTGCTCGATGTTCCGCTCGATCTGATCGAACGCGTGCTGCCGGAGTTGTTCGTTCTGTTTCCGCTCGGTGACGTCCCTGCCGACCACGTGCACCCCGATCACCGACCGGTCGCGGACGATCGGCGACTCGTTCAGTTCGAGGCAGGCCACCGATCCGTCTTTCCGGTGGAACTCAATCTCGAGCCCCTCGACCGGCTCGCCCCGGGCAATCTTCGTTCGCCCCTCCTCCCAGGCGGGGAGCGACCCGGGGACGACGAAGTCCCGGCACCTCCTGCCGATGATCTCATCGGGCGTGTAGCCGAGGATGCGGTTCACCGCCGGGGAGATGTAGGCGATCCCGCCCTCGTTGTAGCAGGTGTAGATCATATCGAAACTCTGCTGCATGATCTCCCGGAACTGCGACTCGCTCTTCTCGAGGGAGTCCCATGCCTGGAACCGCTCAATCATGCTTCCGAGCCGTCCGGCAACGATATCGAGCAGCGCCCGCTCTTCGGCGAGGAACGGGCCTTCGTCCCTCTCCGGCCTCTCGTGGAGGTAACAGACCTCCACCATCCCGACCGTCTCCCCGCGGACGACGACAGGAGATACCTGCCGCCAGGGCGTCTCCGCGAAGCGTTCCGTCGCAAACCGATGCCCGTGCACCGTGATCCTCGCGACGGTATCCTCCGGGTACTCCCAGCCGGAGGGGAGAACCCGGACGACTTCACGGAAGACCTCGTTGAGCGAAGGCTCCGATCGCCGTTCGATGATCCGGGATATCTCATACAGGATCGAGAGTTCCTTCACCCGCTCGTTCAGGTCGTGCGTCCGCCTCCGCAGGGCATCCTCCCCCCGCTTCTTCCCGGTGACGTCCCGTGCAACCGCCGCAACCCGGATGACGTTGCCCTGCTCGTCGGCGGCCGGGTAGAGGACGACGTCGTACAGCCGCCCATCCCATGCGTCCTCGAACCGTGCAGGCCGGCCCGACGCGACGACATCCCTGAGGCGTGCCGCGTACACCGCCGCCGCATCCGGCGCGAAGAACTGGAGTATGTTCCGGCCGATGAGATCCTCCCGGCTGCGCGCAAACCGCCGTGTCGTCATCTCGTTGGTGTCGAGGAGCCTGCCATCCCTGTCGAGGAGGACGATCATCTCGCTCGGGGCGTTCAGGAGCGCCCGGGCCGTCGCCTCGCTCTCCCGGAGTTCGTCCTCGGCACGCCTCCGGTCGGTGATGTCGTAGAGCTGCTCGACGATGAACGCCACCTCGCCCTTCTCATCCAGGATCGGGCTTGAGCGGCACTCCAGGTACCGCCCGAGTTCGGGCACGAACTTCTCCACGACCTCCCGCTTCCTGCTCGCGACCGCAAGCTCCGTCGCACAGACCGTGCAGGGCGACGTCCTCCCGAGGAGGTCGTAGCACTTCCGCCCCGCCACCTCCTCCGGCGTCATCCCGAGCATCTCGTAGCCGGCGCGATTGTAGCGCAGGATCGTCCTGTCCGGCCGCTGGACGCCGACGATATCGCCGAGGTTCTCGAAGAGCCCCTCGAGCAGGGTGTTCGCCTCCGCGAGGCGGCGGCATGCCTGCTCCTCTCCGGTGACGTCCTGCCAGGTGACAGTGGCGCCGGAGACGGCCCCGTCCATGATGATCGGCGAGGCGGATACGACGGCATGAAGATCTTCCCCGCCGGGATCGTGGATGGTGTAGCGGCAGGATGCAAGCCTCTCTCCCCTGAGCGCCCGGTGCCCGGGGAGTTCGCCGGGAGGAACCGGTTCGCCGCCGGGGTACCCGAGCGATACGTCCAGCCTCCCGAGGAGCGCCCGGGCAATTCGATCCTCCTCGCCCGGGCCCGCCGCGACCACCCCGCCGCCGGCGTCGTAGACGATCCCCTGCCTGCCGACGGCGGCAAGAAGGGCATCGCGCTCCAGCTCTGCGCGGGCGGCACGGACGGCCAGATCGTGGTTTTCGCCGAGCAGGGTCTCGATCCCCGCCGCCAGCCTCTCCCGCGACCGGCAATCGAGGACAGAAGCGGCTTCCTGCAGTATCTCCAGAAGGTTCCCCGGTAATTCGTCTCGCAGTTTCTCCATATATCACCCCAGAAGCTCTTCCGGCATCCAGGTACCTCCCCGCTTTTCGTGCCCGCCCGGCGCACTCCGATCGGTTGCAGGTTTCTTCGGCTTCGCCGGGGGGTTCGATGGGCACGGCGCGGGTACGAGCCGTCGAACCGTCAACCGCCGGGACGAACAATGCAGACATCAATATATTTTTAATCAGATAAAAGGGGTTGGCATCGCAATCCTTAACCGGGGGTTGAGCGCGGGTGGAGTACAACCGCGGTAGACGACCACAATGTAGATAACCGATACGCGTACCTCCGTGATGCGGCGGGAGAACCCCGCACCGGGTGCGAGAATGCACCATCGCAAAAACCACTTCTTCCCGGAGCATCCCGGCAGAAAGGCATTGCCGGCGGCACACAGCCAGTTCGCGATCATAGCTCCCGACATCGGGCTCATATTCCTCTTCATCGCGCTGGTCTCCTGCTCACCGTTCCTGGTCGCCCTCTGGTACGGCGAAGAGGGCATCCTTCTCCCCATGGCCTCGGCGCCGGCGGGATTCGGCATCGTCGGTGTATGGCTTGCCGGCGTCCCGAAGGTGGAGGGAGAAGCACGCCTCTCCGTCGCCCTCTCGGCGGTCGCCCTGATCTGGCTTGCCGCCGCCCTTATCGGCGCACTCCCCTACACGTTCGGCCTCAACCTCCCCTACACCGACAGCGTCTTCGAGGCGATGTCGGGCTGGACGGGCACGGGGTTCTCCCTCCTCCCGTCGGTCGACGCCACGCCGAAGACGATCCTCTTCTGGCGGTCGCTGACCCAGTGGATGGGCGGACTCGGGATCGTCGCGTTCACCATCGCTCTCGCGGGAAGATCCGGCCTGACCCGGTTCCGGCTCTACCGCTCGGAAGGCCGGTCGGAGACGTTCATGCCGAGCGTCGTGACCACGGCCGTCGAGATGTGGCGGATATACCTGGTGCTCACCGCCCTCGGCGTCGGGCTCGTCCTCCTCTCGGGGATCCCCCTCTGGGACGCCGTAAACATCGTCATGACGACGATATCGACCGGCGGGTTCGCGGTGCATTCGGCCGGCATCCTCTACTACGACAGCCCGCTGCTCGAGATGCTCCTTGTCCCGATCATGATCGCCGGGGCGCTGCCGTTCAAACTCTACTTCCTGCTCTACTACAAAAAGAGGTTCCAGCTCTTTGCCGACCGGCAGGCAATCCTCCTCTTCGCTCTCATCATTGCCGGGTGCGCCGCCATCACCCTCGACCTCGCAACCGTCTCGGCCCTCCCCCCTGCCGAGGCCCTCCGGGAGGGGCTCTTCATGACCGTGAGCGGCATCACCTGCACCGGGTTCCAGAACGCCGACCCTAAAACCTGGTACGGCTCGACGGTGATGGTCCTCGCCGCGCTGATGCTCGTCGGCGGATCGGCCGGAAGCACCGCCGGCGGCATCAAACTCGGCCGGGTCATCCTCGCCCTCGAGATGCTCCGGTGGTGGTTTAAGAGGCTCCATACCGGCTGGCGGGCGATCACCCCACTCCGGCACGACGGCCGGCCGATCCTCGAACACCTCCCGGAATAC
Source organism: Methanoculleus horonobensis (assembly GCF_001602375.1). Taxonomy (NCBI): domain Archaea; kingdom Methanobacteriati; phylum Methanobacteriota; class Methanomicrobia; order Methanomicrobiales; family Methanomicrobiaceae; genus Methanoculleus; species Methanoculleus horonobensis. Next base: position 3,780 of record NZ_BCNY01000013.1, on the reverse strand, counting down.
GAGGTCTCGAAGAGCATGCTCGTCGTCGTCCTCTTCGTCCTGATGGTCGCCATTGCCACCCTCCTCCTGCTCCACCTCGCGCCGCAGGGGGGCTTCGACTCCGCCGAGATCATCTTCGAGGTCGTCTCCGCCGCATCCAGCGTCGGGCTCAGCACCGGGTTCGTCAACCCCGCGATCTGCCCCGCGGCGAAGTGGCTCTTCATCATCGTGATGTGGGCGGGGAGGCTCGAGATCGTGCCGGTCCTCGCCCTGGTCTTCGGGGCGGCGCGGAGGCTGTAGACCGCGGGGTTCCGTGCAGTCCGCCTCCTCAGGCGTTCGCAATAGCGGGGGGAGGAGACCGAGCAGTGTAATCAAGGAAAAAAAGGAATAGAGTATGCAGGTGGTTCAGTTCTTCTTAGCCTTGTCCTGAACCTTCTCCGCCTTCTTCTCCTGCTTCTTATCCTGGGACTTCTTGTCCTTTGCCATGGATGACACACCTCCCTCCCGAGGTGGGATAGATCTGATGTCATCCGGTCGGGATATAAATATTACGGACAGTCCGCCGTGTTACACGGAATCAGAACAAAATAAGGGAGTTTTTCCCGGCATCCGGGCTGCAGCGGGAGAGGGGATCGCACCGGAGCGCCCTATGCTTCGCGCCCGGCACTGGAGAGCATGTAGAGTACGACGAGCGTGAGCGCCCCCACCACCTGGACGCCGATCACGAGGGGCACGACCGGGATCGCGCCGGCAATCGCGAAGCCTCCGGGTAACGGACCGATATCGGCCGGCGTCCCTGCGGGCGCCGAGCCGGGCTCGGCAAGCCAGTCGCAGAAGAGCGCTGCGCCGACCGCAAGCATGACGACCGCCATGAGTCCGAAGATGAACAGCCCGAGTATCTCGGTCTTTCGGAGCGTTCTTCCTGCAACTCGCATCGATACCATCTTTGCACCCCTGCTCTCATGCATCTTCTTCACCCCACATCCCCCGCCCGGTGGTTACGGTTCCGGACAGGGGCATACTCTCGATTGTCATGACGGGAGACCCGGGTAGGTCCGGGTTCTCCCCATCTGCCTGTGTAGAATTGCTGAAGCGCCGAAAGATGACCGGCGGCCACAATTCTACATGATTGAACATGACAATACTATGAGAAACTAGTTGTATTTAATAGTTTGCCCCGCCCCTTCCACCACGCCCAAAGAACCCGATTCACGCGAATCGGGCTACTCAACCCGGGTTCCGGCGGCCGGTGCGGCGGGGTGAACCACCGGCAGGGAGGGGCGACCCTCTCGCCGGGCAAAACCGCCGTCAGAGAGAGTACTGCGGGAAAGATGTAGAATACACCAAGACTTTTATTCGTTTCGCCCCAACGAATATAAGAATGGCCCGCATTTACCTCGGCAAGATCTTGCTTCGCTGGTGCGACGCCTGCCATGCTCCCGTGCTCTCCGGGGTCTGCGCATGCGGCGCCCCCACCCGTCCGGTAGCCGTCACGCCGCCGGGAGACGCCCGGCCCGCGTTCCCCGACGACATCGAGCGGATCAACCGCATATTCCGCGAGCACTTCGGAGCGGCGCTGGTACCGGAGGGCCACATCGCGCTCCTGAACAAGGTTCCCGCCGACGACCGGATGGACGAGATCGTCCTCGGCGGGGCGGTCGTCGGCGCGGTCCGCTACTTCCCCGACGAGCACCGCTGGGAACCCCTCCCACGCCCGGCCGCCGCGAAGTACCTGAAGCCGACGAAGCGCTACGTCGTCGTCGACGACGGCGCGATCCCCTCCATCCTCGAGTCCGGGGCAAGCGTCCTCGCACCGGGCCTCGTCTCGATCGACCCCGCCGTCGCCGAAGGCGACGAGGTCTTCATCCTGACGAAGGCCGGCGAGTGCGTCGGCGTCGGAAGGGCGAAGGTCGATGCCGCAACCGCCGGGACGATGGAGCGCGGAGTCGTCGTCAGGACGCGAAAGAACGTCAAGTCGGTCTGTGTTCCCGGCGAAGCGACGTGGGAAGATGCCGTCAGGGCCAACGAACCGGCTCTCGCGGACTACGAGTCGAAAAGCATCCGGTTCGTCCGCGAGGTCGCGGAACAGAACCCAGAGAGGCCCACGGTCTCCTACTCCGGCGGCAAGGACAGCCTCGCGACCCTGCTCGTCGTCTTAAAAGCGCTCGGGCCGGTGCCGCTCCTCTTTGCGGACACGGGGCTCGAGTTCCCCGAGACCTGCGAGAACGTGGACGCGGTGGCGGAACGTTACGGGCTCGAAGTCTTGAAGATCTGCGACGACGAGACCTTCTGGAAGACGTTCGAGGAGAACGGCCCGCCGGCCGTCGACAACCGCTGGTGCTGCAAGGTCTGCAAACTCCACCCTGTCGGCCGCCTGATCGACGAGAACTGGGGAGAATGCCTCTCGTTCATAGGGCAGCGGAAGTACGAGTCGGTGAAGCGGATGCAGAGCAGGCGGGTCTGGAAGAACTCCTATGTCCCGCAGCAACTCTCGGCGGCCCCCATCCAGCAGTGGACGGCGATGCACGTCTGGCTCTACATCTTCCGCGAGAAGGCGCCCTACAACCCCCTCTACGAGCGGGGGCTCGACCGCATCGGGTGTTTCATGTGCCCCTCGAGCGACCTTGCGACGTTTGCAATCATCGGGGAGTCCCACCCCGGACTCCTGGAGATGTGGTATCGAAGGCTCGCCCGGTGGCAGGAGGAGCGGGGGCTTCCCGACGACTGGATCGAGCGCGGACTCTGGAGGAAACGGGGAGACGCGGATGAAGAAGAAGATAGTTATAATTGATTACGGCCTCGGCAACCTGCGAAGCGTGCTCCGCGGCCTCGAGCGGGCGGGAGCGGCGCCGACGATCACGGCCGATCCGGAGGCGATAGCGTCCGCCGACGGGATCGTCCTCCCCGGCGTAGGGGCGTTCCGGGACGGGATGGAGATGCTCGGCGATCTTGCAGAAACCGTCCTTTCCGCCGCGAACGAGACGCCGCTCCTCGGGATCTGTCTCGGGATGCAGATGCTCATGGACAGAAGCGAGGAACACGGCATCCACCGGGGGCTCGGCCTTGTTGCGGGCGACGTCAAAAGGTTCGTCCCGGCCGCCGGGGAGAAGGTTCCCCACATGGGCTGGAACACCATCACTATCGATCCCGGGATCCCGCTCTTTGACGGGCTCCACGAGGAGGAGTACGTCTACTTCGTCCACTCCTACTACGCGGCGGCCGCACCGGCGAACACCATCGCGAGCACCACCTACGTCCACCCCTTCGCCTCGGCGGTCAATAACGGGCTCACCTACGGCGTCCAGTTCCACCCCGAGAAGAGCGGGGCGGTGGGGCTGAAGATTCTTGAGAATTTTATCGAGCGGATCTGCTGAGTTGAGACCTCCTGAACGCGACCGGCCGAAGGCCTTCGCGCCGGGAGCGTGAGAAGAACAAAATTCTTCGAGCGAGGGGGGCCTGGCTCCCGGTTTCTTAGTCCTTTGGGGCGGTGCGTTTTTTGAGGGAGTGGTGCAGCGAACGGGGGGGCCAAGGTTTGATAATCTTAGGTTTGCTGTGGAGATCGCATCGCTAACACGGCTTTCAGGTGGCTATCGCCATTTGGGGAGGCGGCTCGCGGGGAGGGGGGATACTCCCCCCTCCCCTGTCCCCACCCCATAAGTTGACGTGTAACCCCCACCCCGCCCGGCCTCCGGCCCCCTCCTCTGCACCTGCGGTGCTCAAACTCCCGCCGTCCGCTCCGCTCCCGGCAGTCGTTCCCCGCCCCAGGGGGCGGGGGCAGTGCGTGGCGATATCCGCACGAAA